>JAZOOE010000096.1:0-12821 GCA_045654865.1 Acutalibacteraceae bacterium | reverse complement strand
ACTGCGTAAAGAAGGTAAACGACTTCTTCAAGCCCTACAGAGCAGCTTGTCTCAAGGACGGACTTCTCAACCCCGTTGTTATGGCAACGGATACGGATGCTCTGGGCTATCAGATCCCCGGCGGTATGCTTTCAAACCTTGGAGCACAGGTTACGGCTCAGGGCAGGGTTGATAAGCTTCAGGAGGTTCTTGAGGAAACTCCCAGAGTAAGAAAGGATATGGGTTATCCTCCCCTTGTTACTCCTATGAGCCAGATGGTAGGCGTTCAGGCAACAGCCAACGTTCTTGTGGGCAGATATAAGAACATTTCCAAGGAAATCAAGGCTTACGTCAAGGGTGAGTACGGCAGAGCTCCCGGAGAGATCAGCGAAGAGCTCAAGACACTTGTTCTCGGCGACGAGAAGCCTATGGAATGCCGCTTTGCAGATACACTTGAGCCTGCATTTGAAAAGACAAAGGCTCAGCTTGGCGACAAGGCAAAGTGTGACGAGGACGTTCTGTCCTACATCGCATTCCCCCAGATTGCAGAAAAATTCTTCGAGGTAAGAGAAGAAAGAAGCAAGCACACCTTCTCTTATTCAATCACAGCTATAGAGGAGGAATAATCCATGCAGACGTTAGGCGTTTTTGAAAATATTTACGGAGCAGGTGCCGAAATGACCTTCGGCCAGACTCTTCTTATTTCCCTTGTAGGCTTCGCAGTAGTTTTCCTTGTTCTCGGCTTCCTTGCAATATTCGTTTTCGGTATGGGTAAGGCATTTGATATGCTTGCAAAGAAAAAGGAAGCAAAGACACAGGCTGCTGAAACAGCCGCTCCCGCCGTTGCCGCTCCTGCCGCAAGCGGTACTCCCCTTCCCTCAAATCAGTCCATCGGCGATCTTACACTTATCAACTGCACGGAAGAAGAGGCCGCTGTTATTATGGCTATCACAAGTGCAAAAAGCGGTATTCCCCTTAACCGTCTCAAATTCAACACAATCAAATGTCTGGAGGAAAATAAATAATGAAATACGTAGTTACACTTAACGGAAAAAATTATGAGGTTGACGTTACAAAGACAGATGCAGTAATCACATCTGTTACTCCCGCCGCAGCTCCCGCAGCAGCACCCGCACCCGCAGCAGCTCCCGCTCCCGCAGCGGCTCCCGCAGCAGCTCCCGCTCCCGCGGCAGCAACAGCAGAAGGCGCAAAGGTTGTTGCCCCCATGCCCGGAAACATCCTCTCCGTAAACTTTGCTCCCGGACAGACAGTCAAGGAGGGTGACGTTATGTTCATTCTCGAGGCTATGAAAATGGAAAACGAAATCGTTGCTCCCGTTTCAGGTACTGTTAAGCAGGTTCTTGTTTCCAAGGGCTCAGTTGTTGAAACAGACGCTGTTCTTGCAGTTATTTAAGGAGACTCACAATGGAACTTATATCTCAGGTCTTTGCAGGCATCTGGGAATCCTCGGGACTTGTCGGTCTTGAATGGCAGAATCTTGTAATGCTCGGTGTTGCAGGTATTTTCCTTGTGCTTGCTATCTTCAAAAAGTTTGAGCCTCTGCTTCTTGTTCCTATTGCATTCGGTATGATTCTTGCAAATCTTCCCGGTGCAAACATAATGCTTGATACAACCGGCGGTCAGCTGGGTGATCTGTCAGGCGCTCTGGCAGTTGAGGGTGCACATTGGTTTGACTCGGGTGTGCTGAGAATCCTCTACGTCGGCGTTAAATCAAGTATCTTCCCTTGTCTCATATTTATGGGTGTCGGTGCTATGACTGACTTCGGCCCCCTGCTTTCAAACCCCGTATCTCTTATCCTCGGCGCTGCCGCACAGCTTGGCATCTACTTTGCCTTCGTTGTTGCCATTCTCCTTGGATTCGAGCCCACAGAGGCTGCTTCTATTGCCGTCATCGGCGGCGCAGACGGCCCCACGGCTATTTTCACCGCTTCTAAGCTTGCGGCTCATCTTCTGGCTCCCATTGCCCTTGCCGCATACTCGTATATGGCTCTTATTCCCATCATTCAGCCTCCCATTATGAAGATTCTCACCACAAAGAAGGAAAGAGAAGTCAAGATGACTCAGCTTCGCAAGGTTTCAAAGATCGAAAAGATCATCTTCCCCGTTGTTGTTCTCATCGTTGTTGCTCTCATTCTTCCCTCAGCCGTTCCGCTTCTCGGTATGCTGATGCTCGGTAACCTTCTCAAGGAATGCGGCGTTACGGACAGGCTTTCCGACACAGCTCAGAACGGTCTTATGAATACCGTAACAATTCTTCTCGGCATCTGCGTAGGTGCAACGGCAAACGGTATGGACTTCCTCAAGCTGGAAACCATCAAGATCGTTGTTCTCGGACTTACGGCATTCGTATTCTCCACCGTAGGCGGTGTTCTTATCGGTAAGGTACTTTACGTCGTTACAGGCGGCAAGATCAATCCCCTTATCGGTGCCGCAGGCGTTTCCGCAGTTCCTATGGCAGCAAGAGTTGCTCAGAACGAGGGCAGGAAGTACAACCCCACAAACTTCCTTCTTATGCACGCTATGGGTCCCAACGTTGCCGGTGTTATCGGCTCCGCCGTTGCCGCAGGCTTTATGCTCATAATGTTCCAGAGCTGACAAAACGAATTCGGAACAGTGCTTCGCAAATTCGGAGTCCGGAAAGACAAACAAAAAAAGCCTCTTGTACCGCAAAGTACAGGAGGCCTTTTGATTGCATTTTGATATTTAATTACAGCTGACAGCGCTTTGCAAATTCGGAACAGTGCTTCGCGGTTGCGAAGCCTCATTCGTTCGTCTGCTCGGTTGCCGTGGTTTGCTCTGCGGGCTTGGTGGTGAATACCTCAACGATTGCCGTTTCCTGATACGAGGTGGTCTGAAGCGCGGCAATGAAGAAGCTTCCTCCCGACTTTCTGAGAGTCACCTTGACGTACTTATCGGGCTCAGGTCTTGAAAGGTCGCCCGAGTCGGTGTCCTGCTTCCACGTATTCGCGTTCACCATACCGAGGGTGAGAATAACCGTGTCACCCTTGGTTTCGGATGCCCTCACCGAGGGAGTATAGAGGGGCTCAATGGTGGTAAGAGGGATATAATAGCAGCCGTCGTCCGAGTTATAGGAAAACTCATAGCCGTAGCCCGTAACCGTCTGGTGGACAATGGGAAGCTGAGTGCCGAAATATCTGATAAACGCCGCTTCAATGTCGGAGGCGGGAATTGCAAGCTCACCCGAGGAATAGTCGTATTTATCGGGCTCAAGATCGGAGCGGATTATACTCCATACAGAGATCTCCACAAGCTCGTTCATACGAGCCGTGGATATATCGTCAAAGGGAGCGGGATCTACTGCGGCAACCGCAATAAGAAACTTATCGTATTCGCCGAAATCGCCCTCCTCCTTCTGCTTTGCACTGCTTCTCATAAGTCCCGAAAGCCAGAATATACAGCTAAGGAGACCTATAAGCGAGAATATTATCACGATAAAGCCGAAGATAAAGCTGCCTCTTCTGCTTTTTACGTTGCCGACAGAGGGCTTGTTACCGAGTGAGGGGGCATTAAGGGAATCGGGCACGTTGTTGTGTGAATCCATAATTATCTCCTTTCATCATATACCAAGGTAAGGTCTGGGGTTAACTCTGTTACCGTTGACTCTTACCTCAAAGTGAAGATGGGGGCCCGTTGAATAGCCGGTGGAGCCGACTTTTGCTATAGGCTGTCCCGCAACCACCACCTGACCGGGGATTACCGTAAGAGAGTTTGCAAGACAATGGGCATAAAGAGTCTGAAGACCGTTTCCGTGATCGATTATTACGTAATAGCCGTAGCTTGAATGAACGCCCGCAACTATGACCGTGCCCTGAGCCACGGCAATAATATCCTTACCGAGGCTTGTGCCCGCGGCGCCGCCCATACCGAGATCAAGACCTGCGTGAAGCTTGCCCCAGCGGTAGCCGTAGTCTGAGTTTATTCCGTACGCGCCAACTATAGGCCAGAGGAATATACCGCCCATTGAGTTTGAATATGCCTCGTCAAGAGATTTCGTGCCTATCTGCATTATTTCGGGAACCGCATCCGTTACGGTGAGTCTGTGCACCTCGCGGGAGGACACCTTTTCACCGTCCACGTACGTAACGAAGCTTGTCACCTGAGCAAGTCCCGTTTTTCCCGACGAAAGCACGCGTGACGAGCCGCTGTAAAGAGCCGCGGATTCGATCTTCACCGTATCAAAGGCTATTGCCTCACCGGTAATCTCCGTTCGTACCTCCTTGAGGGTAAGCACGGGAGCATATTTTGTCACTCTGAGAGTGTCACCCTCCGAGGGAGCATCAGAATCTGCGTCTATGCCGTTGATCTGTAAAAGCTCCTCCTCGGTCATTGAAAATTTTTCTGCAACGCCCTGAAGCGTATCGCCGCTTCTCAGCGTATATATATCGTAGGTCTTTTCTCCCTGCGTCAGAAGAGCTCTCAGCCCGTCCTTATCCGTAACACTGTCCTCGGGATAATAGCCGTATTCGTATGTCACGTCCTCGGCAAAGGATACCGTATAATTTCTTTCGTCCGCCCTTGCATCCGAAAGAAGCTCGTCCAGAACGGCTCTGGCGTCATTTTCGCTGTAGACAACACCAATGAGTCTGCCGTCGGCATAAACTCCGCAGGCGCGCACCGCAGCTGAGTCGGAAAGCCCTATCAGTCTTGTGCAGAGGGTGTCCGTATCCGTTATTTTATCATAGCCTACTACCGCCAGGGAATATGAAACCTCGGTTGCAGAGGGATCAAAGCCGTCACCCAGCAGCTGTCTTACAAGCGCCTCAGCCTCAACGTATGCCTCCTCGCTCTCAACGTAGCCCAACACCTCTCCGTCAACGGTTATTTTCAGAGCCACCAGACTTTCGGAAAGGGCATTGCCCCCTGCCGCCGCACCTGCAAGAACCAATAAAGGAACAAGCCACAGAAGCACGTTTTTTATACTGAAGGAATATCTTGAAAATGCCCTCTTTACATAGTAAAGGCTCACAGAGGGAAAGGAGCCGGGCTGTGTGAACAGCGTTTTAAGACAAAGCTTCGTGCATCTGAGAGCATCCGCCGCAAAATCCTCGGAGGAAATATCGGCAGGAGCAAAGAAAATTACCGCCGTCCGGAAGATCATCCTTATAAAGCGTTTAAAAAAGGTAAATATAAACAAAAGGGGCCGTCTGAACAAGGTATTAAAAAACGCAATTATTATCCCCGAATAAGCCTCGCCGAAATCGGCAATAAGCTGATAGAGGGATGAAAAAATACCGTCTCTCAAAAGCATGGCAGAGCTCCTTTCTTTTTTGTCAGAATCCTCAATATATTATCATATTTTACTTATACATTCAAGTGTTAAAATTATCCTTAATTATTGATATTCATATTTTTATATGCTACAATTTAGAAAATACACAAAAAACTGCCTTTAAAACGGCAATCGGAGAAGTAAGCTATGCTGAAATTTATATCGTGGAACGTAAACGGCCTGAGAGCCGTCACCAATAAAGGAATATTCCCCGAGGAATTTGCTCGCCTTGACGCGGATTTTTTCTGTCTTCAGGAGACAAAGCTTCAGGAGGGACAGATAGATCTTGCCTTTGACGGCTATGAAAGCTATTGGAACTACGCCGAGAAGAAGGGATATTCGGGCACTGCAATTTTCACCCGCCACACCCCCGAAAGCGTAAGCTACGGCATCGGCAAAGAGGAATTTGACAACGAGGGCAGAGTTATAACCCTCACCTATCCCGAATTTCATCTTGTCACCGTCTATACACCCAACGCAAAGGACGATCTTTCGCGCCTCGGATACCGACAGCTTTGGGAGGATGCATTTCTGGAGCACCTCAAAAGGCTTGAGCAGACTCGTCCCGTTATCTTCTGCGGAGACTTAAACGTGGCTCACAAGGAGATCGACCTTAAAAATCCCAAGCCTAACCGCGGAAAGGCAGGCTTTACGGATGAGGAGAGAGAAAAGTTTAACACGCTTCTTGATTCGGGATTTACCGATACGTTCAGGTATTTCTATCCCGACCTTACGGGAGCATACTCCTGGTGGTCATACAGATATAACGCAAGACTCAACAACGCAGGCTGGAGAATCGACTATTTCGTCACCTCAAGGGTGCTTGACGACAAGCTGACGGGCGCTGAGATTCTCAGCGACGTTTTCGGCTCCGACCATTGTCCCGTACTGCTTACTATTGATTTGAAGGTGTAAAAATATGAGAAATGAAATCAGCATAAACAAGGGCTGGCTTTTCAGCGCCGAGACGACCGACGGTGAAAGGACAGTATCCGATACTCTTGTGAGTCTGCCCTTTTTTCACAGCTGCGCCACTATGCCCGCAGGCTCCTTTTCATACGACTTCGTCCCCTCCTTTGAGCTTGAGGGAAAGACCTTATATCTTGAATTTTCCCAGCTGAGCGCGGACGCCGAAATTTTCTGCAACGAAAAGCTTCTCGGCACTCACAGTGCATCCCCCTGCCCGTTCAGAGTCCTCGTCACGCTTGAGGCAAAGACGGATGAGATATACCACATAGAGGTAAAGGCAGCTCCCGTTTCCCGTGCCGACGGGCTTTTCAGCCTTGCAAGAGTCTGCATTATTGCCGTTGATTCCTCTCATTTCAATATGACGGATTACGGCAAGGGCGTGCTTGTCACGGCAAAGCTCAGCGAGGGCAACGCTCATATAAGCATCAATACCGAAATAATAAGACCAAACAACTATGACGTGGTATCGTATACTCTGAGAAATCCCAAGGGTGATACGGTGCTTACGAAAACCTGCAAGCCGACAGCCGCGGATACGTCGATGACCATAACCCTGCCTGAGCTGTGGGACGGTCAGACGGGCCCCGACCTTTATACTCTGGAGGCACAGCTTTTAAGAGACTCTTTATGCCTTGACAAGCTTGAGATCCCATTCGGACTCCGCGAGATAAAGCTCTTCGGCGACGGCTTTTTATATCTTAACGGCGTAAGGCTTCCTCTCAACGGCGTAAGGCTTACGGACTGCTCCGCAGTAAAAAGCGACGTTGAAAATCTGAAAACTCTTGACGGCAATATTCTTCTTTCCTCTCTTCTGCCCTCGAAAACGGATATTCTTTCCGTGTGCGACAGCCTCGGAATGCTGTTCTGGTTTGAGCTTACGCGCTCAGAGGACACCGAAAGAGACTGCCGTGTTTTAAAAGAATTCCTTCTGCTCAACCGTCAGCACCCCTGCCTTTCGTGCATAGTCGTTGACGACCGCTCAGACGGAGAATATTTCGCACAGGCTCACAAAATCGTGAAGGAGCTTTGCCGTGACGTCAGCGTAGCGGTAAAAAGAGACATTACCGACACAGCCTCAGAAATACCCGCCGAGGCATCAGTTGTGCTTTTGTCCGTACCCTGTAAAACCGACTCCGATTCCTTTATCGTATTCAACGGCACCTATCAGGAGCTTTACTCAAAGCATCCCGACAAGTTCTTTGCGGTAATTGCCGAAAGCCCCTCAAAAAATGAGCTTGACTATCTTCAGTTCAGCGAATGGCACATAAGGCTGTGGAATTCCTTTTGCAGACAAAAGGGCATCATTGCCTATTTCGGCGGCAATCTCAGCGACGGCAGAGCCGCCTCCGACAAAAGAGGACTCACAAGCTTCGACAGAACGGTGCTTTCAGATTCCTTCTGGTATTATAAATCTCAGTTCTCATCAAAAGGCTTCATAAAGATATGCGCAATAAACGAATATGAAACCCTTGATAAATATACGGACATCCGCTGTATCACCAATTGCAGCAACATAAAGCTTCTCGTAAACGGAAGGGATAAAAAATATAAGCCCGAAAAGATAACCGACGGCGTATATCTTTTCAGGCAGATAAAGCTTAAAAAGGACGAAAATCTTATTGAGGTCTCAGCCGGCGAGGAATGTGACAGCGTTGAGATCATAAGATTCTGAGAAAGGAAGGATGCTTTATGAGAAACAATATCTGGGCAAACCACGCACACGTATTCCCCGAAAAATCAAAGCCGGGTGCCACCGTAGGCGATTTAAAGGAGCTTATGGCTGAATGCGGCATCGAAAAGGCTGTATGCTTCACCTGCTTCAGGGATCAGTTTGAAAGATCGGGACTTTCGGGAGACAGCCTTGACTGGCTTTATTCCGAGATAAAGGACGATCCCTCCCTTATCGGCTTCGGCACGGTGGATTTCTCCCGTGACGATATAGAATATCAGATGGATAAAATGCAGTCCTACGGCTTTAAGGGAATAAAGCTTCATCTTGCCTTTCAGGAGGAGAATATCTTATCCGAAAAGGCTCGGAGAGTCTACAAAAAGGCGGAAAAGGACGGTCTTTTCCTGTCCTTCCACACGGGACTTCACTGGCACAGGATCGCAGACTACAAGATGCTCCTCTTTGACGAGGTTGCATGGTTTTATCCCGAGCTGAAATTCAGTATGGAGCACATCGGCGGCTATCACTTTTTCAGAGATGCCCTTGGGGGTATGAGCAACGCTTCAAGAAACTCAGGGTCCGACACCGTATTTGCAGGCTGGACAAGCATTGCCCCCGCAGAAAACGGTATGGCAGGCCCCTGGACACTTACGGACGATGAGCTTCGCACCGTAATTCATCAGACGGGAAACACAAGAAGCATCTTCGGACTTGATTTCCCCTATAACAAGGCTGACAAAATAAAGGCGGCAATTGCAAGAATCGAGGGGCTTGATATTCCCGAGGAGGCAAAGGACGGTATTCTCGGAGGCAATCTGAGAAGCGTTCTCGGTATGGAATAAGACTCCCCTCAGATTAGGGTGACGGTAGTAATCCGAACCATGCCTGAAATCAAGCCCTTTCAGCGCTTTTCGGCGTTTCGGCTTTGAAAGGCGTCATACCTCAGATGTCTATAACAGCGCTTCACCGCCGCAAAACGGGGGCCCGGCTCTTTTCATATCAAGTGCTCCGTTAAGCTCCTTATAATATCTGCTGTCAGCAAAATACTGACCGCAAAGCGCCGCGGCGGTGCAAAAGGAATAAACGCGTAAAAAGGGAAAAAAGGGCAGAAGCCGTCCCGGCAGAAGCCTTATTCTCTTTATAAATATTTCCGTCAGACTCTTCTCAGTCAGACGCACGCTTTCCCTTACAATTTCCGCGGACGGCTGTAAGGGATTGGAAGAAAAAAGATAATCACAGAGAAAATATCTGCCCGTGCTGATGCCGTAAAAGACGGCTCCGAGAAGAAAAAGCACGGCAAAGGCAAGGCTCAGCCCGTAAAAGGAATATCTGAGAATAAAGCCGTTGACGGAAAACAGAAAATATATCACGAAAAGCACGCACCCCGACGGGGTGAAATAAACGACTGCCCACAAAAGCTTTTTTCCGAAAACAAGAAAACGGTATCTGAAAAACAGAATAAGTCTTTTCACTCCGAAAAAGCTCTCAGGGGCAAAGCAGGCGCTGTCGGAAAGACAGCAGAGCCTTGAATTGAAATACATTTCTCTGAAATAAGAAAAAACAAGCAAAAATACACTGCCCGAAAGGCAAAGAGCAATAAAGGCAGCAGAAAAAGAGAGCTTTTCTCCGAGAAAAAAGCTGTAATTCCCCGAAGCTGCGGCCGCGGCGGCGCATATAAGCATTACAGCCGCGAGGCGAAGACACCGCGGAACGATGCTTGCAAAAAACAAGGAAAGCACCCTCCCGTTCATCATATATCTTGCTTTTATTCCCGCTTCAAACATAAACTTGCTCCTCCGTTTCCGAGAAATATTATTTATAATTTTTCACTTTTTATGCAAAAGGACGATCAATATGAACGACATCCTCAGCACCGATATCCGATTTCTCAAGGGAATCGGCGAAAAAAGAGCAGGCTTCTTCAAGCGTCTGAAGATTCAGACCATAGGAGATCTGCTCACCTTTTATCCCCGTGCATACGAGGATTGGCTCAACACACAGCCCATAAACGATGCGCCTCTTGAAACGCCGGTTGCGATAAGGGCCATTGTTATAGCAAAGCCCTTTCCCGTAAAAACGAGAAACGGCAAAATTATGTATAAGACCTCCGCCACGGACGGCAAGGGCATAATAATGCTCACGTTTTTCAACAACAAATACGCAGCGGACGCCCTCACGGAGAACTCCGAATTCGTTTTCTACGGCAGAATAAAGCTCAATGAATACGGAGCCCGTGAAATGCTCTCTCCCGCCTACGAAAAAGCGGAATCGGGACAAAGACTCCATCCCGTATACAATCAGACGGCATCCCTCAACTCCAAGGCAATATCAAAGGCGGTAAAATATGCGCTGGATGCTTTTGCCGACCGTCTTTCGGATCCCTTACCCGCCGAGCAGCTGAAAAAATACCGTCTGCTTTCCTTCGGGGAGGCTCTGAGAGCCATACATTTTCCCGAAAGCCACGAGGATATAAAGGCGGCAAAAAGGCGGCTCATATACGAGGAGCTTCTTATTTTACAGCTGGGCATACTCTCCTTCGGCGCCCGTGACGAGGCAAGAACGAGCCTTGTGATAAAGGAGGACAAAACCGATGAATTCATTTCCCGTCTGCCCTTTACACTTACGGGAGCGCAGAAAAGAGCTATCGGGGAATGTGCCGCGGATATGAAAATGCACTCCCCTATGAGACGGCTTCTGCAGGGAGACGTAGGCTCGGGAAAAACGGCTGTTGCCGCCGCACTTATATACTCTGCGGCAAAAAACGGCTTTCAGAGTGCACTTATGGCACCCACGGAGGTGCTTGCCCGACAGCACTACGAGACCTTCCTTGAGTTTTTCGGGAATACGGGTATTTCCGTTGTGCTTCTGACGGGAAGCACGACACTGAAGAACAAAAGAATCATAAAGGAACAGATAGCCTCGGGGGAAGCACAGGTCGTTATCGGCACCCACGCGGTCATTACGAGAGACACTGTATTCAGAAGCCTTTCTCTCGTAGTCACCGACGAGCAGCACCGCTTCGGCGTGTCACAGCGCGCCGCCCTCAGAGAAAAGGGCGACAATCCCCACGTGCTTGTTATGAGCGCCACGCCCATCCCCCGCACCCTTTCGCTTATAATCTACGGCGACCTTTCCATATCGGTACTGGACGAAAAGCCTGCGGGACGAAAGGAAATAAAGACAGTAAGAGTTGACTCCTCCTACCACGAAAGGCTTTATGCCTTTATAAAAAAAGAGGTACAAAAGGGCAACCAATGCTATATAGTCTGCCCCATGGTGGCGGAAAACGAGGAGGCGGACAGAGAAAGAATCTCCGCAGAGGAATATTTCGCTTCCCTTTCCTCAACGGTATTTTCACAGCTGAGATGCGCCCTGCTCCACGGACAGATGAAGCCCGCCGAAAAGGAAAGAGTTATGCGCGACTTCAAGGATGGGCTTGCCGACGTGCTTATATGCACCGTGGTTATTGAGGTAGGAATAGACGTTCCGAGAGCAAACGTAATAGTTATAGAAAATGCAGAATGCTTCGGGCTTTCTCAGCTTCATCAGCTCAGAGGCCGCGTGGGCAGAGGAAAAGAGCAGTCCCACTGCATTCTCGTCAGCGATTCAAAAAGCCGCGAAACGGCAAAAAGGCTTGACGTGCTTTGCTCCTCGTCTGACGGCTTCGTTATAGCCGAGGAGGATCTGAAGCTCAGAGGCCCCGGTGATTTCTTCGGAGAAAGACAAAGCGGACTCCCCTGCCTCAAGATAGCTTCCCTTATGACGGATTCAAGAATACTGTATGCCGCAAGAGATGAGGCGCAAAGAATTCTCGAGGGCGACAGGTATCTTGAAAAACCGAGCCACCGCGCATTAAAAGAAAAAACCTCCGCACTTTTTGCGGATATTTCATAAAGGAGATATACTTATGGATAACATTTTCAACGCACAATGGATAAAGCCTCAGAAACAGAAAAAGGATGCCGTTACGGACTTTATAAAGGTCTTTGAGGCAAAGCCCTTCCCCGTAAAGGCAGAACTTCAGATAAGCGCTCTCGGTGTTTACAGCTGTGAAATAAACGGTGTCAGCGTAACCTCAAGCGTGCTCAATCCCGGATGGACGGACTACAATAAGCGCATACAGTATCAGACCTACGACGTAACGGAGCTTATAGGCCGCGAAAACACCATAAAGGCAGGCGTGGGCATCGGCTGGCGCTTCCATAAGTGGTATGATCTCAGCTCAAAAATCGTATCTCACGATACAACGGCCCTTATTGCCGCACTGAAGCTTACATACGAGAACGGCGAGGAGGTAAGCATCTATACCGACGACAGCTGGACGACAAGGGACAACCCTGTGCGCTACAACAATATGTATAACGGTGAGACCATTGATTTCACCTTCACTCCCTCAAGGGGCAGTGCCGCAAGGGTGCTCCCCTACACGAAGGACACCCTTATTCCTCAGGAGGGCGAATATATCACCGAGCAGGAAAAAATCCTCGGCAAAAAGCTTATCGTAACTCCCGAGGGGGATACGGTTATTGACTTCGGTCAGGAGCTTACGGGCTATCTTGCCTTCTACGTCAAGGGAAGCCGCGGAGACTGCGTAAAGATCCGCCACTTTGAGATGCTTACCAAGGACGGCAACGTCTATACGGAGAATCTTCGCTCTGCAAAGCAGGAGCTGACGGTTATCTGCGACGGAAAAACGCATTTCGTAAAGCCCGTTTATACCTTCTACGGCTTCAGATATATTGCAGTGGAGGGTATGAAGATAAATTCCGCAGACGAGATATGCGCCATCGTCGTTCACTCGGATATGAAGAGAACGGGATATTTCACCTGCTCCGATCCCGTTATAAATCAGCTTTTCAGCAACATTATATGGGGACAGAAGGGCAACTTCCT
>JAZOOE010000095.1:0-2068 GCA_045654865.1 Acutalibacteraceae bacterium | reverse complement strand
AAATTAAAAATATTTCAAAAAACTATTGACTTTAATACTTTCGGGTGTTAAACTGTTTGCAAATTTGAATATCACAAATAACGACTATGACGAAGACGGTCGGAATGCTAAGCGAAACAGAGAGCTGCCGGGTGGTGCAAGGCAGTATGCTGATCCTTCCATAAACTATCACTTCTGAGTCGGAGGACCGAAAGCGAAAGCAAGTAGACTCCTTCCGTATTGCAGCGTAAAGGCAAAGGGCTTGTCAGAGCCCGGAAAGTGACGGAATTTTTTCCGTAATTTGAGTGGTACCGCGGGTTTTATAACTCGTCTCAAAGGTTTTTCTTTTGGGACGGGTTTTTTTGTTTTATTCAGATTTGTAACCATTCTGAAGCAGTCATAATTGAAAGGAGACAAAAAAATGGATTACAGTTTGAAGGATGTTGCCGGCAGAATCAAGGATCTCCGTGAGGCAAAGGGCTATACGCAGGAGGAGCTTGCAAGGCTCACAGGCGTAACAGCCGAGGATTATAAGGTGCTTGAAGAGGGCGAAACCGATTTCAGTTTCACCTTTATTTATAAGTGTGCAAAGGCATGCGGTGTAGAGGTTGTTGATATTCTTGAGGGTACAAGCACGACGCTCAGCTCCTTTGCGGTTACAAGAAAAGGCGAAGGTCTTAAAATTGTCAAGAAGCACGGTGTGGTTTATAATAATCTGGCTCCTAAGTTCAAGGAAAAGCTTGCAGAACCCTTCCTTGTAAAATTTCCCTATCTTCCCGAGGAGCAGAATGCGCCCATAAAGCTCAGCTCCCACAACGGTCAGGAGTTTGACGTAATTGTAAAGGGCTCTCTCAAGGTTCAGGTAGGCAATCACATAGATATACTTAACGAGGGCGACTCAATTTTCTATAACAGCCTTATTCCTCACGGAATGATTGCTGTCAGCGAGGGCGGCTGTGAATTCCACGCCGTTGTGCTTAATCCTCAGGACGGTCACGTTAGTGAAGAATATCCCGAGATTCCCTATGTTGCCGCAGGTGTTGCCGAAAAGGAGGCATCGACCGTAACGGTGGCTGATAATTTTATTGAGTCCACCTATGATGAAAACGGTGTGTTCAGCGGTATCAGCTTCAAAAATGATGATAAATTCAATTTCGCATTTGACTGTGTTGATGCAATTGCCGAGAAGAATCCCGATAAGCTGGCAATGATGTGGGTTGCAAATGACAAGTCAGACAGAAGATTTACCTTCAGCGATCTTAAAAAATATTCAGCAAAAACGGCAAACTATTTTGAGTCCCTCGGAATCAAAAAGGGTGATACCGTAATGCTTGTGCTCAAGCGTCATTATCAGTTCTGGTTCTGTATGCTTGCTCTTCATAAGATAGGTGCTATCGCTATCCCCGCAACCAATCAGCTTGTTGAACACGATTTTACTTACAGATATAAGGCAGCGGGAGTAAAGGCAATTGTTTGTACCGCAGACGGTGACGTGTCCGATGAGGCAGGAAAGGCTGCAACGGAATTCCCCGGAATGATCAAGATCCTTGTTGGCGGCAAAAAGGACGGCTGGAATGATTTTAACGTTGAAATGGAGCGCTTCAGCACCCATTACTACCGTACGGAAAGCTCTCCCTGCGGCAATGATCCCATGCTTATGCTTTTTACCTCGGGTACGACGGGCTATCCCCGTATCGCAACTCATTCCTATAAATATGCATTGGGACATTATCCCACGGCAAAGCATTGGCATAACGTAAATCCCGACGGATTGCATTTCACAATTTCTGATACCGGCTGGGGCAAGGCTCTCTGGGGCAAGCTCTACGGACAGTGGCTGTGCGAGGCGGGCGTATTTACCTACGATTTCGACAGATTCCATTCAGAGGATATTCTGCCTATGTTCAAAAAGTACGGCATCACGACCTTCTGTGCTCCTCCCACGATGTACCGATTCTTCATCAAAGAGGATCTTGGAAGATTTGATTTGTCCTCCATTACACACGCTACCATTGCAGGTGAAGCGTTGAACCCTGAGGTCTACAATCAGTTCAAAAACCACACCGGCCTTTCTCTAATGGAGGGCTTT
>JAZOOE010000094.1:0-1584 GCA_045654865.1 Acutalibacteraceae bacterium | reverse complement strand
TGGAATGCTAACTATGATCTTTTCCTTGATCATCTTTTTGATAACTCAAGCTTTACAAGCTGGAGCTATGTTGACATTAATGAGAAGGCAATGAAGGACACTATGGCTACGTGGACTGCTTTTGCTCTTTATGACGAGGCTTGGAGAAACTATGCAACTCATCATATCAGCATCGAGCAAGCGGAGCTCATTCTTCTTGCTCTTATCGAAAAAGCAGACTATGAGTTTGATGATGGTTACGTAGACGAATTTGTTGATGTTCTTGAGCTTGCTCAGGACGCAAGAGATCTTGTTGAAAAAGCCGGTGACATTATTAAGGCTGAAGAATTTACTAAGGTTCTTGAGTCAGAGGCTTGGGGTACAACTTGGCAGGTAATCGGTGACGTTACAAAGATTGCTCATGCATATCAGACCTACAGAGATCAGTTCGTTGAAGAATACTCAAGAGTTCTTTCTGTTCAGCTTGCAAATCAGTATTATATTGATCTTCTTATGCATATCGCTGAAACAACTCCCTATGACATTCTCAGACAGGCTGCAACTAATCTTATTGCTGATATGAATGCAAACGTTATGACAGTTGTTGACGAGGTTCTTCAGGATGCTGTTATGGACGGTGTTTCTCTTGGTATTGACAGGCTTATTGAGCTTGCTATGAATTCTAACGTTTACACAGCAACAGTTCTTGAAATTTATAATGCTGTAGTCAGCGTTGCAGATTTCCTTTGGAACACAAACGAGGTATATCCTCATATGGAAACCGTTCTTGCTTCTTACTACTTCCAGACAGCTGCATCAGAATGGGCTGCTGAAGCATATTATCAGGAAGAAGCAGAAAAGTCCTTCTTTGCAATTGACCTTCTTATGACGACAAGAAAGGTTTGTGAGGAGGCTCTTGTAAACTTTAAGAACGCTGAAAACGGCGGTGCTGTCGGCAGAGTTAAGAATCAGCTTCACGGAACACTTTGCGAGGATACACTTGTAAATATTGCAGGTCTTGATATCATGAGAAAGCTTATGTTTGAGATTTCTCCCGCAGAATTCAGAGTAATTACTGATTCGCTTTACGTTTATTGCCCTGTTTCTGTCGATCTTCTTGATTCTGATTATAATGTTATTTATTCAGTTGTTGACGGAACAGAAGCTATCGCAAGTAATGAATTTGGTGTATTTAAGACCGTTTACTCAGACTTTGGCGAAGACTATCTTAAGGTTATTTACCTTTATGACGGATACAGAATCAGACTTAACGGTACAAATAACGGATATGTTACTCTTATCCATAAGGAGCTTCTTGATGACGGAACTGTAGAAGACTGGTCATTTACAGATCTTGAGGTTACCAAGGACACCAAGGTAATTTTTGACACCGAAGTTGAAGGCACACATACATATCTGTATAACGGTGGAATTGTTCAGGTTCTTAACTTTAATGATGAGTTCATTCCCTCTGAATATCCTGAATATACAGCTAAGGATGTTGTAGATGCAGGTGGCGAAATTGTTAAGGATGAAGCTAAGTCAATCTGGGATCAGATCGTAGAATTCTTTGAGAAGATCGGACAGTGGTTCAGAGACCTTTTC
>JAZOOE010000093.1:0-3563 GCA_045654865.1 Acutalibacteraceae bacterium | reverse complement strand
AGTGATAAAGATCCCGTATTTCTTGATGACGTTACGATCAATGACATTGAAAAGGAGCTTGATGCTGATATTATAGTCAGTGCAAATTCCGGAGAGGGTTTATTTTACGCCTTCTATAAACAGTTTTCTAATTAATGACTTCATTTGGAGGTGGTATATTATGGCTAAGCCTATAGTTGCAATTGTCGGCAGACCTAATGTCGGCAAATCAACTCTCTTTAATAAACTAAGCGGTAAACGCCTTGCTATTGTTGATGATAGACCTGGTGTAACCAGAGACCGCTTATATGCTGATTGTGAATGGCTTAATCATCACTTTTTGATTGTAGATACCGGTGGTATTGAGCCTTATTCCGATGACATAATTTTGTCTCAGATGAGACGTCAGGCACAGATTGCTATTGATACTGCTGATTGTATAATCTTTGTTTGTGATGTTAAGACCGGTGTTGTTGCAACTGATGCAGAGGTCGCATCCATGCTTCTGAAAAGCGGTAAACCCATAGTGTTGTGTGTAAATAAGTGTGATACTCTCGGCGATCCGCCTGCAGATTTCTATGAATTTTATAATCTCGGTTTAGGTGATCCTGTTGCCGTTTCTCCTGTTCACGGACACGGTACAGGTGATCTTCTTGATGAGGTTCTTAAATATCTTCCCGCCGAGGAAGAGACTGAAGAGGATGATTCTACCATAAAGGTAGCTGTTATCGGTAAGCCGAACGTTGGAAAGTCTTCTCTTGTCAACGCTTTGTGTGGCGAAGAGAGAATGCTTGTTTCTAATATTGCCGGTACTACTCGTGATGCTACGGATACTCGAATTACCAATAAATTCGGTGATTTTCTCTTTATCGATACTGCGGGACTCAGAAAGAAATCCAAGGTTGATGATCAGATCGAAAAGTATTCCGTAATGAGAGCTGTTGCCGCCGTTGAAAGAGCAAATGTGTGCGTGATTATGATAGATGCCCTTGAGGGCTTTACAGAGCAGGACTCTAAGGTTGCGGGCATTGCGCATGAAGCAGGCAAAGCATGTATTATTGCCGTAAATAAGTGGGATGCTTACGAAAAAGACGGAAAAACAATGGACATTTACAGAAAAAAGCTTATGAACGATTTTTCTTTTATGTCTTACGCTCCTATAATTTTTATTTCTGCAAAAACAGGTCAAAGACTTGAACGCTTATATGAGCTTATCAAATATGTTGATGATCAGAATGCAGTCAGAATTCCTACAGGAAGACTCAATCAGGTTCTTGCAGATGCAGAGGCGAGAGTACAGCCGCCCACGGATAAGGGTAAGCGTCTCAGGATATATTATATGACGCAGGCTTCCACGAGACCGCCGACGTTTGTTGCTTTTGTAAACAGTAAGGAACTGTTTCATTACAGCTATCAGCGTTATATTGATAATCAGATCAGAGAGGTTTTCGGCCTTGAGGGAACACCCACTCGTCTTGTTATCAGAGAACGCGGTGAAAAATAATAAGACACGACACCTGTTGAACGGGTGTCGTATTTTATTATAAATAATTATAAATATATATTGAATAATAGATTTGTTTGTGATAAAATAAATCGAATAAATACAAAATTGACTTTTTTATATGGGGGCACTTATGAAATTACTGATTGATTATTCTCCTGAACAGCTTAAAGAGTTTGAAAAAGCTGCTCAGGATAAATATAACTACTTCCTTGAAAAGAATATTTCTTTGAATATGGCACGTGGTAAGCCCGCTGCTGAGCAGCTTGATATTTCCGATGATTTATTGAAGCTTGATTTAAGTGAAGGCAGATATAATTCAGAGGACGGATCTGATTGCAGAAACTATGGCCTTTTGCACGGTATTCCCGAATGCCGACGTCTCTTTTCTGATATTTTCGGAGTAAAGTCCGACAACGTAATTGCTTGCGGAAGCTCAAGCCTTAACCTGATGTTTGATTATATCGCACAGTGCTATTACAGCGGTGTTTGCGGAAGTGAGCCGTGGATATTTAATAAGAACAGAAAGTTTATCGCCGTTGTACCCGGTTATGACAGACATTTTGCTATCGCTGAGTATTTCGGACTTGAGATGATAAACGTTCCTATGACGTCTGACGGTCCCGATATGGATATGATAGAGGTGCTTATTAAAAATCCTGACGTAAAAGGTATGTTTTGTGTTCCTAAATATTCTAATCCTGACGGAATTACATATTCTGATGAAACAATCAGAAGACTCGGAGCAATGAAGCCTGCTGCTGAAGATTTCAGAGTTATATGGGATGCAGCATATATCGTTCATGATCTTTACGATGAAGAGACTCCTCTTCTTAATATTTTTGATGAAGCAGCTAAAAACGGTAATGAAAATCATTTTGTGGCATTTACATCTACCTCAAAAATAACCTTTGCAGGCGCAGGTGTTTCTGCCATCGCTGTAAGTGATGCTAACTTCAAGGACATAACCTCAAGGCTGACTCTTCAGACTATCAGCTACGATAAAATAAATCAGCTTAAGCATTGCAAAATATTTAAGTCTCTTGATGACGTTAAGGCTCGTATGAAGAAGCACGCTGAGATATTAAGACCTAAGTTTGACGTGGTTCTTGAAATCCTTAATAAGGAGCTCGGTGAGCTCGGTGTTGCAAGCTGGAATGAGCCTAAGGGCGGATATTTCATAAGTCTTGACGTTAACGTCGGTTCCGCAAAGCTTGTCGGTGAGCTTTGTAAAAAAGCCGGTCTTACTCTTACCGGTGTCGGAGCGACTTATCCTTACGGAGTTGATCCCGAAGATAAAAATATCAGACTTGCTCCTTCTTGTCCTTCCGTTGAGGAGCTGAAGATTGCAACTGAAATCATTTGCACAGCTGTTAAGCTTGCAGCTTGCGATGCCATAAATAACAAAAAATGAAGGATGGGTTGTATGTACAGAATCGGACACGGTTATGACGTTCACAGATTTGCCGATGACAGAAAGCTTTACATCGGCGGAGTGGAAATTCCTTATGAAAAAGGGTTGCTCGGGCATTCGGATGCAGACGTTCTGATTCATGCTGTTTGCGATTCCCTGCTGGGTGCCGCCGCACTCGGTGATATCGGAACTCATTTTCCCGATACCGATCCGAAGTATAAGAACATAGACAGTCGCATTCTTCTTTCAGACGTATGTAAGCTGTTGAAGGATGAAAATTACACTATTTGTAATATTGATGCGACTGTTGTTGCTCAGAAGCCTAAATTGGCGCCGTATATTAACGCTATGCGAATTTGCATTGCTTTTGCGTGCGGTGTTGAGGTTTCTCAGGTCAATATAAAAGCTACGACGGAAGAGGGACTCGGATTTACTGGTGAGCTTTTGGGAATTTCGGCCCATAGCGTTTCAATGATTAAAAAAAATACGGTGGTGTAACAAATGGAATTGCTGGAAACCTTAAAAACATTCTTTATGCAGATTAAGGACGTTTTTGTTAACATAAATATTTTCCCTGATGTTTTGGATATTTTACTCGTTGCGTTGCTTGCTTATGCAATTATTCAGCAGCTGAGAAAATCTCAGTCAATCCAGGTAATTAAAGGC
>JAZOOE010000092.1:0-10428 GCA_045654865.1 Acutalibacteraceae bacterium | reverse complement strand
GCATTGCTTTGCATTCTGCATCGTCGAATGCTTCGCAGATAATGTCTGCTTCTTCAAGAAGCTCTTCGGCATTATTTTCAGAAATGCGAACCGAATGAGTTTCAATTGTCACATACGGAGCAATTTCTAAAAGATTTTCTTCCAGTGCTTCTGTTTTGCTCATACCAATCTGATTAGGTTTATATTGTTGACGGTGCAGATTTGTAATATCAACACTATCGAAATCAATAAGAATCAGCTTACCGATACCTGCACGTGCAAGAGCAAAAGCTATATTAGAGCCAAGCCCGCCAAGTCCGCATATTGCAACGGTTGCAGATTCAAAAATATTCTGTATCTTTTCACCATGTCTTTCAGATAAGGCTGAATACCATTCTTCTTTTGTCGGAATCAGTTTAACCACCTCCCACAAAGCTTACAACTTCAATGTTGTCGCCATCCTGCAGCAAGGTTTCACCGTATTGAGATTTAAAAACAATGTCACCGTTACGCTCAACTGCAATTCTTTTCGGGTCGTAATTTGTAGTTGCAAGATATTCTGAAATTGTTTTTCCTGCAACATCAAGTTCTTCACCGTTGATTTTTACCATAAATACACCTCCTGAAATAACAAAAACGGTAAGCTACCGATTTGGTAACTTACCGTTGAGAAGATGTGTTTTAAAAGAAAAAGTGACGAAAAATCTGAAACAGCTTCAGATTGATTCCGCCACGTTGAAACACTTTTATATTCAGGCATCCCTACGTTGGCATTATCCAAATCAGGTTATCGGTCGAAGGTTATACCTTCCTCTCAGCCTGTAACACAAGCTCCCGTCTGTTAAATTGTAATTGTATTATACAACTATCATTGTGGAAAATCAATAGGAAAAATAAATACTAGATTATATTTAATTTACTGTTGAAATAAATTTAAAATAAAAGCAGACAGTCAAAAACTGTCTGCTTAGTGGAGACGGTGGGGACCGAACTCATGACCTCTTGATTGACAGTCAAACGCTCCCCTAACACACGCAAAAACACACCACCACTTATGAAAACAACATGCTTTAAGAAAGTGTATCTCTAATATCTGATAATATTGCCGATTTAATTTTACTATAACTTTCTGGCATATTCCTTTTGGGTAGTTCTTCAACAATTTTTAAGATCCTTTCAGCTCTTTTTATAGCCTTATAATTAGATGTTAACAATTGTTTTTGAGTTTGATTTTCTGGCATTATATTTATCATTGAATAATACATATCTCTAGCTTTTGAAGAACACGTTAAATCCATTTCTAGACAATAATTCATTGATAGTATAAAGATGTAATCATCAATATTTAACAATAATCCACACATTCGACTAACCTCCTGTTATGCGGTAGAATAAAGTTACCAAATAACAGGAGGTCATTTTTTATGAACAGAAAAGTAAAAATTAAGTTTACGGATTTCGAGTGTGATTTACTTATCAACGGTATGAACGAGTTTCGCAATATTCTATTGGCAGAGGACTTACCCACCGAGGACGTTGATGAGCTGTTATTGAAAATCATTGATAAAAGTGAAAAACAAGGAGGATGTTATTATGTCAAATAAAAATTCAATCAGTTATCGTCGAGTTGGAGATTACAATATCCCGAACCTCACACTCCCGTCCGAAGAATCAGCCATCCGCCTCGGCAAATGGGGTATGATGCATAAAGACTACCTACAAAAACACCCCGGTAAGAAATTCACAACCGGAATCCTCATCGCAAGGCCACAGCATTTCCTCACAGCACACCGTTTTTTACTGAGAAAGAACGTATTTTTTCTTGACAAAGGGGAGACAATATGGTAGCATTATATTAACATTTGAACAACTATTCAAATGTTCAACTAAGCATATAAAGAGGAAGTGTTATATGGACTTTTTTGAAAATACGGGTTGCAAGGATACCTGCGAAAGCTACGAGGTACATCCGAACAAGGTAGAAAAGGCGGTAAGGGGCATACCCGACGAGGAAAGGCTTTTTGCTCTCGGGGAATTCTATAAGGTCTTTTCCGAGCCGTCACGCCTTAAAATACTCTATCTTCTCGCATCGGGAGAAATGTGCGTATGCGATATAGCAGACAGCCTCTCGGCAACCGTATCGGGAGTTTCCCATCAGCTTAAAATTCTCAAGACTGCCCGTCTTGTGAAATTCAGAAAAGAGGGCAAAAGCTGTCTTTATTCTCTTGCAGATGATCACATCAGCAGAATTTTATCTCAGGGAATGGAGCATATTAACGAATAAGGAGAAAACAATATGAAAAAAACATTTAAGCTTGAAGATCTTGATTGTCCCAATTGCGCCGCAAAGCTTGAAAAGGCTGTTTCTGACATCGAGGGGGTAACCCGCGTTTCCGTCAGCTTTATAGCACAGAAAATGATAGTTGAAGCTGAGGACGATGCGTTTTCCGCTGTTGTGGCACAGCTTCCCAAGGCTGCAAAAAAGGCTGTCCCCGATTGCACTGTAATAATTCCCTGATAAAGGTCTGAGGCTATGACAAAGAAAAATAAAAAGCTTCTGCTTCGCATTATTCTGAGCTTTGTGCTTTTTGTGATCATCACCGCCGTTACGCATCTTACCGAGCTCAACGGATTTATCACTCTTATAATGTACCTTGTTCCCTATTTCATATCGGGCTATGACGTTCTTATTGCCTCGGTAAAAAATATTGCACGGGGCAAGGTATTTGACGAGCAGTTTCTGATGATGATAGCCACCGTGGGCGCGCTTATCATCGGGGAATATCCCGAAAGCGTGTTCGTTATGGTATTCTATCAGACGGGTGAGCTGTTCCAGAATATAGCCGTAGGCAACAGCCGCAAAAAAATCTCCGACCTTATGGAGCTTTGCCCCGATGAAGCCACGGTAATCCGTGACGGCTCGGAGGAAACGGTCTTTACCGAGGAAATCGAAGAGGGTGAAACCGTTCTTGTGCGTGCGGGAGATAAAATTCCCGTTGACGGTGTTGTTATTTCGGGAGACGGCGCCCTTGATATGAGGGCTCTTACGGGTGAAAGCGCTCCCGTGGACATTTTCCCCGATTGTGAGGTCAAGGCGGGATGCATATCTCTGACGGGTACTCTCAGAATCAGATGCACAAGACAATATTCAGACTCCACAGCCGCAAAAATTCTTGAGCTTGTGGAAAATTCCTCACTGAACAAAGCAAAAACAGAAAAATTCCTTACGAAATTTTCAAGATACTATACCCCTGCGGTGGTTATTCTTGCCCTGCTTATTGCCGTCATCCCATCAATCATTACGGAGAACGTGACAACGTGGGTATACCGCGCCCTCATATTCCTTGTTGTTTCCTGTCCCTGCGCAGTTGTCATCTCCGTGCCACTCACCTACTTCAGCGGAATTGGTGCCGCATCCTCCCGAGGAATACTCATAAAGGGTGCCTCATTCCTTGAGGCTCTGGGGAATGCGGATACCTTTGTTTTTGACAAAACGGGAACACTCACAACGGGTGAATTTGAGATAGACAAAATTTATCCCGAAAAGGGCTTCACGGAGGAAGAGCTGCTTGAAATTGCCGCCACGGCTGAATATTATTCGGCACATCCCCTTGCAAGGGCTGTTGTGAAGGCTCATAGCAACACCGCACCCCCCGAAAGCTCAGAGGAGACTGCCGGAAACGGTGTCAGAGCCGAATATAATGGCAGAAGCATCCTTGCCGGCAGCAGAAGATTTCTCGAGAAAAACGGCATCGCACTCACGGATGACGTTACAGAAAATGCAAGCGTATCCGTTGCCGTTGACGGATGCTTTGCAGGCACGATAACTCTTTTTGACAGTCCGAGAAAGAACTCGGGTGCGGCTCTTGAGGCTCTGAAAAAAACGGGAATCAAAAGGCTCGTTATGCTTACGGGCGACAAAGCGGATGCCGCAAAGAAAACTGCATTACAGCTGGGAATAGAGGAATGGCGCGATTCTCTTCTGCCCGACGGGAAGGCAACGGAGGTGCAAAAGCTTCTTTCGAAAAAGGTCAAGGGCAGATGCCTTGCCTTTGTGGGCGACGGAATAAACGACGCTCCCGTTCTCGCTGTCAGCGACGTGGGAATCGCGATGGGTGGTATCGGAAGTGATGCCGCAATTGAAGCCGCCGACGTTGTTATAATGGATGATGATCCCGAAAAATGCGCCGTTGCGGTTCAAATTGCCAAAAAGACCAAGAGGATCGTTATTCAGAACGTCATCTTCGCACTGACAGTGAAGTTCGCCGTGCTCATCTTCGCCGCATTCGGGCTTACGAATATGTGGGTAGGCGTTCTTGCCGACGTAGGCGTGGCAATGCTTGCAATCCTCAACGCCACGAGAAAAAAAACGCACAAATAACCGTCTTTACCGTGCAGTAATATTTAAGAGAAAGTGCCCCACCATACAATTATCCGTAAATATTGCTTCTCATCAAATACGGTAATTTATGAGCATTTTTGCTCCGCTAACGGGGCAGAAAGTAGTCTGTTTATAATTTTCGCCACCCGATAGCCGTACGAGAGTACTGCAAGGGTGGCGAAAATCAAGTGCAAAAAAAAGTTCCCTCAGGGCTGGTGTTGCCTTGAGGGAATTAATTATACCGGTGCAGTGTCCGTTTAATTTAACTGCGCGTTAAACAGGCTGCTTTGTGCACCCTTACGCCTTTAATGCGATGGAATTGTTGAGAAGCACCGTTGAGTAGAGGAAAATAACGTCATCCGCATTCTCAAAATCCACAAGTCCGTCAAGCACTGACGAGGAGATATATCTTATATCCACCACCGTGATCTTTGAATAGCTGCCGATAAGCAGAGGCACCAGAGAGCTTCCGAAGGAATCTCTGAAAATTACAAGCTCTCTTTTTTCTGCGGCCGTGTTTTCGATAACAGAAACCGCAACCGTGCCCGAGAGGAATATCTCATAGAGGTCTGCGCCGTCAGCCTTTGACATATCGTAGACGGGCTTTGTGACAGCCTTGCCCGTATCGTAGTTGGTGACGGTACAGCCGTCAATTGCGTCATTCGTAAGATATATTATTTCATCAGTGGGCACCTTAAGTCCGGACTGATGATAGTATACGCCGTAGAAGGGCTTATCCAGCTTATTCTCCTTGAAATCGTTTACAAAGGGGGCGCCCGTGGTGTTGCAGATAAGCTGAGCTACGTCAACAATATTCTCCTGTCGCCAATGAGTATCCGTGGTATAGTAATCCTCGGCTTCAAGCAGAGGCTTTACGTCGATATACTCTGCAAAGGGAAGCTTCTGCGAAAGAGAAGAAGCGAAAAGGTCATAATCAAAGGTAAGATAGCCGTTTTTCTCGGCAATAAAGCAGTTCTTGTCGGGCACCACGCTGAGATAAACCTCGGCATCCGTGTCCTTTATATAGGTGTCATACAGATAATTGAATCTTTCGCTCGCATAATCTATCATATCCTCCTTGAGAGGATATTCAAGCTTGGAAAGATGTCCGTCGGCAACAAAGATCTTATTGTTATCCTTTTTATGAAAAACGTATTCAGACACATAAGCCTTTATTGAACGGAAAAGGTCTCTCAGAGGGAACTGATCGGGGGAAGCATCCTCAAAATCCTTCATAAATTCACCCGAAAAAATACTCTCAACCGATATTTCGGGAAGCAAACTGAGCTTTCTTCTTTCTGAGTCGGAATATTCTGTGGGAGGCTTAAGCAGGAACCAGGCGGAAAGACCGAAAATAACAAGGGCCGATAAGCCGACAGTAACCAAATATTTAACTTTATCCTTCATAGTCTTTCCCTCCTTTAGAATCTGAAATATAAGAACGGATTAAACGAGCCGTCAACAAGATATGCAGTGCAAAGCACGATTATTGCAACAACGAAAACGGGAGCGAGAATATCCGTAGCGATTCTGCCCGCCTTCTTTTCTCTGAGTCTTTTTACTATGAGCTTCGGAACGGGAGTTGCACCGACGGCAGCCATAAGCATAACGGGAGCGTAGCTTGTAAGATAATAAAGCCACTCGTTGCCTGCAATACCCACGGCACCGATACCGAACATGCCGCCGATATACTGCAACGCTTCACCCATACCTGCGGCATTGAATATAACGAAGCTTATAACGATGAGGAAAAGCACGTAGATTCTTGAAAGCACGCGGCTCTTTTTGAGATATTTTCCGAGGAAAAGCTTTTCGAGAGTGAGCAGAACGGCAAAGTAAAGTCCCCATACGATAAAGTTCCAGTCTGCACCGTGCCAGAAGCCCGTAAGGAACCATACAACGAAAATATTTCTCAGATGCTTTGCCGTTGAAACGCGGTTGCCGCCCAGAGGAATATATACGTAGTCTCTGAACCACTGACCGAGAGATCTGTGCCAGCGTCTCCAGAATTCGGTTACGCTCTTGGAGATATAGGGATAATCGAAGTTTTCCATAAAGGTAAAGCCGAATATTTTACCGAGACCGATTGCCATATCACTGTAGCCGGAAAAGTCAAAATAGATATGAAGAGAAAATGCCACCGCATAAAGCCAATAGAACAGTATTGTCTTTTCGTCTGATGCTTTGAATGTTTCGCAAAGCTCACCCAGGGCATTTGCAATAAGAATCTTCTTGCCGAAGCCCACTGAGAAGCGGATAATACCCTGATACGTTTTCTCAAGAGTATGCTTTCTTTCTCTGAGCTCCCTTTCAACGTCGCTGTAGCGGACGATGGGGCCTGCAATAAGCTGAGGGAACATTGAAATATAAGCACCGAGATTTACGGGATTTTTCTGAGCGGGAACGTCACCTCTGTAAACGTCAACCGTATAGCTGAGAATCTGGAAGGTATAGAAGCTGATACCGATGGGAAGAGCAATTCTCAGAAGAGGAACCGAAAGTCCCGTTACGGCATTAAAATTATCTATAAAGAAGTCTGCATATTTGAAATATGCAAGAAAACCGAGATCTGTAAGCACGGACATTATCATAAAGAGCTTCGAAAGGCGTTTTCCTCTAAATGCCTCTATGAAAAGACCAAAAACATATCCCACAAGCACGGAAATTATCATTATGATAACGTATCTCGGCTCACCCCAGGCATAGAAAACAAGTCCCGATACCAGAAGCACCGTATTTTTCAGAAAACGGGGTGCTATCGCATACAAAAGGAGCACTGCGGGAAGAAAAAAGTATAAAAATGAAATACTTGAAAACAGCATAATTAACCCTCTTTAACAAAAAGGTGTCTTACATCCCATAAGACATAAAACACCCTTTTCGTTATTTTTTAAGCGTAGTCTGTAGCTTAAGCAACAGCCTCTGTTGTCTCTTCAGCTGTCTCTGCTTCGGGATCGAAAGCTGCGGGGCCGTCTACTTCGCCGCCTTCAACTTCGCCACCTTCAACTTCGCCGCCTTCAACTTCGCCCTCTTCGGATTCCTGCTCGAAGGAAAGAGGAGCCATAATGAAGAATACGAAGTTGCCTTCTGTTTCAACAAGCATCTCTTCTGCTGCTGTGCAGATGTTCCAACGAAGGTTTGCGTTCTCCTCAAGAGTTGCAATGAAAGCATCAGCGTCAGCATCAGCTGCAAGCTCGAATACGTAGCTTACGAAGGGAATTGTGCCGATCATGGGAACCATAGCTGTGCAGGATGCAAAGCCTGTGATGTCAGCATCGAAGCCTGCAAGATAGCCGGCTTCCATATCCTGAACCATAGGACCGAAAGCGATGATAGCGTTTGTGGAAAGAGCAGTTGCGATGGAGTTAGCTGTTGCGCCGTCCTTTGCTGCCTCAGCCTTGAAAGCTGCTGCAAGAGTTGCTGCTACTGTTGCAGTCTCAGCTGCTGTTGTCTCTTCTGTGAGAGTGGTTGTTTCGGTTTCTGTGCCGCCGCAAGCAGCGAAAGAAAGAGCGAATACGAGTGCGAGTGCGAGTGCGATAACTTTTTTCATTTTGATTGTCTCCTTTTTGGATATGTTTTTTTATTTTGTCAGCTCAGCAGTCCAACAGTCTGCTTCGCCGTCAAAGTACAGTTTAATGCGGTAGCTACCGTCTTTATCCTCAAAGCTCAGAGAATAAACAAGCTCATTGTCGGCACCGGGTATGGTCCAGACAGCCTTAAAAGCCCCCTCACGGGTTACAGCAGAGCCAGAAGCGAGAATCACAGTGCCGTCCTCAGCCGTCAGAATTCCGCCGTCAGCGGTGATTTCGGTGGGCACGGAAAACTCAATATCGACCTCACATGCCAGCTCGTTAAGATTTCTTGCAAGCATTATGCCGTTCTGCTGCGCCCCTGCAAAGGTTACGGTCTCTGTAAGCTCACTGCCGTTTACATAAACCGACGGGCGGGTCCCTTCCGATCGGAGCATAAATCCGACACCGATCATAACGGCGATTGCCGCCGCCATAGCCGCAACACGTCTGAACACAACGACGCGGGATGCTGTATTTTCCTTTTTCTCTTCTCTGAGGATTCTCTGATAAAGTTCATCGGGCGCTTTTATGCTTTTGTATTCCGAGATGAAATTATCGTCAAACATTGAATCCCTCCGTATTTAGTATATCACGCAGACTGTCGCGGCCTCTTGAAAGTCTCATTTTGACCGCCGACTGAGTCAGCTTCAGAGTTTTTGCCGTCTGTTCAATGCTCATTCCCTCAAGATAATGAAGAACTATAACGCTCCTCAGCTTTTCGGGCAGCCTTTCCAGAGCCTCAAGCACGGAAACGTTCTCGGAAGAAAAATGCTCCCTCGCTGCAATATTTTCCGCGGCGGAGAGATCCTCATAGGCTCTCACCTTATTCTTACGGCGTATATCGCGGCTGCGGTTTATAACAGATCGTATGAACCAGGCTTTCTCGTGCTCATCAGAGTTAAAGCGGATATTTCCGCGCATAAAGCTGAGAAACACGTCCTGAACCGCATCTGCGGCATCCTCGGAATTCTCCGAATGCATGATTGCTATTCTGTAAAGCATATCGGAATACTTTTCATACAGCCTTGCAGTGTTCGCTGCAAGAGGAGAATCTGCTCCCATTGACCGGCCTCCTGTCTATATAACGGTTGAAGAATCAAAAAAGTCACATTTTTTCTGAAATTTTTTCGGAATTTTTTTATTTAAACAAAATACACTCGTTTTGTTCAGAGTTTTATTACATTTCAAGAATTTTTCTTATAGAGCCGTTATCGTTGATGATTTCGGAGAAAAATTCGTGTGCCCATACATTATGCCTCATTCCGACGGATTTGTCAAAGGCAAAATATATTCTTCCGTTAATTCCGAGCTTTGCCGCTGCCCAGAACGAGGTCTCAAAATCCGTACTCAGGCTGAACGGCACCTCGATAAGCCTTTCCTCAAAGGCACCGAGCTCAATAAAATGCATAAACGGAGCAATCTCTCCGAGGCGGTTTTCGTCAGGGATGATCCCACCCCATGTCTCAAAGGGCGATGCTATGCTCAGCTCTCCCGTAAGCACCTGTTCCGTGGGATTATATATTCTTATTTTTATTGCCGTCTTTTCAATTTTAAGAGACATTTCCGGCTCGAAAAGCCCTGCCTCATAAACGTCGTAATATTCGATTCCGTCATAGGTATAGAATATTTTTACCTGTCCCGAAAGAGTATCCGTCTGCGAGCTTATCTCAAGGGGAATACGGATATAATCCGAGGGCAGAAGGGATACGTCGGCAAATTCCTTATCTGCGCTGATGCCCTCAGAGCAGACTATTTTTATCCGCACCGATGCGGTACGGTCAAGGGTATTGTTCACGGCATTGATATAAAGCACCTGCTTATTGCCTTCATTTCGGGGCAGTCTTTCTATCGTGGCACAGAAGCTGAGATTTCCGAGAGGCGCGCTTCCCATATCATGCTCCCAGCTTCTGATATAAAGCGGATAGGAGCTCAGCTCCTCCATCTGCTTGCTGTCAATGCAATGAGCTCTGAGAATTACGGATTCCACGCTGTGAGGTCCCGCCATAAAACTCAGTGAGCCAGAGGAGGTCTTCAGAGCCGTGGGCTCCTCTTCAAGAAGATTGACGGATGATGCACCGAAAAGGGTAAAGCCCGTCTGAATATTGATCCTCGATGAAAGTCCCGAATTTTCAAAGCCTCTGAGGGCAAAGCCTCTTTCAGGGGCAGACAGGGGCACCTGTCTCAGATTTGCATAAGGGTAGCCCGCCGCCTTGAAGGCTGTAACAGTGAAATTGTCGGGAGTCTTGAGAAATGCCTTTTCCTCGGGTAATAATGCATCCTCTGACTCACAGGGGCTTAATATACCGAAGGGAGCATCGTTGAACTCATAAGCCTTTTTATAAACGCCCGCTTCTCGGTATGAGCCCTTGTGAGGATATAATGAATAAGTAAATATATGGCTCTTTTTCTCGGGAACCAGCTCCTTGTCACCGGTCACCTTGCCCATATTGCCGTAAAACGCCGCAGTATGGAAAAGCATCATATTGAGTGTTGCTC
>JAZOOE010000091.1:0-16162 GCA_045654865.1 Acutalibacteraceae bacterium | reverse complement strand
TTTGTTATGCCGTCATACCTGAAAGCAATTAATTGTATTTTTCGTTTTTATAAGGAGGTGTCCGTCGAATGCAGCCGGGCTTCAGAGGACTTCACCCGCTTTCCTCTCTGATTTTTTATACGCTGACGCTTGTTTTCTGTCTCAGCTCAACTCATCCCTTGAGTCTTATTACGGCTATCGCCTGTGCGCTGTGCTATGACGTTAAGCTCCGCGGCAGTAAGGCGGTAAAATTTTTTGTAAAGATAATATTGCCCGTTTCCCTTGCGGCGTGTGTGCTGAACGGACTTGTGAATCACGAGGGCGGAACGGTAATTTTTTATCTTCCGGGTAATACCCCCTTTACTCTTGAAGCAGTGCTGTACGGCCTCGTATTTGCGCTGAGAGCCTCAGCCGCAATGATATGGCTCAACAGTTTCAACGAGGTTGTGACCAATGATAAAATAATTTTTCTTTTCGGACGCTTCTCGCCTAAGACGGCGCTTATAATTTCAATGGCACTGAGATTCATTCCCCTTGTGAGTGCACAGGCAGAGGAAATAAACACGGCGGCAAAGGGGATCGGTCTGTCATCCTCATCCGATTCATTTATTCGCCGTATCACAAGTGCCGCACAAAGGCTGTCCATTCTCGTTTCGTGGACAATGGAAAGAGGAATAGATACGGCAGATTCAATGAAGGCACGAGGCTACGGCTTGAGCCGCCGCACCGTTTACAGCAAATACGTTTTTACGTTAAAGGATGCTCTTACCCTCGCATTATCCGCAGCTTTTATCCTGCTTTTTATTATTTCAAGAGCTTCTCTGACATCCGAATATATCCCGCAGACGGCAATCCCCTTTCCGGATGCCGCAGGGCTTATATCTTCGGTATATTTTTGCATATTCCTTTTATTTCCAACAATTCTTGACGTCACGGAGGAAAAGAAATGGTCGATTTCAGATTAAAGGAGCTGAGCTTTACTTATCCCGAAGCCACTGAGCCTGCCCTTAAAAACATAAGCCTTGATATAAGCTCCGGAGACTTTATAGTTGTTGCGGGTAAATCAGGCAGCGGCAAAAGCACGCTTCTGAGAATGCTCAAGCCTCAGCTTTCCCCACACGGCACCAAAAACGGTGAAATATTTTATTTCGGCAAAGAGGAAAAGGATTTTTCTCTTCGTGAATCAGCGGAAAATATCGGTTATCTTCTGCAGAATCCCGAATATCAGACGGTTACCCATTCCGTTCGGACAGAGCTTGCATTCGGGCTTGAAAATCTCGGTCTCGACAGTAGGCTGATTCGTCTGCGCATCGCGGAAATATCCGCATATTTCTCGCTTGAGGGCATAATTGACAAAAAAATTTCCGAGCTTTCGGGCGGTCAGAAGCAATTGGTCTGCCTTGCAGGCATACTTGCCATGCATCCCAGAGCCGTAATTTTTGACGAGCCCACCTCACAGCTTGATCCTACCGCCGCAGAGCTTTTTGTTTCAACCATCAGCAAGCTTTGCAGAGATAACGGAATCACCGTGATAATTTCGGAGCACCGACTTGAAAATATTATTCCCCTTGCCGACAGACTCGTTATCCTCGAAAAGGGAGAGATAATTTCAGACTGCCACCCCTCCCGACTGTCCTCTCGTCTTTCGGGAAACAACGAATTTATAAACGCATCGGTCACAGCCCCTATGCAGATATTTTCAAGACTCGGCATCGGAGGCGAGCTTCCGCTTACCGTAGCACAGGGCAGAAAGGCAATGGAAAAGCTTCTCGGCGGAATAAAGCTACCCGAATTCCCCGCTCCCGAGAAACCGCAGTTTTCATCTGAAGCCGCAGTTGAGGCAAATGGACTGTATTTTTCCTACGATAAGAAAAAATACGTGCTCAATAATTTTTCCGTCAGCATTCCCAAGGGTACCTTTTTTGCCGTTTTCGGAGCCAACGGAGCGGGTAAATCCACCGCAGTTTCTCTTATGAGCGGACTTCTCCCGTGCAAAACGGGAAGCGTCTCAGTTTTCGGTAAAAGCATAAAAAAATACAAGGAATCCGAGCTTTATAACGGAATCATTGCCGTTATGCCGCAGAAATGCGAGACAATGTTTTCCCGAAGCACCGTCAGGGAGGAGCTTGAAAATATGCTCTCGGGCTCCGGACTTTCAGCCGCCGAAAAGGAAAATGAAATTATGAGGGTGGCACGCATAACGAAAACCGACAAGCTGCTTCAGCGCCACCCCTATGACGTCAGCGGCGGGGAAATGCAAAGAGCGGCACTTGCAATGATACTTCTGAAAAAGCCGAAAATCATTTTTATGGATGAGCCTACAAAGGGTATGGACTGCCTTTTCAAAAAGGAGTATGCAAGGCTGATAAAGGAGCTTTGCGCCGACGGTGTTACCGTGATAGCGGTTTCCCACGATACGGAATTCTGTGCCGAGCACGCAGATATATGCGCTATGATTTCGGACGGCAGATGTATCACACAGGCCGATGCAAGAACCTTCTTTTCCTCAAGCTTTTTCTACACAACGGCGGCCAGCAAGACCGCAAGGGAATTTTTCCCGCAGGCGGTAACAAGCGAGGAGGTGGTGAGTCTATGCAGAAAAAGCCTTCCCGTCTGAATGCCTTATCACTTATACTCACACTTGTCATAACTCCCGCTGTTGTCCTTATCAGCAACAGTCTGATCAAAAGCAAAAGCTATTACGTTGCCGCTGTGCTTATGATAGTCTGTGCGATCATACCGTTTTTCGTTTACTTTGAGAACAGAAAAACAAGAACCTCTGAGATCGTGATACTTGCAATTATGACAGCTCTTGCTGTAGCGGCAAGAAGCATAATGATGTTTCTGCCTCAGATGAAGCCCACCGCCGCTGTGATAATCGTAACCGCTATGGCATTCGGCCCCAATTGCGGCTTTCTGTCGGGGGTGCTGTCTATGTTTTTGTCAAACTTCATATTCGGGCAAGGAATGTTTACTCCCTTTCAGATGCTCGGAATGGGACTTGTGGGATTTTTTTCGGGCCTGATTTTTTATAAAAGAAAAAAGCTTTGCAACAAATATGCAGTAAGCATTACGGGAGGACTTCTTACGTTTTTAGTTTACGGAATTTGTGTTGATACGTGCTCTGTGCTGATGCTGTCGGGCAGCTTTACACTCAATAGCATCATTTCGATTTTTCTGTCAGGTATTTCGTTCAACGTAATCCACGGAATCACAACCGCACTGATTCTGTTTTTTATAACCGCACCTATGAACGAAAAATTTTCGCGACTTCGGATAAAATACGGAATTTTCGGATAATAGCTTGGCTATATTTCAGCTGATGCTCAGAAACCGATGGATTTTTGAACATTTTTTATCACAAACAGATGCAATATCAGGTTAATAATTTTTTAATAATTTGTCTAATATTTACAATTGACGCTTCCCTAAGTTGTTAAAAATAATAATTGAAGTTTTTATAAATATTTATTATAATAACTGTAGGTTTATTTAACCAATTTTTCGAGAGGATGAAAACTATGCAGAAAAAACGAATTTCGACAAGAGTATTTTCAGTTGTATTATCACTTCTGTTAATGCTTACAGTAATTCCCTTGGTGCCTTTTGCAGACACAACCGCTGAAGCGGCTTATGCAAATGAGTACTATTATCCCGCAGGAACCAAGTACATCAAGGACATCGCGATGGTTTACTTCAAATCTGAGTCCGAAGCCAAGGCTAATATTACAAACGCTGTCGGCGCAAGTGCCGGTAACGGTTATGTTTTATCAAAAGACCTTACTGCAGGCACAGGCGGTGACTATTACGTTTACATGGGTTGGACGTGGACAACAAACCCCGCTGAAGCTGTAAGAGGCTTCCGTCTTGACCATGAAGGCGGCATGCCCGCCGACTGGACACAGAGCGGTGTTAAATGGTACCCCGTAAACTCAGGTAATCATTCATGGGTTCCTCAGCTTCACGGCGACGGATGCGTTGACACCAACAAGGGTGCCGGCGGCGATGACATCAAGATCTACATCACTAAGGATCCCGCTTTCGGACCTCCCGTAACGAACGCCAAGATCTCCGGCAGCACATCAGAATCAGGCTGGGTATCAACAGTTACATTCCAGGACAACAACAGAGTGCTCGACCTTAACGCAGGTGCAGGCGGTGACTACCTCTATCTGTTATATCAGCAGGGCAGTCTCACATCCGTAAACACAGCAGCTCTTCGTTCTGCTTACCAAAGCTCAGAAGAATACGAAGGTGTTCGAGGCTACACAGCAGCATCTGCAAGTGAGCTTTCCGCTGCAAGAAACGCTGCAAAGGCTATTATGGATGCTTTTGATAACAACCAGGGCTATGCAACCTACACTCAGGCTCAGATCAATGATGCAGCAACAAGAATCAATAATGCTGTCAACAACCTTTCAATCACTCTTAAGCTTGACGGAACAACCAACGGCGGTGATAAGGATCAGACAATCGAGCTCGTAGTCGGCAAAAACAAGACCGCACAGGTAGATCTCAGCAAGTATACAGTCTCCAAGGACGGTGCAACATTTGCAGGCTGGTCAACCAATCCTCTTGCACAAACCGGAACAACCGGTACTGTTACCGTAGGATTCGGCGAAACCTATTATGCTCTTTTCGGTGTCGAGCTTACCGCAAACTTCCATTACCTTCAGGCTGACGGTACGTTAAAGACCGAAACAAAGACATTCTACGCAATGAACTCAGCTAACGCAAGTTCAACTCCCAAGCCCAATGCAAAGAACGCAACAATCAACGGCAGAACGTTTGAGTTCCTTGGTTGGAGAACAGATACGCAAGCTGCTGAAGCTACAATCACAAAGTCAGGTATCTATGCCGTTTACGTTAGTGATCCCGTTGTTGACGTATACGCAGTATATTCAGCACCCATCGTATTCACACAGGATACAAACAAGGGTGAGCCTGCTATAGAGCCCGCAGTTCAGACTCAGTATCTTAATGCAAATCCCACAAGCATCAATACTACAAGCCACACCTTTACAGTTTCTGACGATTCACCCGTACGTGAGGGTGGTACGTTCCTCGGTTGGGCAGATTCAACAACAGCAACAGATGCACAGTATACCGCAGGCTACTCCTTCACAATCACCGATAACCTTACAATCTACGCTGCATACAAGATGAACTTTGTTAAGGTTGATTTCGTAAATGAAGACGGTACACTTATCGAATCTCAGGATATCCCCTTCGGCGATGACGCTATCATCCCCGACGTTACACCTACCAAAAATTATGATGCAGACTATCATTATGAATTTGCAGGCTGGGATTATACAGCAGACCAGCTCACAGGTGTCAGAACTGACATAACAGTTACAGCTCAGTATAATGCCATCCCCCACGATTACACAATCACAACTATTGATGCTGCAACCTGTCTTGACGGCGGTACTGATAAATACGCTTGTGATTGCGGATTCGAAAAGACAGTTGACGTTGATGCTCTCGGACACAACAAGTCCTTCGATCCCGGCAAGCCCGCAACCTGTACGGCAGACGGCTATACAGATTACATCGTTTGCTTAAGATGTAACGAAGTTTTACAGAAAAGAGAAACACTCGAAAAGCTTGATCACGAATGGGAGCTCTTCGAGGCAAGATCAGCATCATGCGACGTAGGCGGCTATGAGATCTACGTATGTAAGAACAATGCAGCTCACAGAGAAACAAGAAACATCACAGCTCCCACAGGCATTCACACTCCCAAAACAATCAAGGGTTGGGCTACAGACTGTCTCAACAACGGTAAGACAGACGGTGTTGTTTGCGAACAGTGTAATGCTATCATCACAGAGCAGAACGTAATTCTTGCAGACGGACATAAGCTTATCACAGACAAGGCTGTTGCTCCCACATGCAGCAGCACAGGTCTTACAACAGGCTATCATTGTGAAAACTGTGATTACGTTGTAGCACAGGAGGTTGTTCCCGCTCTCCAGCATGACTGGCATGCATTTGAGGGCAAGGCAGCAACCTGCACAGAAGCAGGCTACACAGCCGGCTACGAATGCTTCTACTGTCACGAAACAAAGGACAGCGAAGCAATCCCCGCTCTTAACCACGGCGAAAACGGCTACGAGGTAATCGTTCACGCTCCCGGATGCACAGAAGACGGATACACAGAATACATATGCGCTTATGATGCAAAGCACAACTACACAGAAGCCGGCGAAACTGCAACAGGCAGCCATACCGGCGGTACAGCAACTTGTGAAAAGCCCGCTAACTGCGACGTTTGCTCACAGCCTTACGGCGACACTCTTCCCCACGCTTATGAATCAACAGTTATTCCTGCAACCTGCACAGAAGCAGGCTACACAGTATACGTTTGCGCTGATTGCGGCGACACATATCAGGACAACGAAACACCTGTTGCTGATCACACCTATGATAACGGCGTTATCACAACGGCTCCCACATGTAAGACAGAAGGCGTTAAGACATATACTTGTCAGCTCTGCCCCGCTTCTTACACTGAGGCTGTTGCAGCAGTTGATCACAACGTTCAGAATTGGGTTATCGAAGGTACTCAGGCACACGGTGATTGCACAGCTTGCGGCGAGCACTTCACAGCAAATCCCGAAGACGTAGGTCTTGAGCTTCCCGAATGTGAACGTTGCGGTATGGTTCACACAAGCGAAACAGGAATCTACAAGTACAAAGGACTCTTCTGCTCCATCAAGTACTTCTTCCGTCAGATTGCAAACTTCTTCAAAGGTATTGCATAATTAATAAACCTCTCAATTATAAAGCCTCTGTGCATAACGCACAGAGGCTTTTGAGTTATATATTGGATTATATAATAGGTTATAATTATTATAATGTAAACGTATATACTATCTTAACAGAGCATCAGCAACACACAGCGTCTGTTTCGCAAGAGCCACATTATGAACTCTTACAATATCCGCGCCCTTTTGAACTGCCGCAAGGTTTGCCGCGGCAGTAGCGGTATCCCTTTTTTTAGCATCCGCCTCTCCCGAGAGCTCTCCGATAAATCTTTTTCGGGAAAGAGCACATAATAAAGGAAGGCTGTCCTTTCTGATTTTTTCAAAATTTTTAAGAAGCTCAATATTCTGCTCGGTATTTTTAGCAAAACCAAATCCCGCATCAAGACATATATTGTTAAGAGGGATATTATACTCTGCAATCTTTTTCAGCATACTGCAAAAAAAGGTATTTACGTCATTGACTATTCCGTCTGAATACGTTTTTTGCTCGCCCGCATCCGAAATCAGAACACCGCCGTGCATTATTATCCAGCCCGCATTATATTCCTTTACACACTCTGCCGTCAGCGGAGAAAATATACCTCCCACGTCATTTATAATATCAGCTCCCGCATCAAGACTTCTTTTTATATTCTCGGGATTAAAGGTATCAACGGATATGGGCACGCTGAATCTTTTTCTCAGCTCGGATAAAACCGGAGCAAGGCGGCTCCATTCCTCCTCAATCGACACCTTATCCGAAAAAGGTCTTGTTGAAACGGCACCGACGTCAATGATATCTGCACCCTCTTCTATCATTTTTTCCGTCTGTCTGACAGCTTCGCTTACGCTGAAATATTCACCGCCGTCAGAAAAAGAATCAGGCGTAACGTTAAGAATACCCATAATATATGTTTTTCCGCCGAGAGGCAGGGACTTATTTCCGAAGACAAATTCACTCATAAAATCACCGTAAGTCTATAAATTTACACCCCGTCGGGGTTTGATGTTATCCGTTAATAATTCTAATTGTTTTTTTATAAAATTTCAATAATTATGCATTCAAACAATTGAAAAATATGAAGTTATATAGTAAAATTTACGTATATATAATAGGAGGATTATTTAAATGAAAGCTATAATAAGTGTAACAGGTAAGGATAACGTAGGAATAATCGCAGGTGTCAGCACAATATGCGCCCAAAAGGGCGCAAACATACTCGACATCACTCAAAGTGTTCTCAGCGAATACTTTGCTATGATAATGCTGGCTGATATTTCCGAGCTGTCTATCCCCTTTTCGGATTTCGTAGATCTTCTCGCTAATTACGGAAACAGCAAAAATCTGCAGATACAGACTATGCACGAAGATATATTCAACACAATGCATCACATTTAATCGGAGGTGCGCTCAACTATGATAAATACTGCAGATATACTTGAAACCATAAATATGATACGCCAGGAAAATCTGGATATCAGAACTATTACCATGGGCATTTCCCTCTTTGACTGTGTCAGCGAGGATGAAGGCAGACTTCTGACAAACATATATGACAAAATCACAAAAAGTGCAGAGCACCTTGTGAAGACGGGAGAGGAAATCGAAAAGAAATACGGAATACCCATCGTCAACAAAAGAGTTTCCGTAACACCGGTTTCTCTTATAGGAGCATCACACGGTGCGGATACTTACGTAAAAATCGCAAAAACTCTTGACAGGGCGGCAGATACGCTCGGCATAAATTTCATAGGCGGCTTTTCTGCTCTCGTTGACAAGGGCTTCACACAAAGCTCAAGAAATCTCATCGCCGCAATTCCCGAGGCACTGAGCACTACGGGCAAGGTATGCTCATCGGTAAACGTTGCCACAACAAAAGCAGGAATTAATATGGATGCAATTCAGCTTATGGGTAAAACTATAAAGGAAACGGCATACCTTACAAGAGACAACTATTCTATAGGCTGTGCAAAGCTTGTTGTTTTCGCAAACGTTCCTCAGGATAACCCCTTTATGGCAGGTGCATTCCACGGAATCGGAGAGCCCGAATGCGTTATAAACGTAGGCGTATCAGGCCCCGGTGTTGTTTCCTCCGCTATTGCAAGAGCAGGTGATTGTGATCTTTCACAGCTTGCGGATATCATAAAGAAAACTGCATTCAAGATCACAAGAGTCGGTCAGCTTGTAGCATCAGAGGCAGCACAAAGACTTAACGTTCCCTTCGGAATTGTTGACCTTTCCTTGGCACCCACCCCCGCTATCGGCGACTCCGTTGCAAGAATTCTCGAAAATATGGGACTTGAATGCTGTGGTGCACACGGCACAACTGCAGCCCTTGCGATGCTCAACGATGCAGTTAAAAAGGGAGGCGTTATGGCTTCCTCTCACGTAGGCGGTCTTTCAGGTGCATTCATCCCCGTATCAGAGGACGAGGGTATGATTGCCGCTGTTGCAAACGGATCTCTCACCATTGAAAAGCTTGAGGCTATGACCGCTGTATGCTCTGTAGGTCTTGATATGATCGCAATCCCCGGTGACACCTCGGAGGCTGTAATTTCAGGTATTATTGCCGATGAGATCTCCATAGGCGTTGCAAACACAAAGACGACCGCAGTCAGAGTTATCCCTGCTTACGGCAAAAAAGAGGGCGATACAGTTTCATTCGGCGGGCTGCTCGGCTATGCTCCCGTAATCAAGCTTAATCACAACTCTCCCGAAAAATTCATTTCAAGAGGCGGACGAATCCCCGCCCCCATACATTCACTCAAAAACTGATAAAGGAAGATAACCGATGACCTTCACAGAAAGATTCGATCAATTAAAAAAGAAATATGCCAAAAAGGCTGACGTCAGCAAGCTGAAGGACAGCTTTATAGCGGCGCAGATAACAATGTCCGATGAGGATTGCAAGGGCACGTTCTATATTGCATACATTGACGGCGTTTTATACTTTGAGCCCTATGACTATCACGATAATACTGTAGCTATGATTATTGACTCTATACTTCTTGAGGATTGCATCAAGGGCAAGGCTGATCCCGTAAAGGCATATCTTGACGGTCAGATTCAGGCATGGGGTAACCTTGACCACGCTCTCAATCTTATAGAATGTATGAAGAGCACGAAAAAAGCAGCATCAAAAAAAGAAAAAGAAGCAGCAGAAAAGACAGCAGAAGCTGCTCCTAAAAAGAGATGCTGCAAAAAGAAGACGGCAGACACCGAAGCAGCAGAAGCAAAAACTACTTCCGCCGCCGAGGAAAAGGCTAAGAAAACCGCTTCAAGGAAGAAAGCCGTAAAGGAATAAGCCTTATGTCTGAGACAAATCAATTCATAAAAGCCCTCACCTCGCCCGAACGCCAATACGGCGAGGTGCCTTTTTATTGGTGGAACGGCGGCGAGCTGAACCGCGAACGACTCACCGAACAGCTGGAAATGCTGTCAGAAAAAGGCATTGCAGGCGTTCAGATAAATTACTGTCACTTAAACGGCGGAGGTGAAAACGCGCTCCCCTACGGTGGTCACGGAAAAAGTATAGAAGGCACTCCCCCTCAGTTCAGCGAGGAATGGTGGGAGTATTTTGCTCATGCAGCAAGAGAATGCGAACGACTCGGAATGTCGATAGGTATGGGTGACTATACTATTGCATGGATCGGAAACGGTTATTTTACCGATATGATAGCAAACACCGAGGGCTTGTCCGCAAAAAACGTCTCCTGCGAAAAATCAATGCTTTTTTCAGGAGATGAAGATGGCTTTTCCGATGATACGCTTGCAGTTATAAGATATGAGGACAAGGAATATAAAGTTCCCGTCATTATTTACGAAAAGGGCAAGGGTATATTAAGTAAAATTCCGGGAATCTGCGAGGCCTTCATAATAAAGCTACATACCGTAAATAATTCAATCGATCCTATGCATCCCGATTGCGGCAGGCTTTTATGCGATTTGTATTTCAGCGAATTTGAAAGGCGCTTACCCGATCTGAAGGCGGGCACTCTCAATTATTTCTTTCAGGATGAGCTGATGTTCGGAACAGACGTAAAATATCTGTGGGCAGATGCTCTCAGGCAGGGAATTTCCGCAAAATACGGCTATGATATACTTGGATTTCTCCCCCATCTTTTCTTTAATCTCGGCACTCTGACACCTAAAATCAGACTTAACACGGCTGACGTCAGAACAGAGCTTATTGAGAAAAACTATTTCATACCGATTTTTGAATATCATAATTCAAGAGGACTCATATACGGCTGTGACCAATCAAGCAGAGGCACAAGCCCCGATGAGTTTTCCGATTATTTCCGCACCGTGCGTTGGTTTACAGCCCCCGGAAACGATACACCCGGCAGAGCCGCCGATCTTATAAAAGTAAAGGTCAACAGCTCAATTGCACATCTTTACAAGCGTCCCAGAGTATGGCTTGAGGGTTATCACAGCTCGGGCTGGGGTACAACTCTTGAAAGCATAACGGATGCAACGGGGGATAATTTTATCTTCGGTGCAAATCTTCTGAATCTCCACGGCCTCTATTATTCCACCAACGGCGGCTTTTTTGAGTGGGCTCCCCCTGATTTCCATTTCAGAATGCCCTATTGGGATGATGAAAAAGTTTGGCTCGACAAATACAAAAGGCTGGCAAATCTGCTGACAACAGGCAGACACAGCTGTGATATTGCGCTTTTCTATCCCGTTTCCTCCTGTGATTTCGGAGAAAATGCGGCTGAGTGCGTAAAGACAACCTTTGATTGTGCCCGATATCTTTTCGACCGCGGCGCTGATTTTGATTTTATTGATTTTCAGTCTATTGAAAGAGCCGAATGTAAAAACGGCTGTCTTTCAGTTTCAGATGAGGAATATAAGGTGCTGATTTTTGCAGGACTTGACTGCATAAGGGGCTCCATAATTCCTAAAATACACGAATTTATACAAAACGGCGGATGTGTTATATTCTGCGGAATAACTCCCTATCTTTCCGATATCAATGAAGCAGACACCTCCGTAAACGAGCATATTGCCAATATGCTGAAGGCACCTCGCTGTACACTTGCAGCAACTCCTGCGGCGGCTCTGACCTTTATAGATACGGGGATTGAAAGAAGCTTTATTCCCGATAGTCTTTCGTCTAACAAGACCTACGTGCATACGAGAAAAAATAATAAAGACACTCTTTTCTTCGTAAGATATGCAAAAAAAGGAAGTCTCTGCAGATTCAAGGCAGAGGGCAACGCATATCTTCTTGATTCCGACACGGGAGAGCTGACAAAAATAACGGGTGCAGGCCGACGTGACGGCTATACGCTTATAAGGATGCCTCTCGATGAGAAAAAGGATACTCTTCTTCTGTTTACGACGGATGAGCTTGACTATGAAAAGGAAACCAACGTAAGCACTGCCGACAAAGCAGTTGAAGAAAAGGATATATTATTGGACGGAGATTGGGATTTCTCCCTTGCTCCCACGCTTGATAACAAGTACGGCGACTATTATATCCCGGCGGGCGGAATAATCGGAGCAGAGGCAAGATTTTTTGATATCGGTGTTACGGATAATGAATTTACCGTTCCTGAAAAGCCTCAGAAAAAGGATATGGCCTACTGCACGTCAGATGCGGTTAAATTCATCTCCGCTCGTGACTTATCCGAAGAGCTTTTTGATTATATCTCGGGCAACACGGAGGTGCTTGATAATACTTCATTTATCTTCAACGATAAAGAATATACTATCAGTTCGATTCCTCTTCACGACCGCTACGGTTATATTGCGAAAGATTATATGGGCTCTCTTTTTGAGCAGGGACATCACGGGCTCAAGGGCAGAGTTTATGACGATAATATTATTTTCAGCGAAAGCACTGTATTTTTTACCTACGTTTATTCGGATGACAGCTGCACGGCTCAGCTCCTGACAGGAGCCATCAAGCCCGTAAAATGCCTTATAAACGGAGTCCCCGCAAACGGTGATATTCAGCTTAATAAGGGCAAAAATCTTCTGCTTGCATTATACAACTATCAAGAGGACGAGGTGCCCGACTACAGAAATTCATCAAAAACAAAAAGAACATCCCTTTACGTTACTGCGAAAAACCAAAAAAAATGCAATTATCCCCTCAGCATTTCATCCTTTGCAAATAATGATTATTTCCGTTTTTCGGAAAACGGATCTACAGATGATATTTTCTGCTTCTCCTTTAACAGCATCCCCGCTCTTACGGGCGTTGAAATTTCCGTATTCGGCGAGCTTTTAAGAGCAACAAACAACGATATTGAAATGCACACAGAAAAGACGGGCAAGGGCAATTTCGGAGCAGACAAATATATCCTTACACCCGTGGACGTTTCTCCTTATATCTCTGCCGTCAGGCTTTTCATCAGAGGCAGAAACGGCTATGAATATGCCTCGCTCATTCCGGAGCCAATAAAGCTCAGCAGCACAAAGGGTAAGCTTCCCTGCTGTGACCTTTCAAAAACCGGAGCTCTTGTGTCATATTCAGGCAAGGCGGTTTACGAAAAGACGGTTATGCTTGAAAAGATTGATACGGATGAAAGCTTTTTTATAGACATAGGGGATGCTGCGGCTACCGTAAAAGTAGAAATCAACGGCACAACTGCCGCAGTGTTAACCTACAGACCTTTTACCGCAGACATAACAAAATACGTATTACACGGTAAAAATCACATTAGGATCACCGTTTCAAACACTCTTTGTAATCATTATTCCACTATCCCCTCAAAGTATTCCAACTTTCCGGAGGATGCGGCATCGGGACTTACAGGCCCCGTAAAAATAAGGACCATCAAAAAATAAAATATATTAAAAAGGGTTCCTTTGATAATATAAAAAGGAGATAAAAAAATGAAGCTTCCAAAGCCTATCAACAAGGCAGTTACGTTAATAGTAAACTCCGTATCACAGACCTCCGGCAAGGAGATCGTCGAGGGCTTTTCTCAGGCAGAGAACATTGACGTGATATCAAGACAAAGTGTTGCCGAAAGTGCCGTGCTCTTAAAGAACGAGGGCGTGCTTCCCCTTAAGGAGGAGGATACTGTATCACTTTTCGGCAGAGTTCAGAGTGATACGTTTTACGTCGGCTACGGCTCGGGTGGTGACGTAAATGCTCACTATAAGGTCAGCTTTACCGACGGACTTAAAAACGCGGAAGTAAAACTAAACACAGAGCTTCTTTCCGTTTATGACAAATGGCGAAAAAAGAACAAGCCCGATGACGGCTTCTGGGGCAACTGGCCTATGTGCTACGAGGAAATGCATCTTGACTACGACACCGTCAGTACCGCTGCCCAAAACAGCAATACCGCACTTGTTTTTATCGGACGCGCCGCGGGTGAGGACAGAGAAAACACTCTGACCAAGGGTAGCTTTTATCTTACGGATGAAGAGGAAAATATGCTCCGTCTTGTAAGCCTCTGCTTTAAAAAATGGGCGGTCGTTCTCAACGTGGGAAATATTATTGATTTCTCATGGATAGAAAAATACAAGGTTCCCTCGGTGCTCATTGTGTGGCAGGGAGGCATGGAGGCAGGCAACGGCTTTGCAGATATTGTAACGGGCAAGCAATCCCCCTCCGGCGGACTTCCCGACACGGTAGCACTCTCCTATGAGGATATTCCCTCCTCCGCAAACTTCGGCGGCAAGGACAAAAATACCTATTGCGAGGATATATTCGTAGGCTACAGATATTTCGAGACCTTTGATAAGGACAAGGTTTTATACCCCTTCGGCTTCGGTCTTTCCTATACTGATTTTATAATCAAGGATATTGATTTTTCAGAGGGCGCAGAGGGAATAAACGTAAGCGCAGTAATTAAAAACACGGGTAAGACTGCGGGCAAAAAGGCGGTTCAGCTTTACGTTGAGCAGGAGGATTCCGAAATCGACGTCCCCGCAAAGGTACTCAAGGACTTCTCTAAATCCAAGGAGCTTCAGCCTGACGAGGAGCAGACGCTTTCATTCAGTGTAAGCTTCTATGATCTTTCATCCTATGATGACTCGGGTATCACATCTTATAAAAGTGCCTACGTTTTAAGCCGCGGAACATATCGCTTCTCTCTCGGCTTTGACGTAAGAAGCACCATTTTTGCAGGTGAAATAAAAAGAACCGAAACACAGTTAATAAAACAGCTCAGCGAGGTAAGTGCCGTTCAGCCCGAAAACGGATTTTTAAGACTCCGCCCCTTAACACGCAACGGAAAAACGTATAAATGTTATGAGCCCGCTCCCGTCAGAAGCGTATCTCTCAAGGAAACAATTGAGGAAAATCTCCCTGACTACGTCAATATGAACGTAGGACTGAAATACACCCTTGAGGATGTAAAAAACGAAAACGTCACAATGGAAAATTTCGTTTCAACTCTCACATACGATGAGCTGGAGGCTATTTCCCGCGGTGACTATATAATGAACTCTCCTCTCGGAGCAAAGGGAAATGCAGGCGTTTTCGGCGGTGTTCTCCCCTCACTCAGAGATAAGGGCATTCCTCCCATAACAACAACAGACGGCCCGTCGGGTATCAGACTTTCAGCCTACAGTGCATTATTCCCCTGCGGAACTGCTCTTGCAAGCACGTGGAATTGCCCTCTCGTCAAAGAGCTTTACTGCCTTCTCGGTAAGGAAATGAGAGAAAGAGGCTCTGACGTGCTGTTGGCACCCGGAATGAATATTCACAGAAATCCGCTTTGCGGAAGAAACTTTGAATATTTCTCTGAGGATCCCATCGTTACGGGCTTTATGGCAAGTGCGGTAACCGAGGGACTTCAATCCTCGGGCGTCAGTGCTTGTCCCAAGCACTTCGCCTGCAACAATCAGGAGGTAAGAAGAACAAAAAACAACTCAGTTCTTTCAGAAAGAGCGCTGAGAGAAATATATCTCAAAGGCTTTGAAATCTGCGTAAAGAAAGCAAAGCCGCTTAATTTAATGACGTCATACAACAAAATAAACGGTGTATGGGGACATTATAATTATGATCTGGTCACAACTATTCTCAGAGAAGAATGGGGCTATGAAGGCTCTGTTATGACTGACTGGTGGATGCAGCCTTGCGAATCTCCCGAATTCCCCGTAATTAATAATCAGGCATACAGAGTAAGAGCAGGTGTCAACGTGCTTATGCCCGGCGGAAACAGAACGGGCAAAAGAGAGCCCGACGGAACACTTCTTGAATCCCTTGGCAAGGATGGCGGCATAACAACTGCCGAAATGCAGAAAAATGCCGCACAGATTCTAAGAATGATCATTGCACTTGAAAATCTCAGATAAGAAAAGACCTCCTGCAGCCGTGAACTGCCCCAATTTGTACGGACAGCACAAAAACCACCCCTGTGGTAGAAAATATTAAAATTTAAGTGACATACTGACTTCGTTTTTCAAGCGGAGTCAGTTTTGTTTTTAATTGTAATCGTTCATTGTTGTAAAAATG
>JAZOOE010000090.1:0-7428 GCA_045654865.1 Acutalibacteraceae bacterium | reverse complement strand
GTGCTTCATATTGACGGACACGGACTTCGGGCAATGCACAGAAAAACGGAGAATGGAGATATTTTTATTCTTTTCAATGAATCGGAGGAAAACTGCGATTTTTGTGTTCATCTGCCGTCAGAGGACGGTTATCTTCTGAATGCAGAAAATGGTGAAATGCAGAAGCTTCAGACCGAAAGAGGCGTGCTGAATATTTCCCTTGTTACAGGTGAAACCGCTGTTATTTTGCTGTCGGACGAAAAATATGATGCACGAAATAAAAAGAAATTTAACAGCAGATTTGATATTAAGGGTGAATTTATTTTCAGAAAGGAAACTGAGCTTATCTGCGGTGAAGCAGGCTTTATGAATACAACTCATTCCGATGAGGCTTTTCCCGTAAGGCTTGGAGATTGGGCAGATTTTGTCGGAAGCGGTTACTCGGGCAGCGGAGCTTATGAAGCAGTGTTTGCTCTCCCCGAAGAAAAAGCAGGTAAAGAGGGAGAAATAAGCCTTGGTGACGTGCATTATTCCGCAGACGTTTATCTGAATGACATCCTTCTTGGAATTTCCATTGCGCCTCCATATACCCTAAGAATCCCTGCCGGTCTGCTTCGGAAAGAAAATAAGCTGAAAATTGTTGTGACCAACACGTCGGCAAATTGGTACACCCATACCGATTATTTTGACAAATGGTGCACCAAAGAGCTTTCTCCTTATTTTGAAGCAGAGCTTGAATATGCAAAAGACTCAGTAGCAGGCGGACTGTACGGCCCTGTTTCTTTATATACGGAATAACTTGTTTTCATAAAAATCAGCGACACAATCGGTTATGTGCGCCGCAAAAAAATTAAATTTGACGAGGTGATCAAGATGATAGATATTAATGCTTGGATGAATGACTTTGTGCAAAAGTTAAATTATAAATTCGAAAACCGTGTGTGGTTTGTCGGCTTACAGGGTAGTTATGCCCGTGGTGAAGCAACAAATACAAGCGACGTTGACGTTGTTGTAATTTTAGATGAATTGTCTGCCGCGGATATCCGTACGTATAATGATATACTTGATACCATGCCTCACAGAGAGTTGATTTGCGGTTTTCTCTCAGGCAAGAGTGAAATTTTTAACTGGGAGCCGTCAGACCTGTTCCAGTTTTGCTACGACACCACACCGATCAAGGGAAGCCTTGACGAGGTTCTGGCTAAGGTTGATGAGAATGCCGTGAACAGAGCAATCAAAATCGGTGCATGCAACATTTTTCACGGATGTGTGCATAATATGCTGTATGAAAAGGATGAGGATATATTAAGAGGTTTGTATAAAGCAGCTTCTTTTGTTGTGCAAGCAATTGCTTTCAAGCAAACCGGAAGCTATATCAGACATCAAAAGGATTTGCTTCAGGTTGTATCTTCCGATGAACGTGTAATCACGGAAAGCTTTATGAGTTTGAAAAATGGCGGAACAGCAGATTTCAATTTGATGTCCGAAGCATTATTCTTATGGACAAAGAAATGGATTTCCGAATAGAATTAAAAGCAAAAGTCGTTTTATCTATAAATCGATTTTTTTATGGGAGAGAGAATTATGGAAAATTCAAAGAAAAAAAAGCAGTGCAAATTTTTGAAGGTTATCTGCATTATATTAAGCATCTTAGTCTTGCTTGCTGTTTTGGTTTTCGGGCTTTATAAAACTGTGACCTATCAATGGCAGGATGAAGCAGAGGAATATCCCGTAACAAATCAGTACATAACTAAGCTTGGCGAAACTAATGTGCTTGCACACCGTGCGGGAAAAAAGCTTTTTCCTCAGGGGACATTAATGGCATTTGAGGGTTGCGTTAACGCTGAAGACTTTGATACGGACTTCTTTGAGTTTGATGTAAAACTTACCAAGGATGACAAACTGATCATTCTTCACGACGATACCTTTGACGAAGTCAGCAATGCAGTTGAATATTTCGGAAAAGAGGGAAATTATCCTGCGGATTACACCTATGAAGAGCTTTCGGGGCTTAATATGGGTGAATATTTCAAGAATGCAGAGGGTGAAGCACCTTATCAGGGGCTTCGCGGTGATGATATTCCCGAAAATCTCAGAGTGTTGACCGTTGAGGAAGCCTTGTCATATACGGAAAACAGCGGCGGTGATTACTTCTATAGCATAGAAATAAAAGTCGACGGAGAAGCAGGCTGCAAAGCGGCGGATATTCTTTACGGCATATTATCGGATATGAATCTGATCAATAGGGTAATTATCGCTTCATTCAGTAAGGATGTAATTTTATATATTGAAGAAAACTATCCTGATTTAACCAGAACAGCCTATAACGTAGAGGCGGCATTTTTGTTCTTTGACGCTCTTCTGGGGATTGAAAGACCTGAGGGGTACTATAAGTTCGACGTGCTTCAGGTTCCGCCGGACAGATATATTGTAAATATGGGTACTACAAGGCTTGTAAATTATGCTCATAAAAATAATATTGCAGTCTGCTACTGGACGATCAATGATCCGGAAAAAATGGAATTTCTGCAAGGCATCGGAGCTGATGGTATTATTACTGACGTGCCCGACGTTGCCTGTAATGTGCTTAAAACAGAGAAATAAAGAGAAGATATCCGAGAAAAGTCTGATGATTTAATTGGTTTTGTAAGGTGAGAGTATGAGCTTTGATATTGAGCTTATTGGTTCAGAAAAAATAATAATGAGTAATCCCGAGGGCGCACACCCATATTTTGCCTGGCCTACTGTGGTGAAACTTCAGGACGGAAGGCTTGCTGTCGGCGCATCGGGATACCGTGTGGAGCATATCTGCCCCTTCGGAAAGGCGGTCGCGGCCTTTAGTACGGACGGTGGTGATACTTATTCTGAGCCCGTAAGCGTTATTGATACCGTGCTTGATGATAGAGATACGGGCTTTGCAGTTTTCGGTGAAAGCGGACTTATTGTCACCTCATTTACAAAGGATATCGAAACCTTAAGAGAAAAAATGCCTCAGACAAAGGAATGCATCGATTATATAAATTCCGTGTCTGCGGAAGACGAGGCGCAGGCAATAGGCGTGAATTTCAGAATAAGCCGAGACTGCGGAAAAACCTTCGAAAAAATTTATAAATCTCCCGTTTCTTCTCCTCACGGCCCTACCGTGCTTCAGGACGGCACTGTTTTGTGGGTGGGAAGAGTTCTCGGAATACACAACCACATTGAAGCCTACGTCATAGACACCGACACGGGGGAGATGACACTTCGCGGAAAAATGGATCTATATAAGTGCGAGGAATTCAACGATATTTATTTCTATGAGCCCCACGCTGTCGGGCTTTCTGACGGCAGAATAATATGCCATCTTCGTGCTGAAAACAAGGCAAAAACTATGTTTACCCTTTATCAGACCGTATCGGACGATAACGGTGTCACATGGAGTAAGCCGAAGCAGATTATAGGGGACGACAGCGGTGCCCCCTCTCACCTTTTCGTCCATTCGGCGGGTACTCTTATTTCCGCATTCTCTCACAGAGAAATGCCTTACGGCATCCACGTTATTTTAAGCTCCGACGGCGGTGAAAGCTGGAGTGACGAATTCAGAATTTATGAAAATCTTTATACGGATGACCTCGGCTATCCTGCTACCACAGAGCTTGACGACGGCACGCTGCTGACAGTTTTCTATGCAAAAGACAACGAAGACACCCCCGCCGTCATAAGACAGCAGAAGTGGAGAATCAGATAACAAAAAAACTCCTTGCACCCGTTTGCAAGGAGGATATTTTTTTACTGTTCAGATTTCTTTTTCAGTTCTGCTGCCCGTTTTGTCATAATATCTGCTTCAACATCATAGCCTCTGCTGCGGTAGATATCTGCCATTTTCACACATTCATTATAAGCTTTTTCGTATTCTCCTGTTTCTTCGTACAGACCGACCTTGCAATCCATTTCATCGCAGAAATATGTTCCGATTTCACCCGCTTTTTCGTAATATGCCAAAGCTTCATTATACTTTTTAAGCTTTTTGGCAATATCACCACCGTGAATATACATCCGCCAATCATCGGGGAATTTTTTGATTGCCTTTGTGAAAATATTATATGCCTCACCGTAATTTTCTGCCCATATGAGAGCAACAAGAAGATTATCCGTTTCTCTCGGATTATCGGGATTCTCCTTTGCCTTTTCTCGTAGCTCGGAAATTATTTCATCCTCTTTTTTAAGAAGGAAGAACATCCATATTCTCTGCATACAGGCAATATGATGGTTATCAGGATCTTTTTCCGGATCGTCATTGACTGCTTTGTCGTACCATTCAACTGCAATATCACGGCAATAGTTCATCATATACATATGAATCCAACCGTACTGCCACTTGTCTGCGGTCGAAAGCTCACCTTTTTTTATGAGCTTTTCATATTCGGAACGGCATCGCATAAAATCCTCGGGATCTCGTGACTGCTCATAAACGGATGCAAGACGCTGTGCAAAGTTTTCATAAGCCACAGAATTCTTTTTATAAAAATCATCAACCGTTACCCCATAAAGCTCTGCAAGTGCGGGCAGAGTAAGTACGTCGGGGAGGGTAGTGCCGCACTCCCAACGGGAAACAGTCTGCGAATTAACGCTCAGCATTCCCGCAACCTGCTCCTGCGTCAAGCCCTTTTCAAGACGGAATTTCTTCAGATTATCGCTGAAAATATTGTTCATAGTATTCACCTTTTTTCATTTTACTTGAAGCTTCACCCGCATTATAGCATCCAGAAACTCATCTGTTAAGGTCTCATTTTGTGAATAGTCTCTCATATTCTGTGTTGTAAAACACATTTTTTACAACAAAAACAACCTCCTTGTATTTGGCAATACCGTTTACAAGGAGGATTTCTGTTTTGCTTGTTTAAGCCTTTGTCACTATCGATTTAAATGCTTTTATGTATGCGGAGCAAAGGAGCTTGAGGTCCCAGATGATGATATCCGGAAGGGCAAGTGCGGATAAATTATTGCCTGTTGTGACAATGGCGGCTTTACGGAAGCCTTGGCGTATCCGGGCTTCGTTGACATTTTTGACGATGCCGTTATCAATATCTGCAAACTTGGGTAAAATCACAAAAGCATCGGTGCCGAGGTCGCTTTCCTGCAGATAAGAAAAGCCGTCTGTGTAAGTCTTTTCTAAAATATCTCCGTCCTCGGGTGTGCTTAAAATGAATAAAAGCAGCTCATAGATTGCCTGATTGTATTCCTGTTCGTCAGCCTTTGCAAGGCTTGACATTCTGAATGCTGTGGCGGCAATAAAGTCTTCCTCTGTGGAGTTTTCATTCAAGTGATATAAATCCCGAAGGCTTCTGAAGCTTGAAACAGCGGCATCATAGTCTGTGCCGTCTTTTGGATTAAACAGCTTATCAAGCTCAACCGCAACATTACAGAATGATTTTGCAACATCCACAACAGTACCTGTAAGCTCGGGGTTAGCCTGTGAGGATATTTTTGTGCCGTCCCGGAACTCTATTTCGAATTCAACCGTACCTTCTGTTTCGTAATCATCGTTATCATCTTCATCGAAATCGACGCAAAACTCGAGCAGTCTTTCGGTAATGGGAGATGACTCGTGGAATTTACGGTAGATTGTTGTATCATTTCTATACTTGATAGCAAAGCAATAATTTGCTCCGTCGGGCACTTCGTAGTGCACCGTAGTTGTGGTGTAGCAGGGTTGACCGTTCATATTTGATAAACCGATTGTGCCCATTGCATCATATTCTTCACGGGTTTCTGTACGGAATGCCTGCTCGGTGCCTTCAAGTATAACGGATTCAATGTTGTCGAAATCGATGTCTTCATAGCGACGCTTTTCTTCAAGAGCAACGCGGTTTGCCTGCTTTTCCTTGCCGATTTCTCTTAATGTTTCAAAAAGCGAAACGCCTAATGTGAAAAGTCCCATAAAATCATCCCATAAATTAATCTTCTTCTTCGTATTCTTCCGCAAGCTCCCAGAGCTTCCGATCCAGCTTCTGCCGCTCTTTCCTGAGCTGTTCCTTGGACTTTGCCTGTTTTACGTTCTGCTTGCTGTTAGAAAAAAGTATTTCAAAAAGTCCCATACTGCACCTCTAAGATAAATTATATCACGACTGCTTCAGAAATACAAAACTTCTTTTGGAGGGTTTTGCATTTTCTATGATGTTATTATAAATAATACGCTGTCCCATTAATTGTACTTTTAGAAAAGTTTTATGATATATTGATTTGCTTACTGTCATTTATTATAATTTATCCATAAAACAAAACCGAGGAATAGTATGAAGCGAGATTTTTATAAGGAAGTTTATGAGCTGCTTTTAGATATTCCCGACGGTAAGGTGATGACGTACGGTCGTATTGGCGAGCTGCTTGGAAAACGCCGTTATGCAAGAGCCGTGGTCAATGCCTTGCACGCGAATCCCGACGGGGAAAATATCCCTGCTACAAGGGAGTAAACAGTAAGGGCAGGCTCAGTGCGAATTATGCCTTCGGCGGAATTGAAGCGCAGAAAAAGAATCTTGAGACTGACGAAATCGAGGTTATTGATTACAAGGTTGACCTTAAAAATACGGGTATTAAGGAGTAGAAAATGAAGCGGATAATAAGTATTTTGCACAAGTCCAGTAAAAACGGACAATGAAAAGAAAAACGTCCTGTGGTATAATTAACTATAGGACGTTTTGCATTGAAGATAGAATATAGAAAATACAATGACATAAAGAAAACTGATAAATAAATTGTTTTTATAAACGAATTTTTTTGAAGCTCAGTATAACTGTCTTCTGCGTGGGGCAGTTTTTTGTGTATGCAAGATTGAATTTCAGGGGTGTGTTATGCTATAATTGCAGAATAAAACAGGAAGCTTATACGGAGGACTCAATATGTATATTTTATTGGAGCTGTTTCTGATATTTGCCAAAATAGGGTTGTTTACCTTTGGCGGCGGATATGCAATGATTTCCATTATAGAAAATCATTGCGTAGAAAAAAAGAAATGGATTACCCACGAAGAAATGATGAATATGACAGTTATTGCCGAATCAACACCGGGACCTATTGCAATTAACTGTGCCACCTTTACAGGTTACAAAAAGGCAGGCCTTGCGGGTGCTTTGGTTGCAACTCTCGCTATGGCGTTACCGTCCTTTATTATTATTTATTTGGTCTCTGTATTTCTTGACAATTTTCTTGAGATTGAAGTTGTTGCAAATGCGTTCAAGGGTATCAAGATTGCTGTAGGCTTTCTGATTTTTGACGCGGCAATAACGATGATAAAGAAAATGAAAAAAAAGAAGCTTCCCGTTGTAATTATGGTATGCTCGTGCATTGTAATGCTTTGCATTAATATTTTTTCGTGGAGCTTTTCTTCAATAAGTCTTATGCTTATTGCGGCGGCAGTGAGTCTGACAGCCTTTGTGCTGAACGATGCGCCTGAACAGAAAGGCGGTGCAG
>JAZOOE010000089.1:0-1499 GCA_045654865.1 Acutalibacteraceae bacterium | reverse complement strand
TATCATTGGCATATCTGATCTATTTTTATAAACACGACGATCCCGAGGATAATCCTGATTCAATTAATTTCATAAAAAATAACAATATCCGTGAAATACTTAAAAATCAGAATCTCTGGGCAACTGATATTTCTGATATGGAAGATATTGTAACTTCATACTTTAACAGAATTACCCGCTTGGGTGCAAAGGAAGCAATGGAATGGATACTGTCAGAATAAACGAAAAGGACAACGTGTGCGTCGATCTCCATACGGGACACAAAACAGCCGTATGCGACATCGAGGCAAACAGTGATATAATAAAATACGGCTTTCCTATCGGTCACGCAACAAGCAACATAAAAAAGGGAGAGGCTGTGCATTCCCACAATCTTAAGACAAATCTTTCCGATATTCTGACTTATACTTATGAGCCCGAGTATGACAATATTGCAGTTATCCCCGAATTCTATATAGAAGCTTTTCAGCGCTCTGACGGCAGTGTCGGAATAAGAAATGATATATGGATCATTCCGACTGTTGGCTGTGTTAACAGTATCGCAAAGCAGCTGAGCGAAAAAACGGGTGCCATACATTATTCGCATCCTTACGGTTGCAGTCAGCTCGGAGATGATATGAGAATAACTCAGTTGATTCTCAAAGGACTAATAAAGCACCCCAATTGCGGCGGTGTTCTGGTTCTGGGACTTGGCTGTGAAAATAACAATATTGCAGAAATGAAAAAAGTTCTCGGCAGCTGGGACGAAAACAGAATTAAATTCCTTAACTGTCAGGATGTTACGGATGAAATTTCGGAGGGTGTCAGATTGATACAAAATCTGAAAGCGGTTGCCGCAACAGATAAGCGCACATCTATTCCGTCATCAAAGCTGATAATCGGTCTTAAGTGCGGCGGCTCAGACGGATACTCAGGAATTACAGCAAATGCAGTTGTCGGTTTGGTCACGGATAAGCTTTGCTCAATGGGAGGCACTGCTGTCCTGACAGAAGTTCCCGAAATGTTCGGTGCTGAAAAGGTGCTTTTTAAGAGATGTATATCAAAAGAGGTATTTGATAAAAGCGTTTCTCTAATAAATAATTTCAAGCAGTATTTTATTAACCATAATGAAAGCGTTTCCGAAAACCCATCCCCGGGAAACAAAGAAGGCGGTATTACGACACTTGAGGAAAAGTCTCTCGGTTGCATTCAGAAGGGCGGCTCCATGCCGATTGTAGACGTTCTCGACTATGGTGACACAGCTTCCGAAAAAGGCCTCAATCTGCTTAATGGTCCCGGAAACGATATTGTATCCATTACAAATCTTACGGCAGCGGGCTGTCATTTAATTCTTTTCACAACAGGAAGAGGCACCCCACTCGGAGCACCTGTACCGACTATAAAAATTGCATCAAATAACTATGTTTCGCAAAGAAAATCTGATTGGATAGATTTTTGTGCTTACGGCTTCGAGAAAATCGCCAAGGCTGAAGAATTAATGGAATTAATAAGGCTGACAG
>JAZOOE010000088.1:0-5118 GCA_045654865.1 Acutalibacteraceae bacterium | reverse complement strand
AACTCAGAGCTCGGCTTCGGCAGAAAGGTTCTTGAGGTTCTTGAAAACCACGGTGTTTCCTTTGAGCATCTTCCCTCCGGCATTGATACTATGAGCGTTCTCGTTTCCGCTGAGGCTCTTGATTCACAGAAGGACTCCATCACGGCAGAGCTTGTCAAGAAGGTTAACCCCGATTCCATTGCTCTTGTTGAGGGACTTTGCCTTATTGCAGTTGTAGGACGCGGTATGGTAAATACCGAGGGCACCGCCGCAAGAGTTTTCACCGCACTTGCAAATGCAAAGATCAACATCAGAATGATCGATCAGGGCTCAAGTGAGATCAACATCATCGTTGCCGTTGATGAAAAGGATTATCAGAAGACCATCGGTGCTATCTATTCCGAATTCGTAAAGTAATTATGGAAATGCAGGTAAAAATAAAAAAGCTGAATGAAAATGCCGTAGTACCTACCTACGGCTCCCCTTTCAGTGCAGGCGCAGACCTTTATGCCTGCGAGACTGAGGCTGTAACCGTTGAGCCCCACAAAACAGTGCTTATTCACACGGGACTTTCCCTTGAGATTCCCGAGGGCTTTGCAGGGCTTATCTATGCCAGAAGCGGACTCGCATCAAAAAAGGGACTTGCACCCGCCAATAAGGTCGGCGTTATTGATGCCGACTACCGCGGAGAGGTTATGGTTGCACTTCACAACCACTCAGAAATACCTCAATCAATTGAACCCGGTGAAAGGGTGGCACAGATGGTAATTGCCCCCTTCCTGAAGGCTGATTTTATTGTGGCAGATGAGCTTTCCGACACCGAAAGAGGCGAAGGCGGATTCGGCTCCACCGGAAAGTAAAAGCAAGCAAAAGTAAGCCTCTTTAACGCTCAATTTTTTTATAATAACGTTCCCCGAAAGAACAAAAGCAAAAAAACCGGAACGGCTATACCACCGGATTTCAAAAGTGCTTGATTTTCGGCGGCTCGGAGTACCTTTGTACGCCCTGCCGCCGCCGAAAATCACAAACAGTCCCCTTTTTACTGCTTTTACGGGCGTGTGTCTCAAGGGAACATTGTTCTTTGAATCTGCGACCTTAAAGCGGTCGCATTTTGGTTTTTTTAGTATGCAGTTAGGTTAATTCGGCCGGACAGCGATAATTGTCCGTATTTTCCGCCATTGCATCCGTTTCACTTAAACGGCGCACTGACAGAGGATACAAACAATTCGTATCTGTCTTCGCCCCTCGCGCACTGTTTTTTTGAAAGGAAATCCTTATGTCAAATTCAATCACAGCGGAAAAGAAGAGTAATACCGTTAAAATTTTGAGTCTTCTTTGTCCGCTTATTTATTTTGCAAGCTATATGACGAGAAAAAATTACTCCATCGTTATGGCTGACATCATAATCAGCGAGGGCATATCCAATGCGGATGCTTCCCTTGCCGCCACACTTTCGCTTATCTCCTACGGAGCAGGACAGATCATAAGCGGTATTTTAGGAGATAAATTCAAGCCTCAGAACATAATCCTCTGCGGCTTGTCACTTACCACCCTTATGAACCTCTTTATGCCGCTTACGGATGATTTCACCATGAGAAGCATTATCTGGTTCATAAACGGCTTCGCTCAGTCTATGCTGTGGCCTCCTCTTGTAAGAATTATGGCGGCTACCATGGATCACGGCACCTACAACAAGGTATGCACAAACGTTAACATAGCTGGCATTTCGGGAACCATTCTTCTCTATATCACCTCCTCCGCAATATGGATAAAATATTTCAACTGGAAGTACGTTTTCTTCTCCTCTGCCCTTGTCAGCGCAATAATTGCCGTTATCTGGCTTGTGGGCTTCAGACGTGCTCTTTCGGGTACGGGACTTTTTGAAAAGCAAAAGGCCACGGAAAAAGAGAAGAAGGAAAACACCCTCAGTCCCCGCCGTCTTCTCGCCTCGGGCTTCGTTTTCATCGCTCTTGCAATCGTGGCTCAGGGTGCGCTCAGAGACGGCATCTCCGACTGGGTTCCCACCTTTATCATAAACACATTTTCCATTGAAAGCTCCAGTGCGATCCTCAAGAGCGTGCTTATCCCCGTTTTCGGTGTAATAAGCCTCAAGCTTGTGGGAATTATAAACGGAAAATTCGTAAAGGACGAGGTCAAGGCAGGCGGAATAACCTTTGGCACGGGACTTATATGCTGTATTCTTCTTATGTTCATTTATAAAGAAAATCAGTACGTCACTCTTGTGCTTGCGGCAATAATCACAGGCTTTATGCACGGCGTAAACTACTTCCTTATCTGTATCGTCCCTCCAAGATTTGAAAAATACAACGCAGTTTCCACAATGTCGGGTATCATAAATTCCCTTACGTACGTGGGCTCTGCGGCGGCAACCTACGGCTTCGGTGCCGTCAGCGACCGCTTCGGCTGGGATACGGTGCTCTTATCATGGATCATCGTAGGACTCTTCGGCACGGTGTGCTGTATTGCGGCTGTCAGGCCCTGGAAGAGGTTTTCGGCAGATGCATAATTTTATTCAGACTGCTAACCTGCCACGAAGCAAGGTAGCTCTGGCGGCGGTGGGCGACTATCCCGACGTAACGTCAGCACTTGCAAAGCTTGGCATTCAGGTGATTTCCCTCAGGAACGATATCCTCCCGCGTGAAGTCTGCCGTCACGCAGATATGCTTTTATGCCATACGGGAAAAGGCTCTCTGTTCTGCGCTCGGGGAACTCATACGTCTGAGCTTGAGAAGCTCGGCTTTATCACAAGTCTGTGCGCCGCTCTCGGAGAAAAATATCCGCAGGACGTACCTCTTAACGTGGCTGTGGGCTCAGATTTTTTTGTCTATAACCCGAAAACCGCAGACAGCGCTCTTACAGACTGTCTTCTTGCTTCGGGTAAAAGAGGTATCCCCGTAAAGCAGGGATATTCAAAATGCTCCGTGTGCTTCGTTACGGAAAACGCCGTGATCACAGAGGATGAGGGCATAAAAAACGCATTGGAGAGCATCGACACTCAGGTGCTTCTCATTTCCAAGGGCGACATATATCTTTCAGACACCCATTACGGCTTCTTCGGCGGCTGTACGGGAAAGCTTGATAAAGACGTGCTTGCCGTTACGGGTGAGCTGAAATATCACAAGGACGGCGAAAAAATAAAGACGTTCTGCGAAAAGCAGGGTGTTTCGGTGCTTGAGCTTACCAAGGGACGAATAACGGACGTCGGCGGAATTTTACCCTTGGCGGAAACAAAGGCTTAATTAACCTGTACAAGCATAAATTATTATACGTTTTATACTGATCGTAATGCCCGCAAATTTCAAAGGGCACTGCGCATCTCAGGAGGTTCTATGTATTCTCTCGGCTTTGACATAGGCGGCACGAAATGTGCCGTAATTTTAGGACGGGGCGAAATGCCCGAAAAGCTTGACGAGCTTATAATTGAAAAAATTGCCTTTCCCACTCTCGTTGAAAGAGGAGCAAAGGCAATTATTGAGGAAATGCTTGAAAAAGCGGATATGCTGCTTGAAAAGCACGGTATTACTGAGCCTCAAAGGGAGCTCATCGGTATCGGAATCAGCTGCGGCGGCCCTCTTGACAGCCGTAAGGGCACGATAAACTGCCCTCCGAATCTGCCCGATTGGGATAACGTGCCGATATGCGATACGTTTGAGAGTCACTTCGGTGTGCGTCCCGTTTTACAGAATGATGCCAATGCCTGCGCCGTGGCTGAATGGAAATTCGGTGCGGGAAGGGGCACTGAAAATATGATCTTTCTCACCTTCGGAACAGGAATGGGTGCAGGACTTATTTTAGACGGCAGACTCTACAGCGGAGCCTCCGATATGGCAGGCGAGGTAGGCCACATAAGGCTTGCCGAAGACGGTCCCGAGGGCTATGGCAAGAGAGGCTCATTTGAGGGCTTCTGCTCGGGCGGCGGTATTGCAAGGCTTGCTCTTATGATGATGGAGGATGCAAGGAAAAACGGCACGCAAAGCTCGTTATTCGATGAAAGCGAGATCTCTGCAAGGACAGTTGCAATTGCCGCAAAAAACGGTGACGAGCTTGCAAAAAGCATATACGATACCTGCGCACGTAAGCTCGGTCTGGGACTCAGCATTCTGATTGACGTAATAAATCCCGAGGCTATCGTTATCGGAAGCATATATTCAAGAGATAAGGGGCTTTTTGATGATATAATCACTTCGGTTATAGAAAAAGAGGCTCTCGGACTCTCACACAGCGTTTGTAAGATACTACCCGCCGCTCTCGGCAACAGCATAGGCGACTTCGCGGCATTGGGACTTTGCTTTAAGGAGAGATAAATATGTATACACCCGATACTATTTTCAATAAGCTTTATAATTCATATCCCGCCCTTGAATCAGTACGCTCGGAAACGGCAGAAGCATTCGCTCTTCTGAAAAAATGCGCAGAGGAGTCAGCATTCGTTTACTGCTGCGGCAACGGCGGCTCTGCGGCTGACAGCGAGCACATCACGGGAGAGCTTATGAAGGGCTTTATTCTCAGAAGACCACTCCCCGAAAACGAAAAGCAGCTTTTTGACTCCGTTGAGGGCGGAAGAGAAATGGCAGATAAGCTTCAGAAGGGCATAAGATGTATTTCCCTTGTAAGTCAGACGGGCGTTATTTCAGCATTCGCCAATGACATTGATCCCTCACTTGTGTTCGCTCAGCAGGTGTATGCCTATGCAAAAAGCGAGCACGACGTTCTCATCGCACTTTCAACCTCGGGCAATTCTCTGAACGTTGTAAATGCGGCAAAGGCGGCAAGAGCGGCAGGAATAAAGATCATTTCGATCACGGGCTCAAAAGAAAGCCTGCTTTCCGCGCTTTCTGACGTTACAATAAAGCTTCCCACAACGGAAACCTTTGAGATTCAGGAGCTGACGCTTCCCGTATATCACGCTCTGTGCGCCGCTGTCGAAGCTTCAATGTTCACCGAATAATACAAAGCAAAAAGCCTCTCGTGCCAAGATGAACTGCCCCAATTTGTACGGACAGCACAAAAACCACCCCTGTGGTAGAAAATATTAAAATTTAAGTGACATACTGACTTCGTTTTTCAAGCGGAGTCAGTTTTGTTTTTAATTGTAATCGTTCATTGTTGTAAAAATGG
>JAZOOE010000087.1:0-4174 GCA_045654865.1 Acutalibacteraceae bacterium | reverse complement strand
CACCTTTCTGCCGTTGAGAACAAAGCCCGTCCTCGTAAAGCGTGCTTCTCTGAAGCCGAAGCGCTTTATTATTTCATCACTGCCGAATGACACCTTTAGAGTATAAAGCTTAGGAGAATCTATATCCCACAGTTCAACGTTCTTTACCTTCCAGCGGATTCTGATAGCCTTTGCATCTGTCTGAGCTGTTTTTTTGCCTATGCATTTTTCACCGTCATAAAGTTCAAATGTACATTCGCCCGTTACCTTTTCGGAGAAAGTAACGTCAGCCTCAACGGTTTTTTCGCTGTAAAGGGGCTCGGGAGTCTTTACAAAAACGTCCTCAATATATCTTTCGTCATATATATCAAGGTGAACCTCTCTGTATATACCACCGTATACAAGATAGTCAACCACCTTGCCGAAGGGAGGTATTTCAGGACGCTCGGTTGAGTCAAGCATAACTGCAAGACAGTTATTTCCCCTGTTCAGCCTTCCCGTAATTTCAAAGGAAAAAGGAGTATATCCGCCCTTATGCTCTCCGATGAATTCTCCGTTAAGATAAACTCTTGAATAGCTTGCCGCACCCTCGAAGCTTATAAAAACGTGCTTATTTTCTTCCAATGCCTCGGCGGGCACTCTGAAGGTTTTTCTGTAGCAGCTTACGAACTGAAATTCTGATTCATCAAAATAGTTATAGGGTAATTCTTTATTTGTGTGAGGAATATCGATTTTTTCAAATGTGCTGTCATCATAACCGGGCCTTATCATTTCCTCGGTAAAGCTTTCATTGAATTTCCAACCGAAATTCAAGTCAATAACCTTTCTCATACAAATTTCTCCTTTATACTGAATTATTATATTAATTATAGCTTGTTTGATCGTCCAAGTCAATGACGCAAAAAAAATGTTGAATTGCACGTAAAGTGTGGTATTATTAAAACAGACTGCGGCAGACCGATACTTTTTTATAATCGGGCTCCTGATGCCCAAGCTTGCGGATTGCTGCGATCCAACCTGACAACGGAGGCTGATATTAATGAAAAAAAGAGCTTGTGCGGGAAAAATAATCGCAGGAACACTTACGGCGGGTGCCGTGGCATATCTTGGAGCGGGCGGACTGCTCTGTTACGGTATTCTGTCAAAAAAAGCGTGCAACAACCATCCCGAGGAGCTTCTCAACGCCCCCGGAAATATGCACAGATACCTTACGGATGAGCGTTTCAGACAAGCTGACGACTGGTATAATGCAATAAGCCCCGACGATACCGTGCTGAAAAACGAGGCGGGCGAAAATCTTATTGCAAAAATAATCAGAAACGATACCCCGTCACACAAGTGGCTCATAGCCGTTCACGGATATTCATCGCGCCCGAGAGCTATGGCAAGACAGGCTATTCATTTTTATCAGAACGGTTATAATATTCTTATGCCCTGCCAGAGAGCTCACCGTAATCAGGAGGCAAAATACACCTCCATGGGCTACTATGAAAGATTCGATATAATTTCGTGGATAAGCTATATTCTTTCGGCGGATCCCGATGCCGAGATCGTGCTTCTCGGAATATCAATGGGAAGCGCAACCGTTATGCTTACGACGGGCGAGATACTCCCGTGCAACGTAAAGGCTTGCATCGCCGACTGCGGCTTTTCAAGCTGTTATGAGCTTTTCAAGGGCTCAATCAAGCAGGAATCAGGCTTGCCCGCTTTCCCCTTTGTTCAGGCGGCAAATACATTTTCATCAATATTCCACGGCTGGAATTTTAAGGATTGCGCTCCCATAGATGCAGTTGCAGTATCTGAGACTCCCACTCTTTTCATTCACGGCGAGGATGATCCGCTGGTTCCGTTATGGATGATGGAAGCATTATATGAAAGCTGTTCGGCTGAAAAAGCAAAGCTTGTCATTCCCGGTGCGGGACACGATGAGGCCTGTGCAAAACAGCCCGAGGCTTATTGGGAGGCAGTTGACAGCTTCCTCAGCGATATTATCTGACACATCAAAGCTTATAATTACAAAAAATCTCCTTGATTTCTTACAGTAATGCGTTCGCCAAACCGTTTGCTGTTATATCAGGGAGTTTTTTTCCGTTCTCCTGCATAGCTAAAACAGCATTATGCAGTCTGAAAGCACATAAAACGGGACTCAGTCCGTTTCGGATGAGTCCCGTCATTTTATTGAGTTTTTATTGAAACAGAGCCTGCCGCACTGTCGATTTCTATGCGTTTATCTCCGCTGCCACAGGTCGTATCGTCTTTTATCTGCTTTCTGTTCAACGTGGCTGAGCCAACACCCTTATCTACAGAAATACGGTAATTTTCCTGTGCATCGGGAAGAACAAGCTTAACTGTACCGACGGCACAATCTATCTCAGAGCTTCCCGCGAGGTCACAGCGGATATCAACGTCACCTACGGCAAAATCAGCCTCAAGATTATTTACGCTGCCCTCTTTAACGGTAAATTCTCCCGCGGCACAGCGCACGTATGCTTTTGTACTGACGTACAGCTCCTTGATAAAAACGTCTGCCCCGCCCAGCTTTAAGCTTAATACGGATGTATTCAGAAAATCAACGTCGATCTCACCTGCACCCAATGAAATTTCAACACTGTCAAAGGTAGTAACTTCAGGAACCGTTATAATTATAAGCCCCTGTGATACCGCACTGATTTTTTTACCGTCCGTAATGACAAGTCGGTTACCGTCCTCCCGAAAGCTTATGCTGTCACCTTCGGCATAAACACCAAGTCGGCTTCCCTCCTCTATACGAAGCTGTGCAACGGATACGTCCATATCTATTTCCGTTATCAGCTCCGACACGGCATTTATTCCGTAGCTGTCCCGATCAGGTGACACGTTCACGCTGATTCCGAGAAGAGAATCTATTATTCCGAAGCCGAGCAAAGCAAAGCTGACAATAAGAAATAACGCAAATGCCTGAGCAAAAAGCTTTATAAGCCTTTGTTTGGGCGTCATTTTACATCAACTCCTCCGAACATACAAGAGCCGTTAATGAACACCGTGGGACGGCCTGCAATGACGGGACGGCTGAGCTTATCGCTGACACCGCCGAAAATAGGAGTCACACACATCTCAACGTTTACGTTTTCGGGCAGATACACGTCCACACCGCCGAATATACAACTCACGTTTACAACGGTGTCGGAATTGATAAGCGCACCTCTCAGGTCGCAATCCACCTTACCGAAGATCGCAGTAAGCTCAGCACCGAGAAATTCCTCTCCGGGATATGCACATTTCTGTCCCGCAAAGGTTGCCGTGCACTGCTTTACGGGGCGATTCATCGAATTAAGCTGTTTGACGGCATCGCGAGCCTTTCTGTTGAACACATCCTTGAAAATGAGTCCGAGCCCGATAACGATGATAACCATCGGAACCAGCAGCTTCCAGAGCGTTGCAAAGGAAATAATATCGCGGTTTGCAAGAAACAGAACCACACCTACTAAAAGTCCTACAAGGCTTCCCGTTTTATCCTTCTCGGTAAGAAGGCTTATAAAGCTGGGAACAATGATTATAAGAGTCCACCAGCCCTCGAAAAAGATATCAAATTCAATGAGGTCCATCGCGCGCAGGCCAAAAAGAACACCGACAGCCACCAGCACGATGCCCCATAAGATTCTGGTGATATTTTTCATGGTCAATACTCCTTTGTACGTATATTTACAGTAATATTTTACAATAACGAAGCTGCAAAGTCAACAGTATTGACATATTGCCAAAAGCACAAAACCGTGTTATAATTTTCACATTATGAAAACGGAGGCTCTATATGATACTACAGGAATCAGGAGAAATGTACCTTGAAACGATATACGTTCTGAGCAAAAAACTGTCTGTCGTGCGTTCCGTTGACGTCAGCGAGCACCTTGGATATTCAAAGCCAAGTGTATCGAGAGCGGTAGGTCTGCTGAAAAAGGGCGGCTTTATCACTGTCGGGCAGGCGGGAGAATTGAAGCTTACCCCCGAGGGCCTGCACAGAGCTGACACGATATTTGAAAGACATACCATCATAACACGCTGTCTTGTTGCTCTCGGAGTAAGCGAAAAGACTGCCGCAGAGGATGCGTGTAAAATTGAGCACGTAATCAGCGACGAGTCCTTTGAAGCAATCAAAAAGCACATCAATCTAAGAAAATAACCTATACGTCTGACTACAGTTTTAGAAAGCGGTATT
>JAZOOE010000086.1:0-4200 GCA_045654865.1 Acutalibacteraceae bacterium | reverse complement strand
GTTAAAAAACGGTGCATCCTCTTAGTTTTTTTACGGGCAGGCCCGATTGTATCGCGAGATCAGATCTGTTTATTTTTTTGCTGTAACACTGACGGCAAATGTGAGAATATCATCAAGAACGGTCTGTCTTTCTTTTTCGTTGTGGATTTCGTGGCGAAGACTGGGATAAAGCTTAATGGAAACGTCAGTATGTTCGGTACTGCACAGCTTATTGTATACCTCCGTAACACCCTTTCCGTAGTTGCCTACGGGATCCATATCTCCTGCAATAAGGTATATGGGCAGCTCCTTGGGAACCTGAACGTACCATTCCTTTGCGGATACGCTTGCAAGCAGGGAGAAAAGATCCTTGAAGCCGCTTGCGGTGAATCTGTAGCCGCAAAGTCTGTCTGTAACGTAGTCTGATACGTTCTGCTCATTTTCTGAGAGCCATTCAAAGCCCGTTTTCTTGGTGAATTTTTTGTTGTATGCACCGAATGCCATTGTATCAAGAAGCTCTGAGCGGTGATGAGCGCCGAAAAGCTTAGCTATTGCCTTTGCTATCATTATTCCGGCCGGAGCAGCGGGATTACTGCCGCTCGTTCCGCAGATAATTGCACCGTCGACGGCATCGGGATATTTTGCAATTAAGCGACGCGTCACAAAGGAGCCCATTGAGTGTCCCCAGACTATTATGGGTAAATCGGGATACAGCTTTTTTGCGGTGCTTATAACGTCCCTTGCATCGTCCACGATCTTTTCATTTCCGTCCTCCTTACAGAAGAATCCGAGGTCATCGTCCGAGGAAACGGATTTCCCGTGTCCTGCGTGATCGTGAAAGAAGACGGCAAAGCCTTCGGAACAGAGATATTTTGCAATTTCCGTGTATCTGTCTGAGTGTTCTGCCATTCCGTGAATAATAGAAATAATACCCTTTACGTCGTTTTTGTCAGAGGGGACTATGCTTTGAAGGTAAAGGTCTGTGATACCGGTATTGGAGGGGAGCTTATATTCATTGTGTTCAAAGTTCATAATTTTTCTCCTTCTGAATTAATATATTCAATTTTATCATAAATCCCGCTGTAAAAAAATATATCCGCAAAAGAAAAAATAAAAATGTTAAAAAGCCACAAATCACCGTAGAACTTTATGTGCAATTGTAAAGAAAAAAGATAAAATTACCTTTTATTTATATGGACAATAAAGGATAAATGTGTTATCATATTATGAATAATTATAAGGAGAGGTGTTTGTCATTGTTAGGAACGAAGATCGGAATTGATTTCGGTTCATCAAGCTTTACCGTTTTTGTTGACGGTAAAGGTATAGTTATGCGCGAACCCTCCGTTATGGTTTGTGACAGATTTTCGGGTAAGCCCGTTGCAATGGGCGCTTATGCAAAGGCTATGAGTGAAAAACTGCCCGGCTCTATGAACGCCGTAAATCCCATAAAGGACGGAATTGTTATTGATCCTAAGCAGGCCCGGATAATGCTGAGAAATTGCTTCAACAAGGTCTGCTTCGGTAAGCTTTTTAAGCCTAACGTTCTGATGAGTGTACCGGGAACCGTAACACCACTTCAGAGAAAAACGGTTTTTGACGTTGTTATGTCTTCGGGCGCGGGAAGAGCTTGCTTTGTAGAAGAGGCATTGGCATCCGCAATAGGAGCGGGAGTCAGCCTTACAGAGCCAAGAGGCACTATGGTTTGCGATATAGGCGGCGGGATCACGGACTGTGCCGTGGTCACAATGGGAAATATTGCCGTATCTCAGGCTCTTAAACTTGGCGGCAATGATTTTTCCAAGGCTATAACAGAATACGTCGCAAAGAAATATAAAACGCAGATAGGAATGTCCGTGGCAGAGGAAATCAAGAATACCGTGGGCGGTGCAGTGCCGAGAACGGTTGAAATAGGAATAATAATCTGCGGTAAGGACACCGGCACGGGGCTTCCCGTGGAGCTTGAATTGACCTCAAATGAGATTTTCGAGGTGCTCTCTCCCTTAACGGATAAGATTCTTGCGTGTATAAAGAGAGTGTTTGAAAATACGCCCCCCGAGCTATGCGCCGATATTACCGATACGGGAATAATTCTCTGCGGCGGAAGTGCAAGACTTTACGGGCTTGATAAATTTATAGAGCGCCGCACGGGAATTAAGACAATTGTTGCTGATTCTCCCGACGAATGTGCGGCACACGGACTTGGAATACTTCTGAAGGATATGAAATACCTTGACCGTAACGGTTACGTATTTAAGACTTCAACCGAAACGGACGAAGGCGGTGAATAACCACACGGTATGATTGAAAATATAAATGCAGATAAAATTGCGGGAATCGTTGAAAATGTGGTTTTTCATAATTCCGAAAATCTGTTCTCGGTTCTTGAAATAAATGTGTCGGGAGAAATTATAACAGCTGTCGGTACTGTTTCCGAAACCTTTCCCGGTGAGGAAATGATACTTTACGGCAACTGGGATTCTCACGATGTTTTCGGGCGGCAGTTCAGAATTGATACCTATGAGCGTTCACTGCCCGATAATACGGCAAAGCTTTACAGATACCTTGCGTCCGGAGCGGTAAAGGGAATCGGTCCTAAGACGGCATTGAAAATTATTGAACGCTTCGGAGACAGAAGCTTCGACGTGCTCGAATCGGATCCCGAGCGGCTTGCGGGCATAAAGGGGATATCAAAGGCTCAGGCTGTTAATATTTCCGCTGAATTCAACAGACAGTTTTCTATGCGCAAGGTGATGATAGAGCTTGAGGATGTGGGAATCACACCCTCCGAGTGTACCGCTATTTATAAATATTTCGGAGTTAATGCGGTTAACGTCATAAAAGAGAATCCCTATACTCTCTGCGGTACGGTAAACGGATTTTCTTTTGAACGCGCAGAGCGGCTTGTCCGCGATATGAAGCTGACTCCGAAGCCCTCTTACAGAAATTTTGCAGGAATAACACATATAGTAAAGCATAATCTTTCCAACGGTCACACGTGTATCCCGAGACGTAAGCTTACGGAGCCGTCAAACGCCCTTCTCGGAATTTCTCAGGCCGACGTAGAGGACAGTATTGACGGGCTGCTTGAAAGCAAGCAGCTTGTAAGCAGTTTTATTGACGGCGAAGAATTTGTGTTTCTTCCCGAAATGTATATCGCAGAAACTTTAATAGCCGAGCGCCTTAAGCGGATGCTTCGCTTTGCTCCTGCCGCTGTTTCTGCGGTTAAGGGTGAAATTGAAAAAATTGAAGAAAAGAATAACGTATTCTATGCCGAAAAGCAGAAGCAGGCTATTGTCACGGCGGCAACAAAGGGGCTTCTTATTCTGACAGGCGGTCCCGGTACGGGAAAAACAACTGTCGTTAAGGGAATAATAGATATTTTTGAAAGCCGAGGTATTGATGTTTTGCTGTGTGCTCCTACGGGCAGAGCGGCAAAAAGAATGTCGGAGGTTACGGGAAGAGATGCAAAGACAATACACAGACTTCTCGAGGTTGAATGGGACGTCAACGATAAGCCCGTATTCAGAAGAAATGCCTCCGATCCGCTGAGCGCGGGTGCTGTTATAGTAGACGAAATGTCTATGGTTGATGCAGAGCTTTTTGCAAGTCTGCTTGATGCTTTGCCGATCGGATGCAGAATTATTCTGGTAGGCGACAGTGAACAGCTGCCGTCAGTCGGTCCCGGCAATGTGCTTACGGATATTATTGAGTCGGGTGTTCTGCCTGTTGTGTGCCTTACGGAAATTTTCAGACAGGCACAGAAGAGTCTTATCGTTATGAATGCGCATCGTATTATTTCGGGTGAGCCTCCGTCTCTCGGTGTTGTGGATTCTGATTTCTTTTTTATGAGAAGAGACGACGTGATTTCTGCGTCTGATACGGTGTTACAGCTGATTTCCAGAAGACTGCCCTCAGCCTACGGCTTTTCTTCGTTTGATGATATTCAGATATTGTGTCCGTCAAGAAAGGGAGATCTCGGAAGCGTAAATCTGAACAGAAGACTTCAGGCTGTGCTGAATCCTGCCGACAGAACGAAAAACGAGCTTCGCACCTCGGGCGGAAGAATTTTCCGTGAGGGGGATAAGGTAATGCAGATAAAAAACAATTACGATATTCCCTGGACAAAGGGTGCCGAGGAGGGCGCAGGTATTTTTAACGGCGATATCGGTATTCTGAAAAAGATAAATTATGCGGCGGGGACTAAGTCGGAGGCCAAGC
>JAZOOE010000085.1:0-4732 GCA_045654865.1 Acutalibacteraceae bacterium | reverse complement strand
CCCGGTATTTACGATGGTAAATATCCCAAAGGAACACTTATTTCACAGATGCAGTATGACACTGCATTTGCTGATGAGTTCGACGAGGAGCTTGATATCGATGATCCCGATAACTTCTGCGCTATGACGGGTGCAGAGGCTATAAAGAAGCTTCTGCAGGATCTCGATCTTGAAAAAGAGCGCGATGCTCTCGTTGCAAAAATATCAGAAAGCTCTGACAGTCAGAACAAGAACCGCTTACAGCAGCGTCTTGCTACGATAAATGCTTTCTGCGAATCTGGCAATAAGCCCGAATGGATGATTCTTGAGGCTCTTCCCGTTATTCCTCCGGATCTCCGTCCTATGGTTCAGCTTGACGGCGGCAGATTTGCCACATCTGACCTTAATGACCTTTACAGACGTGTTCTTTCAAGAAATAACCGTCTTAAGGAGCTTATTGAGCAGGATGCACCTGAAATCATTATCAGAAATGAAAAGAGAATGGTTCAGGAGGCTGTTGACTCACTTATCGATAACGGTAAGCACGGACGTCCCGTAACAGGACAGAACAACAGAGTATACAAGTCTCTTTCCGATATGCTCAAGGGTAAGCAGGGTAGATTCCGTCAGAATCTTCTCGGTAAGCGTGTTGGCTACTCAGGCCGTTCCGTTATCGTCGTAGGCCCCACTCTTAAAATGCATCAGTGCGGTCTTCCCAAGGAAATGGCACTCGAGCTCTTCAAGCCCTTCGTAATGAACAGACTTGTTCAGTTGGGTAAAGAGGATAAGAGCCTTAATATAAATAACGTTAAGGGCGCAAAGAAAGAAATTGAAAGAATGAATCCCAGAGTATGGGATGCACTTGAGGATGTTATCAAGGATCATCCCGTTATGCTTAACCGTGCGCCTACTCTTCACAGACTCGGTATTCAGGCTTTCGAGCCCGTTCTTGTTGAAGGCCGAGCAATCAAGCTTCATCCCCTCGTATGTACAGCCTTCAATGCTGACTTCGACGGTGACCAGATGGCTGTTCACGTTCCTCTTTCAGTTGAGGCTCAGGCAGAAGCCCGCTTCCTTATGCTTGCTTCCAATAACCTTCTTAAGCCTTCAGACGGCAGACCTGTTGCCGTTCCCTCTCAGGATATGGTGCTCGGCTCCTACTATCTTACTCTTGAAAGAGAATATGAGCCCGGCGCAGGAAAGATGTTCGTAAATAAGAATGAAGCAACTCTTGCTTATGAATCAGGACTTCTCGGCTTGCATGCTCCTATCAGAGTAAGACTTTCAAGAGTTGTTGACGGCAAGGAATATTCCGCTGTATGCAAGACAACCTACGGACGTCTTATCTTTAATGAGCCCATTCCTCAGGATATCGGCTTTGTTACCAGAGATCCCTCTGATCCCGAAAGCATGGTAATGCCCGAAATCGGCTTCCTTGTAGGTAAGAAGGAGCTTGGTAAGATTATTGACAAGTGTATCGAAAAGCACAAGATCAACAAATCAGCTGAGATTCTTGATGATATAAAGAATCTCGGATATAAGTTCTCCACACGAAGCGGTATCACGGTATCTGTATTCGATGCAGTTATTCCTGAAAAGAAGAAGGAATTTGTAGCAGAAGCAGAAGCTCAGGTAAGCCGTGTAAGTGAATTCTACAGAATGGGTTACCTTACAGACGAAAAGAGATATAAGGCTGTTACCGAAATCTGGGAAAACTGCACCAAGCAGATGGAAAACGAAATCAAGAGCAATATTGATAAAACCAACCCCATTCACATCATGCTTGACTCCGGTGCCCGAGGATCCCCCTCACAGCTTAACCAGCTGGCAGGTATGCGTGGTACCATCAGAAACGCCGTCGGTCAGGTTATTGAGATTCCCATCAAGTCCAACTACAGAGAAGGACTTAACATTCTCGAATACTTCATTTCTTCCCGTGGTGCCCGAAAGGGACTTGCTGATACGGCTCTTCGTACAGCTGACTCGGGTTACCTTACCCGTCGTCTTGTTGACGTTGCTCAGGAGATCATTGTTCTTGAAGAGGATTGTAAGACAAGAAACGGCTTTGAGGTTGAGGAGATAGTTGAAGAGGTAGAAGGAAAGAGAAACGTTTGCGAGGCTCTTGAAGAGAGACTTGCAGGCAGATATCTTGCAGAGCCCTTCTACAAGAATGAAAACGGCAGCTTCTTCACTCTCAGCGATCTTATCCGCAGCACAATGGGTGATGTATCCTCTGTTGACAGCGAAAGCTTGGATGAGATTGTTGCAGCCCGCAGAGCAGAATTCGTTGCAAATACAGGTCTTGAGGATAATGCAAAAGAGCTTATCTTCAACGGTGTTACTTATACTCTTGCAGTATCTGATGATCACTATCTGTCAGAAAGCGAAGCAAAGGCAATCGTTAACGGCGGTGTCACAAAGACAAAGATCCGTTCCGTGCTTACCTGTGAAGCAAAGCACGGTGTCTGCAGAAAGTGCTACGGTAAGAACCTTGCAACCAACAGAGAGGTTTCTATCGGTGAAGCAGTCGGTGTTGTTGCTGCTCAGTCTATCGGTGAGCCCGGTACACAGCTTACCATGAGAACGTTCCACACCGGCGGTGTTGCTACAACCGCTGATATTACACGAGGTCTTCCCCGTGTTGAAGAAATCTTTGAAGCAAGAAAGCCCAAGACTGTTGCATTCATTGCAGGTGCTGACGGTATTCTTAAGTTTGATAACAAGAAGAAGGCCTCAAAGTTTGAGATCTATTCTCCCGATGATTTCTTCTCTCCCTTGTTTGACGGTGACGAGACCGTCGGCGGTAAGGGCAATCTCATAAACGGTACTCTTATCGAAAACTCCAAGCCTGTATTCGTACAGAAGGAGGTTCCCGTTGACTGCATCCGTCTTTATGAGACAAAGAAGAGAGTTGAAACCACAGATATAGATGAAAGAACACAGGAGCCCGTAGGCTATTATAACGTCAAGAAGGGTGACATCCTCACTCTCGGCTCCAAGGATCCCAAGGACGTTCTTGATATTCTCGGTGAGCAGGCTCTTCTTAACTACCTTATCAATGAAGTTCAGCTGACATATCGTTCACAGAAGGTTGATCTTAACGATAAGCACATTGAGGTTATCATCAGACAGATGCTCCGCAAGGTAGACGTTGTAGACGGCGGCTCCACAAAGCTTCTCAGTGGTACAAGACTTGAGAAGTCAGAGTTCTTCAGAATCAGAAATGAAGCCAAGGAAAAGGCTAAGACTGAAAATGCTGAGTTTGTTGAGCCTAAGTGCAGACCTGTTCTTCTCGGTATTACCCGTGCATCTCTTGCTTCTCCCTCATTCCTTTCCGCTGCATCCTTCCAGGAGACTCAGAGAGTTCTCACAGAGGCTGCTATCTGCGGTATGGAGGATCCCCTTATCGGTCTTAAGGAAAACGTAATTCTCGGTAAGCTTCTTCCCTCAGGAACAGGTATGAAGCTCTACGATAATGTAGAAATTGCAAAAAAAGAGACAGCAATTAGCGCAGAATAAATAAAATTGGTGCTTTTGACAAATATTTAAACCTTTTTTTGTTATAAGTGTTGACAAAGAGGGGGTAAAAGTGTTAAAATCACTAACTGTGCGATGATATTTTTGATCTTAGGGGAAAAATCGCAAGATTTTTCCCTTTTGATATATAAAATTCATAATAGGAGGTGCGATAGTTTGCCAACCTTTAACCAGCTTGTCAGAAACAGCAGAAAGTCTCTTGAGAAGAAGTCAAAGGCTCCCGCTCTCGGAAAGGGTCTCAACTCTCATAAGAACGTTATGATTGACCACAATTCTCCCCAGAAGAGAGGCGTATGTACAGTTGTTAAGACTGATACACCTAAGAAGCCTAACTCTGCTCTGAGAAAGCTTGCCAGTGTACGTCTTACTAACGGTATTGAAGTTTCAGCTTACATCCCCGGTGTAGGTCACAATCTTCAGGAGCACTCAGTTGTTCTTATCCGTGGCGGTAGAGTTAAGGACCTTCCCGGTGTGCGTTACCACATCGTAAGAGGAACACTTGATGCTCAGGGCGTTAACGGCAGAATGCAGAGCCGTTCCAAGTACGGAACAAAGAAAGCAAAGGCTAAGAAATAAGCCACTTTCAAATCGATCAGGACAAAATCTTCTTGCAGGTTGAAATTAATTCACCAATGTAAGTTTTATATATATGGCGTAAGGCTGTGGTTAAAACTCTCATTGGCGCCGCGGGAATTTGTCACTCGAGTACCTATGATATCATTACTATGAAGGAGGGAAGCGAAGTGCCAAGAAGAGGCAATATAGCAAAACGTGATGTTTTGCCCGATCCGCTTTACAACTCAAAACTCGTAACACGTCTTATTAACAGTGTTATGTATGATGGAAAAAAGGGTGTCGCACAGAAGATAGTATACGACGCTTTTGAAATCATCAGAGAAAAAACAGGTAAAGAACCCCTCGAAGTTTTCGAGGCAGCTATGGAAAATGTTATGCCCTTACTCGAAGTAAAGGCTCGCCGTGTAGGTGGTTCAACCTACCAGGTACCCATGGAGGTTCGTCCCGAGAGAAGACAGACTCTCGGTCTCAGATGGATCACTCTCTATGCAAGAAACCGTGGAGAGAGAACTATGAAAGAAAGACTTGCCAACGAAATTATGGATGCTGTAAACGAAACAGGTTCAGCATTCAAGAAGCGTGAAGACACTCACAAGATGGCTGAAGCTAACAAGGCTTTCTCCCATTTCCGTTGGTAATA
>JAZOOE010000084.1:0-19091 GCA_045654865.1 Acutalibacteraceae bacterium | reverse complement strand
AGCTTTGTGCCGTCATCAAGAGTTACATCACCGCTCCAAAGACCGTGTACCTGATGTGTGTGCATTCTGGCAATACCAAGGTTCATGTCACTGTGATGGTCGAAGGTGGGCTTCATTGTGAGATTGAAGCGACCGTCCTCGGAGATAAATTTCCAGTCGTTCATAAACTTGTCGGGCTTGGGGAAGACCTCAACGTCAACAGCGCCGATCTTATGAGCCTTGCCGTCATAGAAAAGACAGGTTTCCGTGGCATTTGATTCGTCGCCTATTGCCCATGTGATTTCAAAGCCGAAAAGGTGCTTTTCCCCCTTTTCATCCTTGAGATACGTGGAGCCGTTGCCCCAATACCATACCATTTCGTGAGGCGTGTTTACTCTGCCCCAGTCAAGAGCACAGAAGGTATCCGTCTTCTTGAATGCATAGGTGGTGTTGCCGACCTTGAACGTACCCTCGCAGGGCATACAGTTCTGCTTCGTTGTCATAAAGTATTTCTTGGGATTATTTTCAAAGGGAAGAACGGTTGTTATGTTCTCAAGTCCCTCAGGAATATCCATAGTGAAGCTGCATTCGATAAAGGAGCCCTTGTAGGGCTTTTTGAAATAGAGTGTTCTCTTGGTTTCCTTAGTGTCAAAAATAACGTGGGCGTTTCCGACCTTTGCATCAAAATAATTGGGCACGTCACCCTTGGGAGGAAGCACGTATTTGCTTTCTCCGCCAAGGAAAAGAGAGGTTCCGTCCGCAATCTTTTCGCCTGTTTTAAGGTTGATAAGAACAGCGGAAACGTAGCCGCCGATTGAAATGTTTGCAAAGGAGATCTGCACCATATAGTTGCGGTTGCCAAGCTGATAGAAGTCCCATTCCTTTTTTCTCATACGGGGGGATGATAAGCTTCTGTCATAATCAAAAACGTTGTGTCTTGCCCAGCCCTTAGCAAGAAGCGTTCCGTCATAGTCAAGAAGACGGGTGGGGGCGGTGTATTCTGTCTGCTTGGAGCTTTCCTTCCATTCATTAAAGGGTACGTAGGTTCTTTCGCTCATAATATCACTCCGTTCTTTTATTTATTTCCATAATACCACTCCCGCTCAGACAATTCAACATTCAAAAGAAAAATAGCGCTCTTAATTTCCTTTTTTATACGGCGGTGTTCACGCCTTGAAAAAAGTCCGCAGATGTGCTATATTGAACACTAAAAGGGGATGCGATATATGAAAATAATATTTCTCGATATAGACGGAGTTCTCAATTCCGAAATATACGACAGACAAAGAAAGGACTCCGACAGCAACATAGACGTAAGCCGTCTTGCTCTCGTAAAGGAGCTTGTTGACAAAAGCGGCGCAAAAATAGTTCTGTCCTCCTCCTGGAGAGGTCATTGGGATCGGGATAAGGAAAAAATGACGGCAGTCGGACGGGAGCTTGATTCCGTATTTTCGGATGCAGGGCTTGAGATATTTGACAAAACCCCCGTGCTGTCCTCAAGAAGCGAGGAGATCGGCAACTGGCTTTCTAATCATCCCGAAGCAGAAAAATTCGTTATATTCGACGATATGATTTTCGGCTGGGGAGAGCTTGCCTCCCGACTTGTCAGAACCGATGCAAGAATCGGCAGAGGTCTTGAACGCACACATATCGATATGGCATACACTCTTCTGACAAAATAAAAAAAGACAGAGAATCCTGAAAATTCTCTGTCTTTTTTTTGTCAGTCGCTAAGCTGCTTTGCCGGCTTGCGAAGCCGTCACCCTATCTTGGCTTAATTGCTTATGCGGCCTATTTCATCAAGGGGAATTTCCGTAAAGCTTGGTATAACCTTATTGATCTCCTCAATATTCTTTATGGTGTAGTCGCCGTTTTCGGCATCCGTGAAGAATTTATCAAGCTTTCCGAGAGAATATAGAGCATTGCCCGAAATGTCGCTGAATCTGCCTGCCGCCTCGGATATGTTTCCTATTGAGCTGTTCTTGTCAAATATAAGATTTGCCCATACGGTGCTGTTTGCGGGATTGGGAACAAAGCCTGCCTCCTCGCTTCTGCTGAAATCATCTGTATAATTTTCATACTGGGGGAATGCCTCTTTCCATATATCGCTTTGCCAGGGTGAGGAATAAAGCAGCTGCCACATATCTCCGTCCTTTTTGGAGGAATGGTTGAACCAACCGTTTTCAAGTGCACCCTCACGGGCTCTTGAGTCATAGGAAATGGGATGCTTACCCGCATTTATTATAATATTTCCTCTTACGTCAAGGTCACGGCCGCCGCCTAAATGTATGGCGAGCTTGGGAATGTTGATAAGCAGGTTACCGTAAACGCTGATTCCCGACAATGCATCGTCAAGATATATTCCGTCGGGGGTGTGCTCACCTGAGCCGAGATTATATATAGCGTTATATCTTATAACCGTACCGTACCAGTCCCAGCGTCTGCCCGAATAAATTGCGCCCGCATCGTCCGACAAAAGACATACGTCGTGAATGAGGTTGTATTCAATAATATGGTTGTTGCCCGACCACGTTATAGCCTCGTGGGGGGAATTTACCATTTCATTGTGTGAGCAGACGTTGCCCACGCCGTTCAGGGTTACCGCAGGCTGATATGTAAGATATATTTCAGACCAATCGTGGATATAGTTGTTATCTGCCTTGTTGTTGCCGGGGGTAAGAGTATCTCTGTCGCCGCCGTCAAGAATGATTCCGCCCTTGCCCGTTCTTGTGATCTCATTGTTATATGCAAGATTATCAAAGCCCGTCATAAGAAGAGCGTTGCCTGCCACGTTCTTGATAAGGCAGTTCTGAACGGTGTTGGAGTTACCCGTAATTCTGATTCCGTCGCCTCTTGTGCCCTTGACGGTAAGTCCGTCAAAGGTGATATAGTCAGCCTCAGAGGTAATAATGGGATCAAGCGTCAGAGAAAGGTCAATGCCCGCATCTGAGAAATTCTCGGGGACGTAAAGGCAAAGAAGTCCGTTTTCTCTGTCAAGATACCATTCGCCCTCACAATCAAGCTCCTCAAGCACGTTGAAGAAGTAATAGGGGGCATCTGTCTTTGTGCCGTAAAGGCTTACGAATTTGGGAGAAAGAGTACGTTCCTCTTCATTGAATTCGCCGATGGGGGTGGATGCATCTGCCCAGTCGTATTTCCAATAGCCCATCATCCATACGTCGTCAAGGGTTGCCCAGCCGCCGATCCTTTTTGCCAGCTCCTCGCTGATTTCGTAAACGTCGGATTCGGGATTTCTTATTTCATTCCAGCTTTCATCCTTTGTGGTCGCGCCATCCGTTTCATAGCCCTTGCCTGTTCGGATTACTTTCTCGGTGAGAAGAAAACCCGTGTCGGGATAGCGGGCAAGCGTCTGTCTTTGATCATTTACAAACAGCTCACAGTAAAGAGGTCCTGTGTAATCACCGTCATATTTCGATGCAGTGTTATAAGAGCCTATTGCGAATATCTTGCCCCAATCCTCAGCGGTAAGTGAATAGGGTGCCTTTGTAAGGTCGATTATGCGGACGTTTTTAACGACAGAATCTGAAAGACGGTCTGAAATGTCGGGATAAAGCTCTGCGGGAGCAAAATCCTTGGGATCAAGAGTTACTCCGCCGTTGATTACTGCCTCCTCGTCTGCATAATAGGTAATGGGGCAATCCTTTGTGCCCGAGTCCTCCTTTGTGAACACAAGAGAGGTAACGCGGTATTCACCCTTTGCAATATATACGCTGACGGCGCTCCTGCCCGTTTTGTCAAGGGCTCTGACGGCTTCAACAGCCTTTTCTATCGTTCTGAACGGTGCGTCTGCGGTGCCTTCGGCGGTGTCGTCACCCTCGGGGCTTACCCAGAAGTCAAATTCCGTCATTTTCTCACCTCTTTCAATGGTTACTGCTTCAAATACGGGAGCGGCAACCTTATAGCCGCTGTATAAGAGATCTATTACCGCGGTGTCAAAAAAGCTGAATGAAACAGCGCAACAGAGAATTATGCTTATTACCGAAAGAAGTATCCTCGGAAGCCTTTTTCCGATAACGGCGGTGAAGCACGCGGCAAGAAGAAGCCCGAAATAAACGTAGCCCGCGCCCGTTGCTATGTCTGCCGCAAGGGAATTGAGCTGTCCCTTGCCTATAACCATATTTACGAAAAACGTAATTCCCCAGAATATAAGTCCCGCAATAATAGCGGATACCGTAAAGAACAGGGCAATTCTTTTTTTACTGCCTTTTTTGGATGCATAAATACCCGCAAGAATTCCGCTGCCCAATATAAAAACGGCAGAAAGGAAAACAACCATAGGGATATTGCCCCACCAGACGTATTCGCCCTTGAAGTATAAAAGTCCGATTATTGACAAAGCCGCCGACAAGAGCATCAGAACGGCTCTGATAAGAGTGCCTTTATTTATATTTTTCATAATAAAACCTCCCTTTAAGTTCAGTATATAAATAACCGATCTATAGTTCAATACAAAAAAAGCCAAAAATGTAAAAACCGTTTTTTTTACTAAAAACGGGACAGTTTATTTGTCACGTCAACGCCCTTTAAGAAAAAAAGCGCTTACTGCGGAAAACGGGAGTTGACAAATCCACAGTTTTTCATAAAAGAGCAAAAAAAAGAGGGAGCAGATCGCTGTCTGCTCCCTGAGAGAGTATATTTTTTTATCTGCCGATACCGAAGATCTTAACGAAGATCACGAAGAAGTTTTCGATATAAAGCATAAGTGTGTTTGAAATATTTGAAAGATTTGTGAGGATGTTTCTGCCGTTCATCTCAATGCCGTAGCCCTGAAGAGTGCCGTTGTTGTCGGGAACAGAGTCACCGTCAAAGGCAAACTCATAAAGCAGGGGAGAAATGAGAGCAGTGATGAAGTATTCGGGAGCGCTGATGCCGCCGAATATCTGTCCCGTCAGCTTCTTTATATCCTGAGTCATTGTGTCACTGCCGCCCATGGATGCCACGAGAGAGTTTGCGGCGGAAATGAAGATTTCGTCATTAACTTTTGCAAGATCATCCTTGAGAATGAGAGATACGGTTCTGAGAAGAATTTTAACCTCGGTGCTCTGAACCTCAAAGGGCTCCTCGCCTGCATAATGCCATGCTACAAGCTCCGTTGCAAGATCCCATCCCGTTTTATACTGAGAATCGGGGATTTCAATGTTATATTCCTTTGCAAGCTCCTGAACGGAGTTTTCGCCGTAAAGAGGCATTCTGAGAAGCTGGACGAGTCTGCCTACAGCTGTGGAAACAAGGGGATAGAAAATTGAATCCTCTGCAATTCCCATCTTTTCCATTGAAAGAGAAAGCTCAAGTCTGTACTGAACGCCCGTCTTGAGATAGCCCTTTGCATAGCTGTTCATGCCCTCGTTCATAAGGTCAAGCTGACTTTGTGTATAGCCCTCGATCTCACTCAGAGGAGCGGTATCGATGCTGTCGATGGTTTTCGTTCTGTAGGTTATCTCGGTATCGTTAAGGAGGAATACCTTATACTGTAAGGGATACATTGTAAGAGCGGTGTTTGCAAAATCATATATCTTGTTGCCGAGAGCCGTTGTATAGCTTGTAGCGTCAGAGCAGTGCTCGTGTCCCGAGAAAACAAGCTTGATACCTGCATCTGCAAAGAGAGTTGCGGTGGTATAGTGGAAGCGGACGATAAAGTTACGGCTGATGAGTCTCTGCATGGGAAGATGGTCAAGAAGATTGTGGTGCATCATAAGGATGGGGTATCTGCCCGCCTCCTTAGCCTTCTTTGCCTCTTCAAGAACCCAGAGGACCTCTGCCGCGGACAAGCCGTCCTCCGTTGACTTGGAGGGATCATTACTGTCAAGAGCAATAAGGCGGTATTTGTCGCCGAGGTCAGCGGTATATGATGCGCTGTCCTCTCTCTGAGAAAGAGCCTCGTTATATCCGAATTCAGCGTAAACCTCTCTGAAATTATCAACCTTGAAATCAATATCAGCGGCGCCCATATCGTGATTGCCGGGGATAACGTATACCTGCTTGCCCGTTTCCTTTTCAAAGGCACTGAGCTTTTCGGCAACGTCATAGTGCTCCTGCCATACGGTTCTGCCGTTATCTGCAAGGTCACCGGGAATCAGCACGAACTCAACGGAATCGTCCTCGGCACACTGACGCAGAAATTCGTCAATGATGAGTCCGCTTTCCTCTTCAAGAGCCGCACGTCTGTTGGCATACCAGAAGATCTCGTCATCGTTTGTCTTTTCAAGCTTCTCCGAGGGCAGATTATAGTGAAGATCTGATGCCACGGCAAAGCCCGTCTCCTTTGTCTGCTCGGTTACAAGAGCGGACGCACTTATTAAAAGTGAGGAAAGAATTATGACGGTTGTCAGAATAATACTTAAAAATTTTTTCATTTTCAGCCTCTCCCGAATTAAAGTTAATCCTATTTTAGCAAATTCTTTTTATTTTGTATAGTGTTTTTTATAAAATCAGCAAAAGAAAGGCTGTCAGTCTGCAAAAAACCTTTGCTTTACATTTTCCTTATAAAATGATATTATAAAACGTAAGAAGGATGGTGGAAAAATGAGACCGACGCTGTTTCTTGTAATACCCTGCTATAATGAGGAAGAGGTGCTTCCCGTAACCGTGCCCGTGTTTCTCGAAAAACTGAAGACGCTGATTTCGGGAGGAAGAATCTCCTCTGACAGCCGTATTCTTTTCGTTGACGACGGCAGCCGCGACAGCACGTGGAATATAAACAAGGCATTGTCTTCAAAAACCGAATATATCAAGGGAATATCCCTCAGCCGTAACCACGGTCATCAGAAGGCTCTGCTTGCAGGACTTTCGGAGGCTATGGATAAATGCGATATAACTGTAAGCATTGACTGTGACGGTCAGGACGATATAAACGCAATTGATAAAATGCTTGAAGAATATTCCTCGGGCAGTGAGATAGTCTACGGTGTCAGAAGAAGCAGACAGACGGATTCCTTTCTTAAAAGAAGCACTGCAAGGCTCTTTTACAAAATGATGTCCTTTATGGGCGTTGAAACCGTTTATGATCACGCTGATTACCGTCTCGTTTCCGCCAAGGCCCTCAAAAGCTTCAGCGATTTCAAGGAGGTCAACATCTTTTTAAGAGGAATGTTTCCCCTTGTGGGCTTCAGAAGCACCTGTGTTTATTATGACAGAACATGCCGTGTTGCGGGAAAGAGCAAATATACCCCCGCAAGGATGCTTTCCCTTGCCCTTGACGGCATAACGAGTCTTTCCGTCAAGCCCATAAGGATAATAACCGCATTCGGCTGTCTTGTTGCTCTTTTAAGCTTCATCGGAATATTGTGGTCGGTAATAGTTCAGCTGGCGGGAAAATCCGTTGCGGGCTGGGCATCGATTACCAGTATATTGTGCTTCCTCGGCGGCGTTCAGCTTATAAGCCTCGGCATAATAGGTGAATATATAGGAAAAATATATCTTGAAACCAAGGGAAGACCGCGGTTTATTATTGCCGAAAAAACGGAAGAATAAAGAGGATGAAAAAAAGCGGTAACCGCAAAAAAAAACAAAATGAGATAAAAAAGCTACGGAGAATAGAATCACCGTAGCTTTTTATCAGTTTATTTTACAACGAAGAAGGTCATTCTTTCCTGAATCGTGAAAGCGCCGTGTCCCGTGTTGAAGCCGCCGTGGTCAGAGGTGATAATGATGAGCCAATCCTCTGTCTCAAAGGTGTCTCTTGCCTCAATTGCGTTGATGATCTCCATTGCGTCCTTTTCGGATGCTTGGAAGCCGTCGGTATAATCGGGATTTTCAAGATCAAAGCCCGTATCGTGACCTGCGTGGTCGGGATGCTCAAGGATGGTGAATATAAAGTCTGAGCAGACCTCCCGATTGACGTCTGCAAGTGTGTTTGCAACCGTTCCCGCATCATCGTCAGCATCGGAGAAGATAACGTTCAGTCCCTTGTCCTCGCAGTATGCCTTTTCAAGAAGATACGTGGAATCACCTGCTGTGAAATGGCCGTTCCAGGATACGTAGAAGGCACTGCTTGATGCATCACCGTTCTCAACGAGAGTGGTAAGAAGGGTAAGTGTATCCGTTGACTTTGTTATTGAGTTGCCCGTGATACCGTGAACGTCTGCCCACTGTCCCGTAAGGATTGATGCCCAGCCGGGTGCCGTTGAGGTGTCCTGAGTGTTGAATACGGGATAATTCACACCGCCGCAGTATGAGATATAAGCCTTGCCTCCCTCGGTGATGAGCTTATACACGGCTCCGTCCTCGTTGCAAAGGGAAAGAGCGTCGGCACGGCATCCGTCGTAGCCTATAACGATAGCCTTTTTCACAAGCTTGCCCTCCGGAAGCTCTGAGGTGAAGTGCTCGTTTATAATGCCGTAAAGCTCTGTCTGAGGAATTGCCGTTTCGATGGTGTTTTCGTAGGGCTCGAATGCCGCAACGTTTTCCTCGTATTTCGGTATGGTGTCGAAGTTGTTAATGCCGCCTATTACGCCGTAGAGCATCATAAAAAGAGATGCGATGGCGGCAAGAACGGAATAGAACATATTGAACATAGCTTTCATCCTTTCAGATATATTTTTTTTGCTGTTTATATATTAACATCATATTCTTATGCTGTCAAAGGCGAAAAGTCCGATTGAAACACAAAAAAAAAAAATAAATTTATGCAAACTGCAACATTGGCACTTGTTTTTGCGTCTAATATATGAGAGAACATAAGAGGAGGTAATATTTATGAAAAAAAAGCTGTTAATTCCCGTTCTCATAATCTGCGCCGTTTTTATTATCGGTATTATTGCAGGCGCTTTCGTAATATCCTTTTCATCCGTAGGTATCAGCACGGGCGTCTGTCTGGTTGCCGATAACGGAAGCGTTTTTCTCGTTGACAAAAATTCTCCCGTAAGGCTTTCTGATTTTTCGGGCACCGACAGACTATCGGGGCTTGAAACGGGGGATAAGCTGTTGGTCGTTCACGACGGTATTGCAGAAAGCTATCCCGCATCCACAGGGCTGATTTTTTACGTAAGACTTGCAGGGGGCAAGGAATCTGAGATCCCCGATATGGTAATCTCTTCTCTGACGGAGCTTGGCTGGATAAGCGGAAACGAGGTTTCCTCTGCTTCATCCGACGTAAGCTTCCGTGCGGAAATTATAAGAACTGAGCTTCCCCGTAATTCTCCGGATGAGAAAATATCCTTCCCCGTTGTTACTCATATTACCTCTCTCGGTGAGCTTCGCTCCTATTGCGAGGAGCCGGAGAAATGGGGACTTAACGAGGAATTTATAAACAGGGCAGAAAAATACGACGAGAGCTATTTTGCTGAAAGCGATCTGCTGCTTTGTCTTCTTGAGGAGGGAAGCGGCAGTATATCCCATAAGGTGACGGGGATAAAGAAAACCGACGAAGAATTTATCGATATTTACGTTGAGACCGAAAGTCCCGAGGCGGGTACCTGCGATATGGCATACCACCACGTTTTCGCAGAGGTTAAAAAAAGCGATACGCGCAACTGCCGCATAAGACTTTTTATTGACGGAAGAAATTGCTCCGAAAAATGGGATACGGTAAGCGTTGGCGGAGATTTTTCAAGCATCAGCCTTCAGCTTCCCGACAGCTGGGGCTATGAAATATCGGAAAATCAGCAGGATGCAGGCTTCAGCGTGACAGTATTCCATAAGGATGCTCCTCAGGAGAATTTTATGATTGAGCTTCAGACCTCATTCGGAGTGTGCGGAACGGGACTTCGCACTCAGCAGGTTGAAATAAACGGCTATTCGGCTTCTATGGGAATTTATGACGGCAACCCCACCTTTGATTATATATCCTTTGAAAATACCCCCGGCTTTTACGTTATTTATAACAATGCCGATGCTTTATGGTGGAGAGAATACGGGGATGAAGTCAGAGCAATTCTCGGTACGCTGAAAATTGCACAGGGCATTATATTCCGCGAAGAGGCACTTGAAATTGCATCAGAGAAAGCCGCGGGCGAATATAAAAGACAGTATAGTGAATTTGATTGCGAAACGGGAGTATGGTCGTTTACCTTTGAAGCAAGCGACACCTCCGAGGTCATCCTTGTGGATTACAGCGGAGTATTGGTAAAAAAAGGCGGTACGGAATAATAAGTCCCTTGCGGACAACAAAAAACTGCGAACCACTGTTATTCACGGCGGTTCGCGTTTTGCTTTTTGGGGAGGCAAGTCCGGTGGTTGGCTTATTCGCAGGAAAACCATAAAAATTTAACGGTTTTTTTGAAAATTTTTCCGGTTTGTATGGTTTTATACTGTCTTCGCTTGTTTACATTCCTCCGTTCGCAGTTGTTTTTATGAGTCTTATACAGCTTACGGTGATGTCATCGTGTCTGCCGCTTTCGGAAAGTGAGATTGCCCTCTCCACCGCAATCTCCGCAAGCTCCTTTACACTGCCTGAGCGGTTGTTCAGGATTATCTCCTTGAAAACCTCGGGAGGCATCACCGCCGCGCCGTCGGAAATGATAAAAACGGTGTCACGGTCGCCTAAGATTATTTCGCTTTTCTGAAATTCTGTTTCTCTGAGGATTCCCAGCGGCAGAGAGCTTTGCTCAACGGCAAGCACACGCTCCCCCTTTTTTATGACTGAGCAGGCGGCTCCCGCCTTGTAAAAGAAAGCGGTGCCCGTGTTCAGCTGAATTTTCAGAATGTCGATGGTGGAAAGGGATTCCTCTCCCGATTTCACAAGCAGAGCGCAGTTTACCGTTTCAAGGGTGCTTTCGGGGGAAAAGCCGGCTCTGAGCAGTCGGGCAGTAAGGGTGCAGGTCATCACCGAATCTGCGGCGGCACGAGTGCCCGAGCCCATACCGTCACTGAGCACCGCATAAAAATTACCCGTACCGTCAAAAAAGCATCGGACGGTATCTCCGCTGAATACCTCACCTGAGCCGATATGCGAGGCGGTATGATATTCCACACGGAATTTCGGCTGCTCGCAGAAGCTGAGCACCGTGCCATTTTTTGAATATTCGTCCTTTACGGGAGGCAGATATATTTTTCCCGTTGCCTCATAAAGGCTGTCAAGCAGTCTCTCGGGCTCGGGCATAACGGGGACGTGGTCGCAATAGACCTGAAGAATGCCCGAATCTGCACAGTCCGAATATGCGCAGATTCCCGAAACGGAAAAGCCCATATTGCTGAATACGCTGTGCGCCGAGCGGGTAAGCACGGGATCGGTTTTCGGAAGCGAGTCAATGCTTTTTGCCGCATCAAGCAAAAGTCCGCCCAACGAGCAGAATTGCTTTGCCGCCGCCTTTTTCGTTTCAAACAGCTCAGCGCGGCACACAAGCCTTGCGGTATATTCGTAATATGCCGTGTTGAAGTCTGCGGTTATTCTGTCGGGCATTCTGCACACGGCTGTAAGCCTTTGGGGAAGCTCCTCGGATATCAGCTGTTCATTTTTCATTATATAGTCGGTGGCATCTTCAAATGCTTTTTGCGTGACGTCGCGGCACTTGCTCCAGCAGAAATCAAATTTCACACATTCCGCGCATACGTCTGAGCGCACCCTTTTTGAAATATCCTCGGGGGAGGGCTTATCCGTTTTTTCAAGCCATTGGGATATGGCGCCGACTGAATCGGAAATATCCTTCACCGCCTTTGCCGAGCGGCTGAGAAAAAAGGAGAGAGCGTGGCTTTTGTCCTCGTCGGGATTTTGTATTCTGAAGGACAGCACCCTTTGAGCAATATCAAAAAGATATTTATCGGGAATGAAAACAAAGACCACACCCGACAGGGCGGCCTCCGCTATTGCGATTATTGCCGTTTCCTCACGCCCCGAAAGAATAAGAGAAAGCGTTGCCGAAAGTATCATACTCAGCGCCACGGGAATCTTGCCCTGCCTTTTTGCAAAGCCGCCCGTGAGTCCCGTGAGAATATACGAGGTCATAAGCTGAGGCTGAGCCTCGTTGAAGCCCAGCGTCAGTCCGCCGCATATTCCCGCGATTGCCGATGCCGCCTCATTTCCGCCAAGGGCAAAAAGCATTATCGCAAAATAGGCTATGCATCTTGCGGGAGAAAAACCGAACAGAGAAAACCGCTCAAGGGCAAGCAGAAGCGCTCCCGCAAAAAAGACAGAGGATACGTGATCTCTCAATGCGCTTACGGTGCCCTTTTTCCTCAGCTGATAAATGAACACCATTCTTGAGGTGAAGCAGGAAAAGGCTCCCGAAATTACAGATTCGCACAGAGCAAATATGAGGAAGGAGCTTTTTTGTCCCACCGCAAGAAATACGCATACCGCCGCCGCCATATTGCAAAGGGAGGATATCAGCGCAGGCGCAAGAAAACGTCCTCGGTTGTTGTAAGAGGAGAACAGCGCAATTCTCAGTATGCATATAATGAATATGGCGCAGACGAAGCGCAGAGAATCAATAAGCCCGAAAAACACAACGTGTCCTGCGGCACCGCCTACAGCGGCGGCTATTATGTATTTTTCTCCCATTCCCCCGATAAACCCCGTAGCAAAAGGGGAAATCCCGCCTGCAAAGGATATGCCGCCGAAAAGAAATCCTCCCGTGAATATCAGAAGCTGTGAAAAAACTGCCTTGATAAGGGGAAGCCGCGTGATGATTTCAAAACGGGAAAGCCCGCTTTTAAGATGCTCCATAAATTTTTCATTCCTCGTCTTTATTGATTTTGAAAAAAAATCTTTTTTATGATAATAGCTCAGAGAAATGAAAAATGCTGTCTTTCCCACACCGAAAATTTTGTTGTAATCCGCCCGAAAAAACAAAAAATCAGCCTTTCTGAAAGCCGCTTGCCAAAAAAGCTGATAAATTGCCGAGTGTCTTAACAAAAAAACAGAGAACGGCTTGCACCGTTCTCCTTGAAATCACTTTATAGCTTCTAATAAAAATAATGAATATTACAGACCGAGAAGCTGCTTTTTCTTGGTGTCAAATTCCTCCTGAGAAATTGCACCCATATCAAGAAGCTCCTTATACTTTCTGAGCTCGTCGGCTGATGAGGATACAGCAGGCTGCTGAACAGCGTTATTCTGAGCGGAGATAGCCTTGAATTCCTCCTCGGAAAGCATTGTCAGCTTTGTTGAGTTACACTTCGGACAACGGTTGTAATCAACTATTCTATTAAGGCTGCGATCTGCATTACCGTTGTTAACTGCACTGGCGGTATATGCACCGCCGAGAGCTCCTGCAATAGAGCCTATGCTCGACAGCACAGCTGATGTTGCATTACTGCGGTTTTTCTTGAGATCCGCTTCGTTATAGCAGAAAATATGTCCGCAAACGGTACAGCGTTTTCTGTATTCAATATTTTTAACGCAGATGTTATCGGGGTTATCGCTTGCAATTATATATTCTCCTGCATATTCCTTTACAACGGCAGGACATTCCCCTTTTTCCTTTATAACAAGACCAAGCTCGTTTGATAAGGTTTCCACTGCCATTTTCAGCTGTGAAAAATGCAGCTTATCTACGTTGAACAAAAACTGACATACGCCGCTTCTCATATATCTGATGTTGTTGATAATAAAAATTACCTGACCGCCGGTCATCACTGAGGGTGCAGTTAACTCAAGACCGGTTATTTCAGAGAAGTTAACCTTTTTGTTAGAGGATACAAGTAAGCCGGATGAAGCAGAGCTTGTATCAAAAATTACATATTTGTTGTTAAAATCAAAATGAAGAAAGCCCATTCCGTTTATTCCGGAGGGAATTCTGATGATGGTAGGTACCTGTGTCGGTACCGGAACCTTTGCCGCTTCCATGCGTTTTCTTTCTTCTTCCTGAAGCTTCTGCTTTTTCTCTGCTGATTTGTATGTAAGAATACACGTCGGGATTGCGAAAATTATTACCGGAAGTATAAAAAGGGGATTTACAACTGCTGATATTACAGCAAGAATCGCAAAGCTTGCTATTGTTCGATACAACTTTTTTTTCACAGATGGTGCTATCGGTTTTTTTGCCATGGTTTTTTCCTCCGAAAAACGTAATTTGTTTATCAGAAATCACATAAAATGTAAAATCTGAGTACACTAAGTATATTTTGTATATACTATTTCAATAATACACCACATCAGGTGTAAAGTCAATACATCATATATAGTGTATTGTAAAATTTAACTATCTTAATTGGGGGATAGTTATGAAAAGCTATGTTGAAATTATAAGAGATTTGCGTGAGGATAACGAAAAAACACAAAAGGAGGTTGCTCAATATTTGGGTACCACACAGCAGGTCTACTCACGCTATGAAAAGGGGGAGAATGAAATCCCGGTAAGGCACATAATTGCCCTTTGCAGATACTATAACGTATCGGCAGATTTTATCCTCGGCTTAGAATGAAGACAAACCGTATATACGGGAGCTTGTAATGACAGAAAAATTTATCGGGAGATACTTTGTGATGAGGTGCTCCCGAAATTTTTTATAAAAAAAGAGTCAGCAAAGGTGAAAATATTTTCTTCGGATGAGGACTGCGTTCTGAATTTTCCGAAAATGCCGTTGGGGTATTGAATATGCTGAAAATATGGTGTAATATGAAGTCAAGTACATATAAGGGGTTGTAAGCATGATTATTTTTGAAACAATTACGGCATTATTTGCAACTATCGCCTGCATTATTTCTCTGATTCCTCACTCTCTGGGGATTTACAAGGAAACGTACGAAGCGGAAAAACCGGATGAGGTGCTGATGAATGCAGTGTTTATTGCTGATATTCATGCCGACGGAGATCCCGTGAGAGACAGAAATGATAATCTTCGCCGTCTGATTGCCGATATCAATGCATCGGAAGAAAAACTGGATGCTGTCGCTGTTGCCGGAGATATAACAAACTGCGGTAACGTCAAGGAATATATCAATCTCGAAGGTATGCTGTTTGCTTATAACAAAGCAAAGAATTTCATCCCCTCCATGGGCAATCACGATTCACGTGCAACCTGTGTGGAAGAGCCTTATTTTGACGAGGGCTCAACACTGTTTAAGAATTTCTTATACACTCAGGGTATCAGGACCGAAACCAACTATTATTACAAGGTGGTTAACGGCTGCTATTTCATCGTGTTAGGTACGGAGAGTATGCCCGATCCTTATATTTCCGATACTCAGATCGAATGGATGGATTCCTTGCTTGCCGAAGCCGCAAATACGGGTATGCCCTGCTTCATTATATCTCACGAGCTGCTTATGGGCACGCACGATGACAAGGGTGTGCCTGCCTCAAGAAATCTCGGCGAAGCCTCCGAAAAGATTAAGGCAGTGGTAAAAAAATATGCCGACGAAGGACTTACCACCGTATACGTCTGCGGCCATCTGCACAGAAATTTCCACGAGAATACACTTGTTGAGGTGTCCGACAATTTCTACAGTCTGCTGCTTCCCAGCGCCCTGTTCACCGAGGACGACATTACCGGTGAGGATATTCCGGGACTCGGAGTGGCTGTGGAGGTCTATAAGGATAAGCTGGTTATCAGAGCAAGAAATTTCAACACCTACGAATGGCTTGAGGACTACCGTTGGGAGCTTCCCGTTAATATCAAATAACAAAAAATAACCGCATCAGGGGATGTAAAAAACGTAAGTTTTTTACATCCCCTTTTAGGTGCGTGAAAAATTCAATAGTTTTTATTTGCCTGCCTTTTTGCGGTAAACAAAAAAAGAAAAAAATCGCAGACCTACCGTTATAAACGATTAGTCTGCGCTATCAATGTATTAGTGTTCTTTATTGTAGAAATGGTCACCAGTTCTAAGGGTAAGTGCATTAACTATCTTAAAAGTGGCACCGCTTTTCACGCCATCTTTAGGTCGTCCGTCAGCATCGAAACCAATGTGATCGCCTGCTATAAGTCTTGTGTATTCTAATTTAATTTCATCGCCTTTTACCGTCCAAGAGCCCTGAAGTTCTTCATATCCATCAATGGAACTGGTGGAAGATCTTTTGAAAGTTCCATCCTCATAAAGCTCCAATGTAGCGTTTACGATTGCACCTGTCTTTTCTACAGTCCATTCTTCTGCAACCCATTTACCACTATAATCTTCTTTGTTTCCACAAGCAACAAAAGACAAACACATAACAATAACTAAAGCTAATGCAATAATTTTTTTCATCATATTTACCTCATATCATTGATTTTGTTGTGATAAATTCTGTACCGCTATTCTTATACTTTGCGGCACACCTATCATTTGTACATATATTGAAACCGTTGAGCCGCTTCTGCCGATTTGTCTGCCGACCTCGGCGTAATTGCCGTATTTTGCATATAGGCGGTGTAATTCAACAGTAATTGTGTGGACTATTTTTTTATTTTCTCCTTTCATAATGCTACACTATTTTACCCTACAAATAAAAAAGTGCGCCAACTGAAGTTATTTTCACCAAAGATGCAAAACTCCGATTACTTTCAGTATAAGTACATATACTTACTAAAAACTATATTACACAACATTAGGTGTAAAGTCAATGCGCCATATATGATGTATTGTAAGATTTAACTATCAATCATCCGTGGCGGATAGTTATGAAAAATTATATTGAAATTATAAGGGATTTGCGTGAGGATAACGAAAAAACACAAAAGGAGGTTGCTCAATACTTGGGTACCACACAGCAGGTCTACTCACGCTATGAAAAGGGGGAGAATGAAATCCCCGTGCGCCATATTATTGCCCTTTGCAAATACTATAATGTATCGGCAGATTTTATACTCGGGTTAAAATGAAAAATCGCAGGCTTACCGTTATAAACGATTAGCCTGCGATTGATTTATTTGTTCTGATTGGTCGAATGACAATAAAAAATAAAACAAGAGAATATTAAAAAAGACCGCAACCGTTTTTTGCTGATGCAATTCCGGATGCGGTGTATTATTTATTCTGGTTGTTTTTGGCGGTGTTGATTGAGGAGATAAGCATTCGGCGGATTGAACCGCAGGTATTGGCAATTTTTTTATATTGTTCCTCCGAAATATAACCTGTACGGTTCAGTAATTCCAACCAATACTCTGATTCATAGCACTCTTTTAATGCAATCTGCATTTTTGCGATGAAATCTGCTGTCCCGTGTGCATATTTTGATTCGTGAATATTTGCTCCTATTGAAGTTCCGGATCGGAGAAGCTGATTAGTCATAACACTTTCTCGCCTTGTTTCCTTTACAGTTCTGCAAAGATTAACTATATCTACAGCAAAATCCTTCGCTGTTTCGAGCATAATGCCTTCGGACATAAAATATGCACCTCGTTAAGTTTTTTAGCTAAATTGCTCAGCTTCGCTTTGCAGCGAAATTGTTCACTTCGTTCACAGCTAAATTTCACTCCGTGAAGCTAAATAAAATTCGCCATAAGCTGCCGCAGGCAATTTAGCTGACTGAAGGTCAATTTAGCTCCCAACGGGAATTTAGCTCGCCGATAGGCGAATTTAGCTGAAAAAGCACTTCCGAAGAAGTGCTTTTTCTGGTGAAGACAAGTGGACTTGAACCACCGACCCCTTGCATGTCAAGCAAGTACTCTAACCAACTGAGCTATGCCTTCAAATTATGTTGACTTGTGGAATTATATCACGATTCTTATCTGTTGTCAAGATGTGAAATGCCTGAATAGAAATAAGTAACAGGGAAGAGGAAAAAATAAAACCGAATGCTTTTGCATTCGGCTTCTGGAGCGGATGACGAGGCTCGAACTCGCTACCTCCACCTTGGCAAGGTGGCGCTCTACCAGATGAGCTACATCCGCACATTTGCGACAGTGGATATTATACACACTATTTGTTTGCTTGTCAATAGATATTTTCAAAATTTTATTAAATGTTTTTAAATATGTGCGGATGAATGCTTCTGCCTTTCCGGCTGTATTTGCCGAAGAAGTGTTTATTCCTTTTTTGTTTGCTGATATAAAACGAGGCACCCTCCTTGCGGGGGCGCCTCAGATTCAGTTATTTATAAAGCTTATTCCGCTTCCTCTGCTTCCTTGATGAGCTCGTCGGGGATAGCTTCACCGTGCTTTACGAATGCGATAAGGATAACCGCAAGAGCGAACATTACGGGGCTGTAGTAGAACAGCGACATATACGTGCCTGCGAACATTCTTATAAAGCCGTAGAGAATGGGAGAAGCAATCTGAGCGGAGAAGGTTGCAGTGTAATAGTAGCCCGTGAAGGTACCGACCTTTTCAACACCGCCGATTTCAAGAACAAGGGGAAGAGTGTTAACGGTGATGAACATATTAGCGGCACCGCCGAGAATAAGAACGGGGTAAATAAGGATTCTGAGAACGTCTGTTACAGAATCAACCGTATCAACGATAGCGCCGAGAGCTGTTACAAAATCCTCTGTTCCCGTTTCGAGAACCTCATTTGCAACTGCAACGATTTCGCCGTAGATACCCTCGCCCAGATCCTCGGTAAGCATAACCTCGTAGGCCTCATAATAGCCCTTGACCTCATCGGACATTTCTTCGCCTGCCTTGTATGCAAGGAAGCCCTCAATTGTGAGCACCTCATCATCAGCAAGCGTTCTGCCCTCATCCTGAGCGGCTGCGCTTACGTCGGCGTTGTATGCGTTTATGTTTTCGTCAATAGCAATATATGCGTTGTTTACAGTAACATAGTTGTTGATTGAAAGGCCCTTTCCTCCCAGCATACCTACGAACACACCGAAGAAAACGATGAAGGCTGCAAGGAAAACTGCAAGACCTGCCATAATAGTCTTCTTTCTGCCCATCTTCTTGCCCATCTTGCCGGCGGGGATAGCGGCGGCACCTGAGCAGACTGCGAAGATAAGCATAATGAAGGTTGCCTCGGAGGTGATCATATGGAGAATTTCCTGAGCAAACAGTGAGAAGAAGGTTGTGATAGCGTTGGATGCACAGAAAAGGAAGAAAAGAGTGCCCAGCATAAAGACAAGACTTTTTCTTTCTGCCTTTGAAAGCTTGATAGCTTTAAGAGCAGCTTTCTGTGCTTTTGCTTCTGCTTTAGCAGCAGCCTTTTTAGCCTTTGCATCAGCATACTGATTGAGCTCGCCTTTGAGCTTGATGCTTGTGTCTTCTTCTTTAACGAAGAAAAGGAGAACAAGCATACCTACAATCATAACAACAGCACCAACAATGAAAACATAGGGGAATGAGAGAGTTTCATC
>JAZOOE010000083.1:0-11333 GCA_045654865.1 Acutalibacteraceae bacterium | reverse complement strand
CCGTTATTGATAAGCACACAGCCGTAGTCCTCAGCCTCGGGAGCCTCGGCTGTAAGAACGGCATTTTCAAGAGGAAGCACGTGTCCCGCCGAAAGCGCAGACTCCAGCTCCGATATGATTTTTTCAAGAGCCTCCCTCGTTTTTCCGGTAAGAAGAAGCACGTCCACACTCTTTTTATAAATGTTGTCGGAATCTCTGAAATAAACTACCGCCGCACCCTCGGAGGCTATCCTTTTTTCAATTTTCGCACGCTCCTTTTCCTTTAAGGATGAAAGCAGCTTGTGGGCATATTCATTTTCATCCCCCGAAAGCGCCACAACAATTCTCGTGTCGGTGGAATAAATATCCTCGTTGAAATGGATTATTTTTCTGCCGCCGTGCTTTTCGCGGTCGCTGTAAAGAGTTACGGGAACAGCCTTTTTCGTCAGAGCGAAGAGAATTCTGTCGGCAAGCTCTCTCTGAACAACCTCATCACGTCTTATAACGGCAGTCATACCGAAATTAAACGCCGCACCGCCGCAAAGCTCGGCTCTGACGGTAGTTCCCACGCCGAACCACTGATTCGCGGGAAGCACTCTGCAGCCTGAGAAGGATGCATACTGATGAGTCTGGAAGGACATATATTTTTTGGAGCGCGTTGAAACGTGAGACGCAAAGCGGTCATCAAACAGCACTCCCGCGCCCTCTATATCAAGGGGGAAGGTAACGCTGAACAGATCGTCCTCAGCCTGATAATCCTCAACTATACATCTGAAATCTACAGTATCCGAATTCTTATAAAGGGTTATCTCCTGAATAAGCTGTGCTACGGTGTCAAGCTTCACCCTTACGACAGCCCTCTGATAGAAGGACGTTTTTTCACATCTGATCTGTGCCTCAAAATCACTTGAAAGCATACGGTGTCCCGTGGTATAAAGCTCGTGCTGAGTCTCCATTCTGTCGTGGATCTCCTTGAGCACGTAAACCGTGTTTGCAGGAGCTCGAGCCCCCTTGTCAACAAGCTCCTTTTTCTCCTTTTTGTCATAAAGAGACACTATCGTTCCGCCTCTTGCCGCGTCAAGCTCTATTCGGAATTTTGAATTTTCGATAACGCAGGAATCCGACACCGTCTTTTCCTCAGAGGGAGCACGGGAGATTCTGAAAACGCTGTAGCCCATAGCGGGAAGACGCAGAGCATAAAACATTCCTCTGCCGTTCTTTATCTCTGCGGTATATTCTCTGCCCCTTATATCCGTAAGAATAACGAATTTTTCATTCTTATATCCCTCGGGCACGTTGAAGAAGCATTTTCCGCCTCTTTCCCACGTAAGGGGATTGAACACGAAAACGCAATCCTGACGGTTATCGGTTTTTACAAGGGAAGCAATGAATGCGCTTGTATCCTCAATGATATTTGCAAGAATATCCGCACACTCACGGTATTCTATCATAAGATCTATAAATGAAATCTCGTTGTTTGTGCCGGTTACGGAATCGTGGTGCTGAGCGCACAGCAGCTGTCTTGCCGCCTTATCGAGAGCCTTGTCGGGATATGCTCTTCCGTACATAAAGGCTACGGAGGAAAGCTTTTCAGCGGTAACGAGCAGATTTTCGCAAAGGCGGTTAGCCTGCTTGAAATCCGTTCTTGTAAGAAGCACGCCCGAATGATGCTGTGTTATATCTCTTGAGCAATATTCTATTTTGCCCGTGCCCTCCTTCAGGTCTCTCCGTGCACTCTGATTTACGTCCCTTGCAAGCTCCGAGAAAACCGAAAACGCCGCGTGGGACACGGTATTCTTCATCCATGAGGTGTCACCCTCTCTGGGGTAAGCCTCCACATACGAAAGCGCACACGAGGAGGCGTCACAGCCGTCAACGCCCAGACGCACGGCTTCGGCTCTGTTCATATTTTTATCGTGGAGAAGACTTGTGCCGTCGGGGGAAACGTGACGGAAAAGGCTGTCCGTGCCAAGCATCATTTTTCCCCATTTTATATAGTCACAGCCGCCCTTTTTACAGATCTGGGTAAGCTGAGAAAAATGTCCGAATACGTCACCCGGCTGATAAACGTTATTGAGTCTTCCCAGCACGTCGCGGTGATAAAGCTGACCGTAAACGAGGTTTCTTACGAATGCCTCACCCGAGGAGGTAAGGTCGTTGGGCTGATTATAAAAGCAGTCCGCCTCTGCCCTTGCCGAGGAAAAGGCATCTCTCAGAGTCTGACGGTGGGACGGATATAAGGAATAGTAGGGATGAAGATAATCTATCTCCGAAAGCGTTGCCTTGAAATCGGGATTGGCAATCAGTCTTTCGATAATGGATTTTGTTATGTGCATAGCACCAAGAGCATAGGTTCTCTGCTCCTGATGATAGGTTGTGTCAAAATGGAAGTCTGAATATATGTGCTCGTTTCCCCTGAAGCCGTCATAGGGTGATACGGGGAAGAAATATTCCGCACGCTGATCTCCTATTCCCACCTGTGCCGTCACACAGCGGGACTCGGGAGCAGGAATCTCAAAGCGAACGGGAAGCACCTGCCCTGCCTTCATTTCGGGAAGCGTTATTTCCCCGAAGTCATAGCTTACGGTCTTGCCTGCAATATCACGGCACGCGGCGGCAAAGGCGGGGAACACCTGACGCTCCGCCCCAAGCTCACCCGTATATGCCGCAGTAACGGAGGGAGTGGTAAGCATAATATCGTCGTCCGAGAGGATAACGGGGAAAACCGAGCAGTTTGACATTGAAATATCCATACTGTCGGCAATATAACCGGGTCTTATCTTGAACATTATAAGGTTGAGTCCCTCTCTGAGGGTAACGGCGCGCTGGAAGCCCAGCCCCCACAAGCCCTTTACTCTGCCGTAGGGACGAAAATCAACGCTTTCTCCGTTTATAAAAAGACAGGAGCCCGAATTCTCATAGCATATAACGGCTCGGCTCTCCCTTTTACAGCGCACGTAGAACGCCGCATAGTAAACGGCATTTCTCTGCTGAGTCACGTAAAGTGCGGGATCGCAGGCATCCTCCTCGTTGTCAAAGCGCAGACAATTCCATTTGATAAAGCCCTTTTTCCAGAAAAGATATTCGTCACCGTAATATCTGTTCCTTACGCGTCCGCCAAGCACCGGAGCCGCTGCCGTCTCACCGCCGTCTGCCGCCATATAGTCCTCACGGAGAATTTTGTCTCTTTCATAAAAATGCTCCGATTCAAATGAGCCGTCCGTATGAAGCACAAAGGGGCCCAGCGTCAGAAAATCAAGTATTCTGTTATCGGGAAAGGGCTTTTTGCGGGAGAAAATAAAATCCTCAAAATCAAACACGGGATAATCTCCCTGCAAACCGTTGTAAGAAATCATATAAGCACCACCGATTTATATATTTATTAAATAATAGCAAAAACATTAAAAAATGTAAACAAAATGTTTAATTATTAATATTGCAAAGGGCATATAAAAGGATTATAATGCATTTTATAAAGAGGTGATTTTATGGAAAACGATATTATCGGTGCCCTTGCGGCATTTGCCGTCGGTGCGCTGATATGCTTTGTCAACTATAAGCTTTCCGATTACTTTATAAAGCACAGTCCGGATAAATTCCCTGCGGTATCCTTTGTAAGACAGCTGATACAGGTGCTTTATCTTGCGGTATTGTTTTTTACGGCGGGCTATACTCCCTGGGACAGAACGTGGCTTCTTGCCGGCGGCGCATTGGGAATCACGCTGCCGATGATACTGTCTACTCTTAAGCTTATAAAGACAAACAGATCAATATCCGAAAAACAGAAAGAGGAAAAGGAGGGAGATAAGAATGGGTGAACCCTCAAAGGTTCTTTTCAGTCTGGGAGGAATCCTTGATATCACGGGCGAGGTAGTTATGATGTGGGTGATCCTCGCGGTGATCACCGTGCTTTGCCTTATCGTAAGGGCAACGCTGAAGGAGCGCCCTGGAAAGCTTCAGAACGTGATCGAAACGGCGGTGGAATATCTTGACGGCTTCTTTTATGATCTTCTGGGAGAGAAAAGCCGTAAATATTTTACCTTCCTCGGCTCTCTTTTCATTTTCATAATAGTTGCAAACTATTCGGGACTCATTCCCGGAGTCGGTCTTACGGATTGGCTCAAGGCACCCACTGCGTCCTTGTCCGTCACGGCGGGACTTGGCGTGCTCACTTTCATATTCCTGCAGGGTGCAGGGCTCAAAAAAGGCGTGAAGCATTATTTCAAAAGATTCGTAAGCCCCATCTTCATAATGCTTCCTCTGCTTTTACTTGATGAAATAATAAAGCCCGCCTCTCTGGCACTGAGACTTTTCGGTAACGTTTACGGTGAGGAAATGGTAACGCATCAGCTTTATGAAATTTTCCCCATAGGCGTTCCCGTCGTAATGATGGTATTATCCCTCTTGTTCTGCTCATTGCAGGCAATGGTGTATACAATGCTCGTTTCAATATATCTTGACGAAGCAACAGAAGAAGAATAATTAAACTCAAAGGAGACAATAAAAATGACAAATTCAGCAATCATCGCTCTCGCAGCAGCAATAGCAATCGCAGTCAGCACTGTAGCTCCCGCTATCGCACAGGGACTCACGGCAAAATCCGCAATGGAAAGCATCGCACGTCAGCCCGACGCCGCAAAGGATATCCGTTCAACCCTCATTATCGCCCTTGCTCTTATGGAGGCTCTTACCATTTACGGACTTCTTATTGCATTTATGCTTATTTCAAAAATCTGAGGTTGAATTATGAACATACAGTTACCTGTTGTTTTATGGACTGTAATATGCTTCCTTTTACTTATGCTCATTCTCAGAAATCTTCTTTTTAAGCCGGTGCTTCGGGTGCTTGACGCAAGAAAGGAAAGAATTGCTCTGGCACAGAAGAAAAAAGAGGAGCTTGAGGCTCTTACAAAGGAACACGAGAAAAGACTTGAGATAATAAACGAGGATGCAAAAATACAAAGAAACAACTTTATAAACGGTGAACTGAAGCTGATCCGCATACAAAGCAAGACTCAGATCGAAGAGGAAAAAGCTGCTCGCTTTGCCCGAGTAGAGGAATACAAAAGGGTAACGGAGACAGAAAAAGAGGCTATCAAACAGCATTTTTCCGAATCGGTTGACGAAATAGCAAAAGCCTTTGCCGAGCGGCTTATCTCACAGTAGCCCCCTCCCGTATACACATAGGGTGACGGCAGTAATCCGAGCCTGCCCGAAATCAGGCCCTTTCAGCGCTTTTCGGCACTTCGGTTTTGGAAAGCGTCAGCCTTTCAGCACCCTCAATATCCAAAAATCATCTGAAAAATCTCCGATTTCAGGTCGAAGATTTTTTCTCGGGAGGATTTTTGGCAATTCAAGGCAAAACCGGAGTCAATCCTTTCGGATTGACGAGGATTTTAACAATGAAGCGGCGGGAATAATCCGACAAAAACACGGTTCGGATTACTATCGCTAACCAAACGGAGACAAATATGGAAATACAATACGTTATAATAAATTTCCTTTTGCTTGCCGCAATTCTTGTTATTGCCGGACGAAAAACGGTAAAAAGAATATTCGGCGGCAGGCTTGAACGGATAAACCGTCAGCTGGACGAGGCACAGGAAACGGAAAACACGCCCTTGCCTGAGTTTTCCGAGCCCGTTCCCGATAATTCACAGCTGCAGCTTCCCGATGCCGTTGAAGAGGAAAGACGTCTTGCAGGCAAAAAGCTTCAGGCTATACGTCTTTTCGGAGAAAGAGAATGCCGTGAAATACACCGCCTTATGACGGATAAGGTAAAAAAGGAGCTTATGGGCACCTTCAGCGAAACCGTCAGAGAGCTCTTTCTCACCGAGCCCTATTACAGCGCAATAAGAGCCAAGGAGGCTTCTGCCGTAGATTCAATTCTTCAGCAGATACAGCTTACACCGGGTGATATGGCGTATCTCAAGCACCACGCCGTGCTTTACGTCACCCTTACCTCCGCATTTCCCCTTGCAGACGAGCTTGTGGAAAGGGTGGATAAGGCAACCACAGCGCTTCTTGACACGGTCAACGGCAAAACCTCTCTCTGGGTAAAAACTGATCCCTCGCTTATTGCGGGACTCAGACTCAGAATCGGAGATACCGTGTATGACAGCACCGTATCGGAGGAGCTTTATCATTTTGAAAGAAGACTTAACCGTGAGCCTCTTGTCAGCGACAATGCAGTAAAAGAGGTTACGGACGATTTTCTCAAAACCGCAAAAAACTATCAGCCCGCAGTAAACAAATATCAGCTGGGCAGAGTTCTTACCATTTCCGACGGTATATGCTGGATGGACGGTCTTGCGGACATTATGTACGGCGAGGTCATTGAGTTTGAATGCGGCGACCGCGGCATGGTGCTTGACATTCAGTCTGACCGCATCGGCTGTGTAATATTCGGAGAATTCGAGCATATCGAAAGCGGAAGCAAGGTCAGAAGAGTGGGCAGAATCGCATCCGTGCCCGTGGGAGACTCGCTTCTCGGAAGAGTTATCGATCCCAGAGGCAATCCCGTGGACGGAAACGGATATCTTGCAGTAGAGGGAAAGCGTCCCATTGAGGCAAGCGCACCCGCTATTCTCGATCGCGCCCCCGTCAACACTCCCCTGCTTACGGGCATCAAGGCAATTGACGCCATGGTTCCCATCGGCAAGGGACAAAGAGAGCTCATTATCGGCGACAGACAAACGGGCAAAACCGCCATCGCCATTGATACCATACTCAATCAGAAGGGCAAGAACACCGTCTGCATATACGTGGCTATCGGACAAAAGGAATCTCTTATTTCTGAAATCAGAGAAACACTTGAAAAGCACGATGCTATGGATTATACGGTCATCGTGTCCGCATCCGCCTCGGAATCCGCGGCATTGCAGTATATTGCCCCCTTCTCGGGCACCGCAATCGCAGAGCACTTTATGTACAGCGGACGTGACGTGCTTATCGTTTACGATGATCTTTCAAAGCACGCCGTAGCTTACAGAGAGCTTTCACTGCTTCTTCACCGTCCCTCGGGAAGAGAAGCATATCCCGGTGACATATTCTATCTTCATTCCCGTCTTCTTGAGCGCTCGGCACATCTGAGCGATGCCCTCGGCGGCGGCTCTATTACGGCTCTGCCCATAATAGAAACTCTTGCAGGCGACATATCAGCATATATTCCCACAAACGTAATATCCATTACCGACGGACAGATATTCCTTGACAGCGAGCTGTTCAACGAGGGACAGCGCCCCGCCGTCAACGTAGGACTTTCCGTCTCCCGTGTGGGCGGCGCCGCTCAGAATAAGCTTATGAAGCAGGTATCATCCTCGCTTCGCACAAAGCTTGCACAATTCAGAGAGCTTCAGGATTTCACACAGTTCGGCACGGATATTGACGACGTAACAAAGCAGACTCTTGATTCGGGCAAGCGCCTTACGGCAACGCTCAAGCAGGGCAGATATCAGCCCCTTGCCAGCTGGAAGCAGGCTCTTATCCTCTTTGCCGTTTCCGAAAATCTTACGGGCAAGGCAGAGCTTGAGGATACGGACTATGAAAACGGTCTGTTTGAATTCTTCATAAAAGAGAAAACGGCGCTTTACAGACTCCTTGAAAGCGGTGAAAAAATGTCTCCCGAAACGGCAGACGAGGTTCGTGCGGCTGTAAGGGAATTCACCGAGAGGTATTGATATGGCAACGTTACAGGAGCTTAAGAAAAAGCTTAAGGCAGTCCGTTCCACCGAAAAAATGACTAAGGCAATGAAAACCGTTTCATCCACAAAATATTCGATGCTGAACCGTTTTTTCGGAGAATATTCCGCATATTCCGAAAAATGCTTCGGGCTTTACGAGAAATATGCAGATGAAATAAACACCTTTTTCCCCGCCGCGGCTGAGGCTGCACCTCCCGCATTGTTCGTTTTCACCTCCAACAAAGGTATGTGCGGCGCATTCAACACGGAAACGCTGAATTTCGCACTCTCATTTCTCTCAGAGCTTCCCGAAAGCACGATAGTTTTCCCCTGCTCAAAAAAGAGCCTGTCCTTCTTTTCGGAAAAAAGAATCAATATGGGCACGCCCTTCGTTTTCTCTGAGATACCCGATGAAAAAGAGGCTTCGGATTTCCTTGAGGAGATCCTGAGAATGAGAAAAGAGGGAAAGATCGGCACTGTGTACGCAGTATTCCCCCGATACAAAACCGTTTTACAGCAGCAGCCTGAGGCAAGGGAGCTTTTCGCCCCCGCCGCTTCCGCTGAAAAAGAAAAGGACAATGAGCCGCTTTTCATTCCTGATAAAAAAACGGTTATGGAAAGCATTTCAAAAAAGGTGCTTTTCGCATCCGTCTTCGGCATTATAGCCCAGACCTCTCTCGGAGCTCAGGCGGCAACGCTTACAGCTATGCGCTCGGCTTATGATACCGCCTCTGCATACGCTTCTCAGCTTGAAATACAGATAAACAGAAAAAGACAAAGCGAGGTTACGGCAGACGTGCTTGAAACCTCACGCTCATAATCGTTACCCGGAGGTAATTATGGCTAAAGATTCCGTAGGTATGGTAATGAGAGTTACCGGCCCCGTAGTAGATATTCTTTTTGATACGTTTGAAATACCCGATATTTTCCACGCGGTAAAAATAGAAAAGGACGGACATACCTTTCTGCTTGAGGTATCCCAGCATCTCGGAAACGGCATCGTCCGTTGCATTTCAATGCATTCCACGGACGGTCTTTCAAGAGGCCTTACCGCAATAGATACGGGTGAGCCCATAAAAATAAGCGTGGGCGAGGAAACACTGGGAAGAATGGTAAACGTGCTCGGCTCCCCCATTGATAACGGCGAGCCCATAGAAACGGGCAAACGCTGGCCCATACATCATCCCGCTCCCGGCTTTGCCGACATCGTGGCATCCGACGAAATCCTTGAAACGGGTATCAAGGTCATCGACCTTATGACTCCCTACGTCAAGGGCGGTAAGATCGGACTTTTCGGCGGCGCGGGTGTAGGAAAAACCGTTCTGATAATGGAGCTTATCAGAAACGTTGCCTTTGAGCACGACGGCTATTCCGTTTTTGCGGGTGTAGGCGAGCGTTCAAGAGAGGGCAACGACCTTTATAACGAAATGAAGCAGTCGGGAGTTCTTGACAAGACAGCGCTTGTTTTCGGACAGATGAACGAAACGGCGGGAGCAAGACTGAGAGTTCCCCTTGTCGGTCTTACCATGGCGGAATATTTCAGAGAAAACTCCCACAAGGACGTGCTGTTGTTCATAGACAACATTTTCAGATTCTCACAGGCAGGAAGCGAGGTTTCCGCGCTTCTCGGCAGAATGCCCTCAGCGGTTGGCTATCAGCCCACCCTTGCAAGTGAAATGGGAAAGCTTCAGGAGAGAATCGTCTCCACGGGTAACGGCTCCATAACCTCGGTTCAGGCAGTTTACGTGCCCGCCGATGACCTTACAGATCCCGCTCCCGCAACTACCTTTTCACATCTTGACGCCACCACGGTGCTTTCAAGAAAAATAGTTGAGCTGGGAATTTATCCCGCTGTTGATCCTCTCGAATCCTCCTCAAGAATACTTCTCCCCGATATTGTGGGCACAAGGCACTATAAGACGGCAAAGGAAACACAAAGGGTTCTCCAGAAGTATAACGAGCTTCAGGATATTATTGCTATCCTCGGTATGGAGGATCTGCCGGCAGAGGACAAGGCGGCAGTAAAGCGCGCCCGAAGAGTTCAGCGCTTCCTCAGTCAGCCTCTTCACGTTGCAGAGGCATTCAACGGCTTAAAGGGCGTATACGTGCCTCTTGAAAAAACAATAGAGGGTATGGAGGCAATCCTCAGCGGCGAATGCGATCAGATTCCCGAGCAGTATTTCCTCAATGCAGGCACAATTGACGACGTTTACAACAGAAACAAATAAGCGGATACGGTGATATAATGCTTACTCTTAAAATAGTAACTCCCTCGGGAGCAAAGGAAGATATATTCTGCGACAGCATAATTCTCACAGTCGCGGATTCCGATAATTCGGGAGGCGGAGGTCTGTACGGAATACGCACGGGACACGCCGACAGCCTCTTTGCAACGGCAAGGGGCACGATCAGCGCAAAAAAAGAGGGACAGCTTATTTTCAGCGAGGAATACGGCGAGGGCTTTGCCGTCTGCCGCAATAACACCGTCACCGTTATAACGGACTCTTCCGTTTTTTAAAACAGTTCGGGGAGATGTAAAAAGCTTTCGTTTTTTTACATCTCCCCGATTTTTTTGTTCTGTGCTTCTTCGCTTTTCACCCCTTGCTTTATTTTGTTTTATGCATTCTTCGTTTTTTCAGCTCCTTTTTTACAGTATTTTATAAAAGCCTGTGTATTCCTCAATTGAAGGCTTAATTTATCGTGTTAAAAGTGCCCTGAAGCTGTTGAAATCCCTACATTCATCAACAAGCCCCAGCGAATAAAGTGACTTATATATTGCCGCTGACTGAGCCTGACAGCTGACGCCCCTTTCGGGATTGAATTCAATATCCGTAAAGCCGTCGTATCCGAGAACCTTTTGGGCAAGCTCGGAATTTTCGGAAAGCGCATTTATGTAAAGCCAGTCATAGAAGGTGCTGTGAGGTGCAGACGGGAAGCTCTCACCCTCAAAGCTGAAGCGCACAAGTCTGCCGCTGTCGGTCAATCTCTCGTCCAGCTTTGCCTGCCTCGAGGTCTTTTCATAAAGGTCCGTATAAGGACCGCCTCTCTCAAATGCCTTTGAGCCCTGATATGCACACTCCACGGAAATGCTTTTTCCCAATGAGGGAATAAACTTCAGAAGATTGAAGGCACTAAGCCTTATCCCCTCCTCCTGCAAGGATTTGGTGGATATTTCAAGCACAGACTTTTCGGGATAACGGCAGGTAAACGCCTCGTGGAGAGCCGCTACGTTCTTTTTCTTCTGAGAAGGCGCTTGTCCCGCGTTCCACTCAAACGAGGTATCTATTTTCACAAAGTAAGGAGCCTTCGGGAAAGGCACAAAAATAGGTCTTACAGCCATGATCAAACATCCTCCCTTGTTACATAACAGACAGCGTCTGTCTTTATTCCGATCATTGTTTTCTGATAATTCTTCATAAATCCGACTTCCTTTACTGATTTTTTTGTCTTTGGGACAACTATATACTACCTCAATCCGTAAAGCCTCTCATAAGGGGGATATAATCGGCTCTATTTATACAAAATATACGAAATTTATATAATAATTATTTAAATATCTCCTTTTCCCGATTGACAAATTTTTGGAAGAGAAATATAATTACTGTGATTATTCCAAAAAAATTTCAGAGGGAAAGAAAATGTTAAAAAGATTTTTAAGCTACTACAAGCCGC
>JAZOOE010000082.1:0-5889 GCA_045654865.1 Acutalibacteraceae bacterium | reverse complement strand
AGGCGTATATGTTGTATTATTTTTTGGTACAGGGTATTTGTACGCGTACAAAAGCTTCAAATAAAAATGAATACAGACACATTATAAAGCTTTTGAAAAAGGATGCAGATTATTGTGTTGCCTGTGAATATATGAGAAAATGCAAAAAATCTTTAATTGAGAAAATTAAAGATTTTTTGAGGGGAAGTTTTATAGGAAATTTTCTCAAATGGGTTCTTAAATTTGTGCTTACGATAAAGCGTTACATATTTTTCTGGGGCTCAAAAGTTATAAAAAAGGGGCTGATTCGTGCCACGAGGCTTCTTAGATATCAGATTGACAGAGATAATGCATATGAAGATATGAATTCTCAGCTTCCGATGATTGAAAAACGTGTTATTGGGGTTTTGAATCAGTATTTGAATCAACGCACAGATGTTTCGGAGTGTTCCATCGAAAAGAATATTTTTGTTTTTTGGTGGGATGGCTTCGAAAATGCCCCCGCAATTGTGAAAAAGTGCTTTGATTCTGTGTGCAGATATCACCAAGGCTTTAATATTATAGGAATTGATAAAAACAACTATAAAGATTATACGGATATTCATCCTATAATTATCAGCGATTTTGAAAAAGATAAAATATCCGTGCAGACCTTTTCCGATATTTTGCGATTTAATCTGTTGAAGAATAACGGCGGTATTTGGATAGATTCTACAATATTATTTATGTCAGAGCTTAACCTGCTTGAAGACCTTGCTGATAAGTCATTTACATCGCTTGAATTTTCAACAAGCCGCGATTTTTTAAGGTATGATAATTTCGAATGCACTTGGTCAGGATTTTTTATCGCATCGCGAAAGAACGGAATTTTTGTTCAGGCAGTAGATGAAATATTTAAGCAGTATTATCTGAAGTATCGTACATATTCGATTTATTTATTTATTGATGCAGTCTTGATGATTTGTAAAAAATACGGATTGGATGATTGTGTATTGGATAAAACACTGAAGACTTCTGACAATATGTTTACTTTGGCGTGGCTTTTGGATAAAAAATATAATGGCGATATAATTAGTATGATTAAAAATACTCCTCAGAAGCTCAGATGGAATGTCGCTGCTTCGAATGAGAATACATTTTGTGATTGGTTGTTAAGAGAATAATATGGATAATCATAATTCAGAAAAAAAGATTGCGACAGGTGTTGTCTGGAAATTTGCCGAACGGCTTTTTGCTCAAGGTGTCTCATTTGTTGTTTCCGTAATACTTGCCAGATTGCTTGCACCGGAGGAATTCGGTGTTGTTGCAATAGTAATGATATTTATTGAAATAGCCAATGTTTTTGTTATAAGCGGATTAAATACGTCTCTTATTCAGAAAAAAAATATTAATGAAACTGAGATTTCAACAATATTTTATTGCGGTGTTATTTTAAGCGTTGTACTTTACGGGGTTATGTTTTTTGCAGCCCCGTTGATAGCGACGGCTTATGAAGATCCTTTACTTACATCTGTTATCAGAGTTTTTGCATTAAGACTTCCGATTTGCTCCATTCAACAGGTACCGTCAGCTCTTCTTTCCAGAAAGTTGGATTTTAAAAAGTTTTTCTTTGCAACAATAATCGGAGTTGTTTTATCTGCTGCGGTAGGTATAATTATGGCTGTGAAAGGCTTTGGTGTATGGGCATTGGTTGCCCAGAACCTTGTTGCTGCGGTTTCTGATGCTATTTTATTATCTGTTGTTGCTAAATGGATTCCAAAAGGAAATTTCTCTTTGAGAGAGGCTGCCCCTTTGATAAGCTATGGTTGGAAAATTATGGCTGCAGATCTTATAGGTACAATATTTAATAATCTTAATTCAATGGTAATAGGATTGAAATATGATTCAGTAGATTTGGCATATTATACAAAAGGCAAAACACTCCCTCAGATGGTCAGAAATAATATATATACTACTCTTATAAGTGTGCTTTTTCCGGCAATGTCAAATGTCGGTGATGATATTCAGCAAGTGAAGGCTGTTTCTCGTCGCAGCGTCAAGATGTTGGCGTATATAATTTTTCCTATGATGACCGGCATGATTTGTGTTGCTGAAAATTTAGTAATTGCATTGTATACAGAAAAGTGGCTTTTGATGATTCCTTTTATCAGAATTATCTGTATTGAATGTATGATATCTATAATTCCTACGATAATTTTACAATCGCTGAAAGCAACCGGAAATAGTGGTATTGTTCTGAAAATGGAATTTATTAAGAAGCCGGTATTGCTGCTTTCAATAGTTATAGCTATGAATTTTGGTGTTGAAGCCGTTGCTTGGACATTGCCCTTGAATTCGTTGCTTGAATTAATATTGAATGGTATTTTCAGTATGAAAATAATTGGATACAGATTCCGAGAACAGCTCAGGGATATACTTGTTCCGCTGTTGTTGTCTGTTGCAATGGGGGCTGCAAGCTTTGCTGTCGGTATGATAAATATGAATGTAATTCTGAGTCTTGGTTTGCAGGTAATTACAGGTGTTGCTGTTTATCTTGTTTTTTCTCTTGTGTTTAAAGTGGAAGAAATCAGGTTTTTGATGGGTTTTGCAAAATCAAAGCTTCATAGGTAATATTTTATACAGAATAAGAGCAGTAAAAAACCTTCGTTTTTTACTGCTCTTATCTTGATGTATTAATAATAAAAATTTTGAAGAAATGACAAAAAACAGATGGGGGCTACAAATAAATTAAAGCTATGTTTTTTGTTATATGTTTTTTAATCTTAATCCTTTGGGATAATGATTTTTTGCTTTAGAGTTTACCACCTTAACGCCGCCGAGAGGGTAGCCGTTAACCGTAATTACAGCCCAGCCGTTGGGGCAATTTACGTCTATCTCCTCGCCGTGAAGATATTTTTTTATTTCTGTGCTGTCAGCGGGAAAATCAATTTTTCTTTTGAATAAATGTCCCATAGCCATAAAGAACTGATGGTGAGGCTGAATGTAATTCTTTTTTATTTCACCGATTGTTATTCCGCAGGAAAAAGCGGAGCCGTCGTGAATATTCAGTCTGCCGTTATATATTACAGGAGTGCCGTTATAGATCGTAAGCTCTTCCGTGGGGTATTCTTCAAGCGTATCATTCAGGAAATCCTGAACAAGCCGATCAATTTTTTCAGGCTTTGGATGGGGAAGTACAGACTCCGAAAAACAGGGCTCAGTATTTTTTAATACTGCCATAAATTGTCCCTCGCCCTTTGAAACGTAGGGATAAAATCTTCTTGTTAACGACAAATCGGCAGAGCTGCCTTCAAAGCAGATACCGGGAACAGTATTGTCCTTAACCTCTTTTTTTACATCAAGAAGCTTAAAGCTATCGTGTTTTTTCAGGAAGCTGTCAACGAGCATCTCATTTTCTTCTAAAGAAAACGTACATGTTGCGTATATTATAATTCCGCCGGGCTTTAGCAGCTCAAGGGCATTTTCGAGAATTTCCAGCTGTCTTGAGGCACAAAGCTTAACGTTGTCTATGCTCCATTCTTCAATTGCCGTATCATCCTTACGGAACATTCCCTCTCCCGAGCAGGGGGCATCACACATAATAAGATCAAAGGAATTTCTGAAATATTTTGAGAGCCTTTTTGTATCCATACAGGTTGTTACAGCATTTGAAAGGCCAAGTCTTTCAATGTTACCGGTAAGGATACGGCATCGGGACGAGACAATTTCATTGGAAACAATAACTCCGTTTGGGCCGAGCTTGTTTTTTAATTGTGTGCTTTTTCCTCCGGGGGCGGCACACATATCAAGAATTATCCAATCGGGCTCAATATCAATACATTCTGCGGGGGCCATAGCCGCGGGTTCCTGAATATAAATAAGTCCGGCATGGTGAAAGGGATGATTTCCCGCTTTTTCATAGTCGAGGTAATACCCGTTATCTACGTAAGGTATCCGAGTCTTGCCGAATACGTTTATTGCTTCAAAATCACTGACGGAAATTTTATCCGTATTTATTCTGAATGATTTTACGGGAGAACGGTTCAGCTCTTCCGTGTATGCCGGAAAATCAAATCCGGGAAAGCTCTTCATTCTTGATTCAAAATCAGGGGGCAGTATTTTCATTTCGGTTCTCCTGTCAGATTCATTTCCGTGTGAAGCATACACATAGTCACTGCGGCAACAGCGGCTGTCTCCGTTCTGAGAATTCTTTTTCCCAGAGAAATGACCTTAGCACCGCAGTTAAGTGCTCTGTTTACTTCCTTTTCTTCGAATCCGCCCTCGGGGCCAATAAAGATTCCGATTTTCATACCAGGTCGAAGAAGCTCCAATGCTGCTTTAGTATCTTCCATACCGTTTTTTGATTCGTAAGGCAGAAGTATCAGATCAAGGGAGCCTGCAAATTCAAGTGCTTTTTCAAAACTTAGAATATCATCAACCTTAGGAATTATATTTCGTTTGCTTTGCTTTGCCGCACTTTCTGAAATGGCATTCCAACGTTCAAGCTTACTCTTTTTCTTCTTTTCCTCAACTTTCACAATGCATCGGTGCATTTCTGTCGGAATGATGCAAAAAGCCCCTAATTCTACGGTTTTCTGTATTATCATTTCAAGCTTGTCGCTTTTCGGAAGTCCTTGAAAAAGGTATATTTTTACGGGCAATTCCGTGTCATTGAAATTTTCCTCGATGATTTCTGCCGTAACTGCTTCAGGTGTGATTTCCGTGATCCTGCACAGATTGCTTTGTCCTGATTCGCTGATAAGAAGGGTATCGCCCGTACGCATCCGTAAAACGTTGATCAGATGATTATAGTTGCTTCCGCCAATGATATAACAATTGTTGAATCTTGAATTTTCGTCAATAAAAAAATTAAACATTTTTAACTCCGTAAGATTTTTTACTTGCTTTTAAATCTGCAAGTTAAGGCTTTTATTCAATAATATAACAAAACCCTTTAGTTCGCAATATAAAAAAGAATTTTGATACAAAAAGAATACAAGGATGCCGAAAACAGACATCCTTGTATTCTTATAGTGAGGTCTTTAGTCAATGCTGTCTTTCGAAGCAGCCTTGTCAAACAATTCATTAACCTCCTGCGAGGGAGCCTTTGTTACAAGCGAAACAACGATTGCAACAATCAAGCTTGCAAAGAAGCCGGGAATGATCTCATAAATTCCGAGATCCTTTAAGAAAATGAGCCAAAGAATATCAACGGCGGCACCAGTGAGAATACCTGCTACGGCACCAGCAAAGTTAAAGCGCTTCCAGAAAAGCGAAAGCATAATTGCGGGGCCGAAGGCAGCACCGAAAACGCCCCATGCATTTTCAACAAGTCCCATAATAGTACCCGAGTTTGGATTTGTTGCAATAAGAACAGCAACAACAGCAATAATCAGAACAACGATTCTGCCAGCCCAAAGCATTTCCTTGTCGCTTGCTTTGTTCTTTCTGAATACAGGCTTGTAAACGTCGCTTGAGAAAGCGGATGCAGAGGCAAGGAGCTGTGAGTCTGCTGTGCTCATTGCGGCTGCAAGAATAGCGGAAAGCAGAAGTCCGCTTATGATAGCGGGGAATAATTTTCTTACCATCTGAATGAAAACTGTTGAGCTGTCAGCAATTTCACCTAAGAATAAGTGTCCTATCACACCGGCTGCAACAGAGAAGATGAGAATAAGCGTAGTCCAGCTGATGCCGATCTTTGCACTTTTTCTCAAATCCTTGTCGGAACGAAGAGACATAAATCTGATGATAATGTGAGGCATTCCGAAGTAACCTAAGCCCCATCCGAGTCCCGATACGATATCCTTCCAGTTTGAGAAGAGACTCCAATATCCGTCGGAAAGCTGAACCTGTGCAACGCCTTCACCTGCATTAACTGCAAAAAGAGCAAAAATGGGAGCAATAAGGAGAGCGCCAAGCATCATAAGTCCC
>JAZOOE010000081.1:0-4709 GCA_045654865.1 Acutalibacteraceae bacterium | reverse complement strand
CATTTGACTGCACCCTCAGCGGCCCATTTAACAATCGGTTTCCAATCTGCTTTTCAGCACCGCAGACTCTCTGTATGGTCCTTTTATTGCCTTTACTTCCGCTTCAACGGTTTAATAATATTGTTATAATTTTAGCACCGTGATTTTTTATTGTCAATACCTTATCGTTTGTATAAAACCGAAAACTTTTACTCTCCCGCATAGGCAAAACGACGAAAAGACAAGCATTTTTACCATATTGCAAATCGATATGTGAATAATAAATAAATTTTATCTGCTTTACTTGAAAAATCTGTTCATTATATATATAATATAAGCAATATCGATGAAAAGGAGACGACTTATGGAAAACGAAAACATACCATTAAGCAGCCAAGAACTTCTGTATGACCCGATGTTTGCAAAAAAGCCTGAATCCTTGCTACAGGACGATGCATCCAAGGGCATCTTCGGTAAAGTTGCGCTGAAAAAAGCCGCTTTTATTATCATCCTGATTTTCTTTATTACACTTTCAATGTATTTCAGCTTCCGCACGGTTTCAAAGGATGTTTATACATACAACTCCAGCGAAGCATTCCCCGAGGACAGCAGTGCTTATATGCTTTCCGAATATCACGGTGACAGCCGACAGGTTCTTATTATCGACTATGTAAGAAACGAAAAGGATGAAACCGATTCATCAAAGATCGTACGCGAGATCGGAAGATATGCCGTCAACTGTAACGAGGCACTCAGCTTTATTTATATTTCCGACAAGGTTGAACTTATCGATCCCAAGGCATTTTACACCTGCAAGAATCTTAAAGCAATTTTTGTTGACGAGAAAAACCCAAACTATAAATCAATTGACGGTGTGCTATACCGATGTGAAAACGGTGTTCCCGTTGAGATTATGATGCATCCCGCAAAAAACCCCGAATACAAGGCTTCTCTTAAATTGGGAATAACGGCTCCCCTCACTCCTGAAGAAGCTGCTGCGTATCTTACTGAATACCAGAAGCTTGAAACGGAGATTCCCTCCGTTGCTACGGGCAAAAACCGTCTTGTGACTGAAACTGAAAACAGCTGCTCTTCATTTGTTATCCCCGATAGCGTTACGGTTATCAATGAGCTTTGCTTTGCTGAGTGCTATTCCCTGCAATACGTAACAATTCCTTACGGTGTTATCGACATTGAAACGTTGGCATTTTTCAAATGCAGCAATCTTCAGGAGCTTAATATACCCGATTCGGTAACGACTATCGGCTCCGATGCGTTCTCATACTGCCATTCAATCAAGGATATTTTTATTCCGTCATCCGTAAAATCAATAGGCCATCACGCTTTTTATGATTGCTCATCCGTTGACGTTGTCAGAATGGAATGCTCCGAGGAGGAAGCAGATGAAATGGAGCTCGGCTCTGCATGGCTTCCCGAGAAGCGCAAGGTAATTATGCGCCCCATCGGAGTATCTTATAATGAAGAAAGGGAGGTAAAATAATATGTCTAAGGCTAAAGCATTCTTGGCTGACGTAAAGGCACATTGGCACGAGCCCGACCGTTCCAAGGGAAATTACGTTTCATTCAAGGAGTATCTTGATATTTTTCTTGGAGTAAGCTTTAACTATGCGGCTCAATCTCCTCTCGGATATATCGGATTCGGAGCAGGCTGCTTCCTCATAATGTATCATTATGATCTGCCTTACCTTGCTTTTTCTATTGTAGGACTTATAGGTATCCCATTGAGCTATCTGTGGAGCATCGTCGGCTGGATAGTAAACGATAATCTCGGCTTTATGGAAAAGAAAACAGAAAAAATCATATACTCCATTTATTTTGCCGCCACAGCCATAGGTCTGATATTGCTTGTGACAGACGTCACGGTGCTTTTCCCCGAAAACAACATACTGATTGAAACCCTTGACGGCTTTGCAGGACTCAATGCCCGAAGCTTCTTCAAAATCGTCGGCGTTCAGCTTCTTACAAGCGGATTCGGCGGTGCAAGAGGCATCTTCTGGAGAAAAAAGCTTGTCCCCATTTTCGGCAGATATAAATACAATCTGTATTCAAGTGTTATTCAGAAGTGTATTCTTATTATTCTCATAGGCTGGCTTCCCGTGTATGAAATCAAAGACATAAACGAACGCTTCTGGATAGCATACCTTCTTTTCAGTCTGTTCACAATGTATGACTTTTCAACAACTACAGAGCAGTGTACCCAGACCATCAGTCCGAATCCGCAGGAAAGATTATGGGTTCGCTCATACCCCGTTAAGCTCAGTCATCTTCTAAACTCTGTTTTCGTTCTCATAATTCCCATTTTAGGAGAATTCGACGACATCAACTTCTATCGCTGGGTAGTTCCCGGAACGTTTGTCCCTTGTGCAATACTGACACTGTATTTCGCAAGAAATATAAAAGAACGAATACCTCAGCCTCCCATCGAAAAAAAGCAGAATATTTCATTCTGGTACGGAATCTTCGGAGTTATAAAAAACAAATATCATTGGCTCAATACCACAACCTCTCTTATCGACTCTCTCGGTAACGGTATGCTTGGTACCACCACCGTCGTTTATTTTTACACAATGCGACTCAGCGGTCTCGAATATTCTTTGATAACTCTTCTTTATACCTTCCGAGGCACACTGCCAACGTTTATTGCCCCCATGATAATGAAGAGATTTTCATACAAATCCCTTAATCTTTTCAAGCAGCTCATAGAGGTTCTGAGCGCAGGAATAAACGTTCTTGTAATTATGTTTATGGGTGACAATATAATAGCCTGCGGATGGATTATGTATGCTTCGCTTTGGTTACGAGGCTTCCTCGTAGAGGTTGTTAGTATTGCAAAGAACGATATGAACATTCGTCTCAGAGACTATCAGATGTATCTTTCAGGCGAAAGACTTGAGAGCTTCTCCGGTGTGTTCAGCTGGTTCATATCCCCCATTACCACCTTGGTCGGTCTTATCATTCCCGTTCTCCTGCTCAGAAACGGCTTCAACAGCAACTGGGACGTTCTGTTTATTGATGATTCAAGAGTAGGAATTCTTGTAGTGCCCCTTGTGTTTGACCTTGTCGGTCACGCACTTATGATGCTCCCCTACTTCTTTTGGGACTACAACAACAAGCAGCACCTTTATGCTATGGATGTTCTCAAGCAGAGAGAGGCTCTTGCCCGGGAGGGCTATTTCCCCCACACTTACGAGGGTGGTCTCAACTTCAAGAAGGCAGAGAACGTAAAGTTTGGTCTGCCCGCCGACATCAGACATCTGAAGGACGATAAGCCTCCTAAGCGCAAGGAAAAGCATAAGGATTTGGTTAATCAGTAATGTCTTAACAGAAATTAACAGAATCTTATAACAGACGGGCTCAGGCTGAAGAATATTCAGCCCGAGCCCTTGTTTTATTCAGATATTGTAAAAAGCATTAATTTTACTTCCGCATTTACTATAAACTGTTGAAAAACAGAATAAACTGTAATATAATTGAAGCATTAACATTGGAGGTTAATTACTATGGCAAAAATTATAGGCAGCAACATCCCCAATATTCCCTGGGAGGATAAGCCTGAGGGCTACAAATATCCCGTTTGGAGATATTCCGGCAATCCCGTAATAACAAGAGACAATCTTTTCGGAGCAAACAGCATTTTCAATTCCGCTGTTGTTCCCTACGGTGACGGCTTCAAGGGTGTTTTCAGAGTTGATGATATTTCAAGAGACCATACTCTCGTTACAGGCTCAAGTAAGGACGGTATAACATGGGAGCTTGACAGCGAGGTTATTTTCAGAGGCTATGATCCCCGTCTTTGCGAGATCGACGGCAAATATTATCTTTCATGGGTAAATCTTACCCCCAGAGGCACTACAATAGGTATTGCTTACACAGAGGATTTCACAAAATGGGTACAGCTTGAGGATGCTTGCTATCCCGTTGCAAGAAACGGCGTTCTCTTCCCCAGAAAAATAGGCGGAGAATATATGCTTCTTATCCGTCCCTGCGACAGAGGACATACTCCCTACGGTGACATTTTCATTCAGCAGAGTAAGGATCTTGAATATTGGGGCAAATACCGTTTCGTTATGAAGCCCGAGAAAAATTGGGAAATGACAAAGGTCGGCGCAGGCCCCACTCCAATTGGAACAGACGAGGGTTGGCTTATGTTCTATCACGGTGTACTTACCTCATGCAACGGCTTTACCTATGCTATGGGCGCGGCTATTCTTGACAAGGATGAGCCCTGGAAGGTTCTTCACAGAGCAGATTGCTTCCTGCTTGCACCTCATGAAAACTATGAGCTTGTGGGAGACGTTCCCAACGTTGTGTTCCCCTGTGCGGCACTTACCGATGCAGAAAGCGGCAAGATTGCTATATACTACGGCGGCGCAGATACGGTTGTCGGCCTCGCTTTCACAACTGTTGACGAGACTATCAAATTTATAAAGGAACACGACCTTATCAAATAATTTCCGATATGATGCAAGAAACTAAAGTTTTTTGCATCATATTTTTTAAGCTCTAAAAATAACACAAGAAAATTATCGTTACGAGACGTCCGTTATTATATTTGACAATCGTCACTTTTTATGATAATATACCACTTGCGCAAACTTAACGAATAAGGGAGAACGCTATGCATACGGGATTTTCATTTTTCTTTAACAGCATTCTGCTGGGAACAGGACTTGCTATGGACGCATTTTCTGTTTCTCTTGCAAACGGAC
>JAZOOE010000080.1:0-4121 GCA_045654865.1 Acutalibacteraceae bacterium | reverse complement strand
ACCTGCGGTATTTTCAAAGGGACGTGAGCCTATGAGAATGTTGAGGGTTTCCGCCTTTATACCCTCTGCCATAGTGCTTCTCATCTGATTTGCGGCAAGATGGGGAAGAAGGTCGGTTATAACGAATTTGGGCTCGTCGGGTGCATCACCGATATTTACCTTTACCTTGCTGCCGTCAGCCCTTATAACAACACCGTGAAGTGAGAGAGGTATTGCTGTCCACTGATATTTTTTGATACCGCCGTAATAGTGTGTCTTAAAGTAAGCCATTTCGCTTTCCTCGTAAAGGGGATTGGGCTTGAGGTCGAGTCTGGGGGAATCCACGTGAGCGGCGGCAATCATCACACCGTCTCTGATATCCTTGTTTCCGATAACTGCGAGAATAAGAGCTTTATCTCTGTTGTTGTAATAAATCTTTGAGCCTGCGGGATATCTTACGTTCTTATCAAACTCCGTAAAGCCGCCTGCCTTTGCCATTTCAAGAGCTGCTTCAACTGATTCACGCTCTGTTTTTGAAGCGTCAAGATAATTTTTATAGCCCTCGCAGAATGAATCGGCATCACAGACACCGCTTTCACCTATAATGCAAGCGGTATTTTCTTTCTTATAAAAGAGCTTTTCTTTAAGAAGCTCTGCCTTTGTTTTTTCTTCTGACATAAATGGTTCCTCCGTTTTATAAAATTTTATTGATTTCTTCCTCCGGATCGTATGGAGGGTAATTGTTTATTATGACGTCCGCATTTTCGGAGGCTTCCGCCTCGTCCTTTTGTCTTGAGAATCTTAAAAGAGCTTCTTCTTTCGTAACGGAGTCTCTTTTTATGATTCTTTCAAGTCTTATCTCCTCGGGAGCATATACCTTGACGGTTTTATTGCATATTTCCCATAAGCCCGTTGTGAAAAGCAGGGGAGCATCGATAATGACGGTTTTGCCCGCCGAAGCCTCCTCGGCTGCTCTTTGTCTGCATATTCTTATAATCTCGGGATGTGTTATACCGTCGAGAATTTTCTTTGTCTCGTCGCTTATAAATGCGCGGGAAGCAAGAAGACGTCTGTTAAGAGTGCCGTCCCCGTTTATTATATCGCTTCCGAAGGCATCGGCGAGCGCACCGAGAGCGGAGCTGCCCTTTTGGGTTATTTCTCTTGCAACGGCATCCGCATCTATTATACTGCATCCCTTTTCATTGAGCATTTGGGATATAAGACTTTTTCCCGCACCGCTTTCGCCGCAAAGTCCGATAATAAGGCCCTCACGGCTGTTCATTATATTAAAGCCTGCGGCTCTGTAAAGACGGTTGCATACACCGAGTCCCACTCCGTTTTCAGAGGGAGCTCTTACCAATACTTTTTTTGCACCTTTTTCGTCCAGCTCTCTGAAGGAATCGAACAATCTTTTTGCCTGAGAAAAGGGATCGTCCGCGGTTCCGAAGGTAACTGAGGGCAGTGGAATCTCATTTTCCTCTCCCTCAAAACACAATGCGTAGTCTGCAAAGGAGGGATATCTGTTTATGAAGCTTATAAATTCATCAAGCTCTCCCTTTACTACGAGGAGTCTTGCCGAGGGAGAATAATGCTTATATTTCATTCCGGGAGAAGCTGCGTTTTCATTTTCCTTTAAAGGATTGAGAATTGCATTATGAAGCTCAACCTCACCTAATATTTCCGTTAACTGCTCGTAGGTAACCGAGCCCGGTCTTAAAAGCACGGGAGGATCAACGGCAAGTGAAACTACTGTTGATTCTATACCGAAATCGCAGTCTCCGCCGTCAACGATGGCGGGAAGTCTGCCGTACATATCGTCAATTACGTATTCTGCCGAGGTGGGGCTGGGGAAGCCCGAAATATTGGCGCTGGGAGCCGCAAGGGGAACACCTGCCGCCTTTATTATTGCCCTTGCAACGGGATGTGAGGGCATTCTGACGGCAACCGTGGGAAGATTTCCGGAAACCCTGTCAGAAACCGTGCTTTTCTTGGGAAGAATTACAGTAAGAGGTCCCGGCCAGTATTTCTCCGTCAGTCTTTTTACGCTTTCGGGAACCTCTTTTACAAGAGAATATATTTGAGAGAATTCTTCAATATGAACGATAAGAGGATTGTCCGACGGTCTTCCTTTTGCCTTGAATATCTTTTCAACAGCAGCCTCGTTGAAGCAGTCTGCGGCAATGCCGTAAACCGTCTCCGTGGGTATGGCAACAGCCTCACCGTTTTTTATAAATCCGGCGATTTCTTCTATTTCGTTTTTTTGTGACACCGTATCGGTGATATGATAAAGCTTAGTTTCCATATTGATCATCACTGCCGCCTGCATTCATCCTGTCTGCCGTATCCGCTGTGATAAGCGCATCCGTAAGCTCGTCAAGAGAACCGTTTATAATAGCATCTATTTTGTAAAGGGTAAGATTTATTCTGTGGTCGGTAACACGGCCCTGAGGGAAATTGTAGGTTCTTATTCTCTCGCTTCTGTCGCCCGTGCCTACCTGAAGACGTCTCTCTCCCGCAATCTCAGCCGCCTGCTTCTGTCTTTCCGTTTCAAGGATCCTCGAACGCAGAATTTTCATAGCCTTGTCTTTATTTTTATGCTGACTGCGCTCGTCCTGGCATTCAACCACCGTTCCCGTGGGAAGGTGGGTAATTCTTATGGCGGATTCAGTTTTGTTGATATGCTGACCGCCGGCACCCGATGAACGGAATGTATCTATCTGTAAATCTGCGGGATTTATTGCAACGTCAACCTCGTCAGCCTCGGGAAGAACCGCCACGGTGACGGTTGAGGTCTGTATCTTTCCGTTTGATTCCGTTACGGGGATTCTCTGAACTCTGTGAACACCGCTTTCAAACTTGAAGCGTGAATAGGCTCCCTCGCCCGTTATCATAAAGCTTATTTCCTTGAAGCCGCCGAGCTCCGTAGGATTGGAATACATAATTTCGCTTTTCCAGTTTTTTGTCTGTCCGTACATAGAATACATACGGTAGAGCACCGCTGCAAAAAGGGCGCTTTCCTCTCCGCCCGCAGACGCGCGTATTTCAACGATTACGTTTTTGTCGTCGTTTTTATCCTTGGGAAGAAGCAGAATTTTAAGCTCCTCAAGATTTTTTTCCGTGCTGAGCCTTGAATTCTCATATTCCTCAAATACAAGCTCCTTGAAATCCTTATCAAGTCCGCCCTCGTCAAGAAGAGCCTTTGCCTCATCCGCCGCATTACGGTTAGCCTTATATTCTCTGAATTTTTCAACCACGGGAGTCAGAGTTTTGAGCTCCTTGAGAAGAGCTGTGCTTTTTTCTATATCCGAGGCGCACTCGGGAGTGCAAAGAGCCTCGTTTATATCCTCATATCGCTTTTCAAGCTTTTCAAGTTTTTCGGTCATATTACACTCCGTTTATTTTTGCGGCAGCATCAGCCTTCCTCAGTCTGCTCACGTATCACCTTTTTGATATTCTTTTCCGTTTTGGTTCTGGGAACCATAACCTCTCTGCCGCAGGTGGTACAACGGATCTTGAAGTCTATACCCGTTCTCAGGACAAGAAAGGTCTTTCCCCCGCAGGGATGAGTTTTTTTCATTTCAAGTATATCATTGATTCTTATATCCATAGTATGCCACCTACCCATCATACAATATAACACATTTTTTCTGAAAATAAAATATGTTTTTAAAAAAAGAACGTTTCAAATCCGAATACTTTGAAACGAAGATAAATATTAATGTTATAGATTATTTACGGAAAGGAAGAATATTTATGTCCGAATTCAGACCGGAAGGAACTCTTATAAATTCACTTGTTAACAAAAATGCTCTTTCTTCTTTACAGGGACTCAGAGACGCTGCGGCAAAGCAGCAGATTCTTGAGGGAAGAGTTCTCTTATGCGATAAGGAGCACAATCTTCATATAGATCTGGGAATTATGCAGGGAATCATTCCCCGTAACGAGGGCGCAATAGGAATAGAGGAGGGCTACGTCCGCGATATTGCGCTGATTTCAAGAGTGGGAAAAACCGTATGCTTTGTTGTTGATGATATAAAAAGAAACGAGCAGGGCAGGCTTTATGCTCTGCTGTCAAGAAAAAAGGCACAGCTTAAAGCTACAAGAGAATATACCGATAAGCTTGAGACGGGAGAGATAATAGA
>JAZOOE010000079.1:0-15123 GCA_045654865.1 Acutalibacteraceae bacterium | reverse complement strand
CAAAGCCGAATAATTACTTTAATATTAATTTCAGAAACGGAGGTTTTTTATATGAAAGCAATTACAGAGAAGCACGGTTTTATATGTGATATGGACGGTGTTATTTACCACGGCAACAAGATTCTTGACGGAGTAAGAGAATTTGTCAATTGGCTTATTGACAATGACAAGAAGTTTGTTTTTCTGACAAATAGTCCCGAAAAGACTCCTCACGAGCTCAGTATGAAGCTGGGTAGAATGGGACTTGACGTTTCACCTGATCATTTTTATACAAGTGCTATGGCAACAGCCGCTTTCCTTGCTGCTCAGAAGCCGGGATGCACCGCTTATGTAATAGGTGAGGGTGCTCTCTCCAAGGCTTTATATGATCAGAAGATATATATGAATGACGTAAACCCCGACTATGTTGTTGTTGGTGAGACACGAAGCTATAATTTTGAAAAAATTGAAAAGGCAATAGAGCTCGTCAGAAAGGGAGCAAAGCTTATAGGCACAAACCCCGATATAACAGGACCTACCGAAAGGGGAATTATGCCCGCTACAGGCTCGCTTGTTGCTCCCATTGAAATCTCCACCGGTAAAAAGGCCTACTTTATCGGCAAACCCAATCCTCTTATGCTTCGCCACGGTCTTCAGAAGTTAGGCTGTCACAGTGGTGATATAGCATTCGTCGGTGACAGAATGGATACGGATATTATTGCCGGTATTGAATCAAACGTTGACACAGTTTTGGTTCTCAGCGGTGTTACGTCAATGGAGGATATAGACAACTTCCCTTATCGTCCCAAATACATACTCAATAACGTTGGTGAAATTCTCACAGCTGAGAATTCATTATAATAAAAATACACCTGCATTTGCCTGTTGAGGCAAGTGACAGGTGTTATTTTTATGCTTTTATACTATATGGCAGCAAACAAAGCCCCCGTGAAAAGATGCAGCAGAATTTTTTTGATATAATCTGCCTGTATGCAGAAGCCTCTCTTTTTTGCAGACGGCAGTCCGTCAGTTCTCCGATCGGCGGATTATGTTGTCCTGAAGAGGCTCATCGAGACGTGTGAAGTATTCGCTGAAGCCGCCTACACGGACAATGAGATTCTTGTAGCTGTCGGGATCCTTTTTGGCGTTGATGAGGTCCTCTCTGGAAACAACGTTTATCTGTAACGTCTGGCCGCCGTTGCGGAAATATGTTTTTACAAGTGCGCTGAATGCCGCCTTGCCCTCATCTGTTATAAACTGAGCCTTTGCAAATTTTATCTGTAAAACGTTTCCGCTGGTAGCAAGATATTGATTTCCTCGCATAACGGATTTCAGCAGGGCAGTGGGGCCGTGAACGTCGTTGCCCGGAGTTGCGCCGATGCTGTCGGCAAGCAGTCTGCTTTCCTTTTTCTTTCCGTTGGGAAGCGCCCCAAGATGGTAGCCGTAGTCGGGAGCGCGGTGGAAGGTTGAACAGCCGGCACCGAATACACCGCCGCGGAAGGTCTTTTTCGTTTGCAGGTATCTGTAAATGTGGTCGGTAATTTCAGCGTATATGCTGTCTACGTCGTCAATGTCATTGCCGAATTTGTTGTAGGTTGAAAAATCACGATAAAGCTCGTCAAAGCCCTCAAAATTGCTCTTAAGTGCCAAAATAAGCTCTGACATAGTATATTTCTTTGCATCATAAATATAATGCTTTATTGCCGCAAGGCTGTCTGCAGTATCGGGAAGCGCTTCCGTAAGCACCTGACCGTGACCGTATATGGGACCTCTGTTTTTGTAGTCGAGTCCCTTTTCGATACAGCCCTGAATCATAATGGACTTCCAAGGGTTCGGAGCGGTAGCGGCAAAAAGCTCCTGAGCCTTGTTTGAAGTATCTGTCACGTAATCGCACAGGTATTCTATCTGCTTTTTGTAAGCGGCCATCATTTCGTCAAAGCTTGCAAAATTCTCGGGATTTCCCGTATCGGGAGCCAGTTTTTCGTAAGAGAACTGACATTCGCCTCTGAAAAGAGCAAATTCAAGTCCCTTTGCGACGTTTATTTCTCCGTCCTCAAGTCCCATGTGGCTTTTTCCGAAAATGTCGATCTGATTGCAGCCGTTCATACAATAAAGATGTGCGTCTGACGGAGGAATACCTATAGCCTCAAGTGCCGTGCAAACTGATTTGTCATTATAAATTGCAGGCATTCCGATTCCCGTTGCAAGCGTATCAAGAGCAAGCTGCCACAAGTCAGCAGGAGTGTTTTTATTGACTCTCATCGTGATATTGGGCGTGTTGTATTTCTTTTCCTTTGCAAGGCGAAGCACGGCATAGGTAAGCTTATTTGTATGGTCGTTTCCGAATTCATCGCTTCTTCCGATGCATAGATTCCAGGTTCTTGTTTTTCTGAAAAGCTCCCACAGCTTCTCAAGATAAGCGTAATCCTCTTCGCTGTCCGTATAATATGCGCCGAGAGCATAATCGAAAAGACCGGGAGAGTCAATATCGAAAAGAGAGAAGGAGAGCCAGAAAAACTGACATGCCTCAAAGAAGTTTCTCGGCTTGTTACAGGGAATGTTGGAAAATGCATCCGCAATCTGCATCAGAATTTTCTTTTCCTCTTCATCGGCACCTTCAATACGGGACAGCGCCTCGCATCTGTATTTTTCTGCAACTGCTTCAAGTGCCTCGGTTGTGAGAAGAAGAGCATCGTAAAAATCCTTTTTATCCGTATGAACCTGACGGAAAAGAGCGATTTTTTCGCGTATACCGTTTGTGCCGATGCGAAGAAGCATCTCATAGTCGGGATTCGAGTGACCGCCTCCCGACGCCCATGCACACTTGTTGATCTCAAGCTTTTCCTGAAGAGGCGTTCTTATTTTGCTGATAACCCTTGATGTTTCGTACGGTCTGAAATAGTCATAATAAAAATTGATTTTCTCAACCTCTGCGCGTGAGGAACGAATTTCAAGTGCTTTATTTCGTATTCTTTCATTGACCTCAATGCCGCCGGCTCTCGAATAGTGAACGATGAGAGAATTGAATTTCCCCACGGGGGACTGAAACAGTGCCTCGGTATCTATTTCAACCTCAAGCTCATCGGCAAAGGTCTTCATTCCGTTCGCAATTCTGTACTGTATATCCGTGCGTTCTGAGTGAACGTAGCCGTATGCAAAGGGCTCAAGATGTTTTATGTCCATATTTATCACCTTATTTTACAAGAGCGTCTGCGGGAGCATCCTCGGGAGAATAGCCGCTGAAGCCCATAAGAGGAAGCTGCATAAGCTCTTTCATATCGTCATCTGAAATCGTGAAATCAAAAACCTCGGCATTTGTTTTCATTCTTTCGGGATTTGTGGATTTGGGTAAGGGGAGAATGCCCAGCTGCAAAGCAAAGCGCACGCAAAGCTGAGCGGTGTCCTTGTTGTATTTTGCGGCAATTTCACAAAGACGGCTGTTTTTGATAACTGCACCGCTTCCTAGAGGGCTCCATGCCTCAACGAGAACGCCGTTGTCCTGCATAAATTTTATTGTATCATACTGAGTGTAGCCGGGGTGGAATTCAAGCTGGTTTACTTGAGGTAACACCTTTGCATATTTCCAAAGAGCTCTGATATGCTTTTCTTCGAAATTGCTTACACCGATAGCCTTTATTTTGCCCTCTTCATACATTTTTTCAAAGCCTCTCCAGGTGGATGCGTTTATCTCCTCCCATTCGGGGGAAACCTTTTCAACTGCAGGCCAGTGAATAAGATAAAGATCGATATAATCCGTGCCCAGATTCTTCAGAGAGGTTTCAACTGCGGCAACGGTTTTTTCATAGCCTCTTTCTGTTACCCAATGCTTTGTTGTAAGAAAAATATCCTCTCGTGCGACGCCGGATGCGCGTATACCCTCTCCGACCTCTTTTTCGTTGCCGTAGGCAAATGCTGTATCGATATGACGGTAGCCCGAAAGAATTGCATTTTTTACACATTCGGCGGTAGTGCCGTCTGAGGGAGTCTGCCACGTGCCGTAGCCGATGCAGGGTATCTTTACGTTATTTGAAAGAATAAAGCAGTCTGTTAAATTTTTCATTGAAATTACCTCCTGAGGATTTATATTAACATTCTATCACGGACACGGAAAATTTTTCAATCCGTGATTTTGGTTTTTTCTTTAATTTTTTGAAGCAATTAACTCAAAATTAAATATATTCCGTATATTTGTTCATAATAAAGACTTATTGATTGTTGCAAATGCGGGATTTATGTGCTAAAATATTTTATCATTACATAAAAGACGGTGAAGAAGAAAATGAAAAAGATCATAAGTGTTTTGTTGGCGTTAACGGTTTTTGCTACTACTGCCGTTTTTGCCTTTGGTGCGGAAAAGGGAGATGTGGACCGTGACGGTCAGATAAGCTCTGATGATGCACGTCTCGCACTTCGCATTGCTGTTCAGCTTGATGAGGCAGACGAGGAGCAGCTGCTGCTTGCTGATTTTGATGGTGATAACGTTGTTTCCTCAAGTGATGCAAGACTTATTCTCAGACTTTCCGTAGGTCTTACAGATGCAGAAGACGTTGTTGAAAAGGAAGAATATATCCCCTCGGCAAAGGAGAAGATCTTTTATACAACTCTTTATGACACGGCTCACCCCTTCCTCGGACAGCATAAGGTTATGTTTGATAACGACTTATTAAAGAACTTCCAAAAGTGGTGCTGTCTTTATACCATAAGCGACGTTTTCCGTCCGGCACTTGCAAAGGCAGACTATTCTCAGGCTCAGATTGATCTGTTAGCCCCCAATAAATTCTCAAAGAACTCCGTTGCAAAGCTGCTTACCAATGTGGTAGGTGTATCGTGGCCCGAATGGTTTATAGTTGATCTTGAGCTTTATATTCCCTCACTTCTGTGTGATTACTATATCAAAACCCCCGAGGCTGCAGAGGTCTTCTTTATGTATGACTTCTTTGATGATATGATCGAGCAGACGCTGTATGAGCACAGTGATGAGGACAGAGCGGAATACACTCCCCGCGTTGGTGACGTTCTGTTTATCAGCAACAAAACAAAAACCTATGCAAACGGTTATCCTACTGTTGACCATACTGCTCAGATCATCAAGGTGTATGAGGACGGAACCTTCCTTTGCACAGAGGGTAGTATCGTTGAAGCATCAGAGGGCGATAATCTTGCACGTGTGCGTGAAAGAAAATACCGCTTCAATAAGGCAACGGGAACCTATGAGTTTGTAAACAATCCCCTGGTTGTCGTGCTTATGGCTGCACAGCCCGTGCTTGCTTAAAAAATTTAATAACTGACTTAAAGGACTTTCGTCGGGTGATTTTCACAGACGGAAGCCCTTTGTGTTTTTAAATGGATTTTTTTGAATATACGAGGACAAGACCGCATAGAATGCAGTAAAAGGTGAGACTATGAATGATATTGTGAATGATGTTCTGACGGTTTTTCCCGAACGTCTGAAAAGAGCGGCTGAGCTTGCCGCAAGGATTTCTCCTGCAATATCCGAAATAAGGCTTATTGCGGATAAGGCAATGTTTTTTTATACGGATGCGGGAATTCGCTTTGTTGAGAAAAGCGGTTATATTTCATCACTTCTTACGGCAGAGCGCATTATTCCTCTCGGATGCGAGCTGGAGGAGCTGACTGACAGAGCTGCAGGATATTCGGGATATTTATACGAAAATGAGCTGTCAGAGGGCTTTATAACCTACGGCAGAGCCTTCAGAATTGGAATATGCGCAGAGAAAAACTCAATTCACGCCGGCAGAATAACCTCTCTTTCAATCAGAATTCCCTGCTTTCGGGATAATGCCTTCCCCGAAAATACACTCAGGGAAATAGTATCCTTTAACAAGGGACTTCTGATTGCAGGAGCACCGGGCAGCGGAAAAACCACGCTGTTAAGAAACGTGGCAAAGGGACTTTCCGACGGAATGCTTGGCGAATATAAAAAGGTTTGTGTTGTGGACGAGCGAGGGGAGCTCGCCTCAGATATGTCCTGCGGAATATGCACCGACGTTATAAGCGGTATGAAAAAGAGTGAAGCAATAATGAGAGCCGTGAGGCTTATGTCGCCGCATTATATTATTTGTGATGAGATCGGGGCTCAGGAAGAAACAAAAAGTGTTCTTGAGGGGTTGAACAGCGGCGTGCGGTTTGCCGCCTCCGTTCACGCAAGGGATATTGATGAGCTTGTCAGAAGACGGCAATTCAGAATTCTTTTTGATGAATATGTGTTTGATAAAATAGTTCTTTTGTCCCCGGTGCAGCCGGGATATATAAAAAGAATATTGAATTGCGGAGATGTTGCCAATGAAATTGACAGGACTTGCGGCGCTGTGTCTTGCTGTCAGCCTTAGCGGAATATACGCATCCTTTGTCAGACGAAAAAGGCTGAGGCTGCTGTTTGATATTTCGGATTTCTTTCTTGAGCTTTCTTGCAACGTGAAGCTGAGATGCTGTGATATTATCGGCAGCATCAACAGAATAAGCCGTCTTGAAAATTTCAGAAATCTTGATTTTCTTGCCGAGCTGCTTGAGGGAAGCCGTGACGGATGTAATCTGAAGCAGCTGTGGTGCAGTTGTATAAACGGATCTGTATCACTGAGAGCAGTTCCGTCAGCCGCAAGAAGCCTTCTTTGCTCCTTCAGCGATTATTTCGGCAAGCTGCCGCCTGACAGCTTCAGTGAAAAATGTATATTGTACTCTGAGAGCTTCAGGAAGCTTGCAGTAAGTGAAAATGAAAAATGGGAGAAAAACCGCACGTTAGTAGTGTCCTCGGGTATTTTGTGTGCCGCGGCTGTGTTTTTTGTCCTTATTTAAGGAGGAATCAATACGGATATTGAAATTATCTTCAAGGTTGCGGCAGTAGGTCTTATAGTTGCCGTGCTCAATCAGGTGCTCAGCCGTTCGGGAAGAGACGAATATACCATGATAACCACGCTTGCGGGAATAATCATTGTCATAATGATGGTTTTGCCCTACGTAAGCTCTCTTTTTACGTACGTCAGGAGTGTGTTTGATCTGTGATGCTTCGGGTTGCAGGCATAATTCTGTGTGAAATTCTGCTGTATACGCTGTTAAAGCAGATCCGTCCCGAATTTGCCGTTATATCCGAAGCTGCGGCGGCGTGCGTCCTTATTTTTATGCTGGGCGATGAGATAAGAGATGCCTTGGCGGCATTTGAGGGAATGCTTGATGCAACGGGCTTTTCGGCATCACATATTTCCGTGCTTATAAAGGTGCTGGGAATTTCCGTTGTGACACAGTTTTCTGCCGATATGTGCCGCGACGCAGGGGAGAGTGCTCTCGCCTCTAAGGTTGAATTTGCGGGGAGAATAATTATAACGGCGGCGGCAATACCGATAATTAAGGCATTTACGGAAACAGTCGCCCGATTGGTTGGAGACGTATGAGAATAACAGCGGTCTGCATTGCGGCGGTTTTCCTGATTTTTTGCTTTTGTGTTACCTGCTGTGCAGCAGAGGATAAAACGGCAGATGTTTTTGAGTCCCTTCCGGGAGATGCAAAAGAGCTTCTTGAGAGCTTCGGAATTGACGGAGCGCTTTCCGAAAGCTTTGCTTCAATAACCCCGCAGAGGGCAATAGATACCTTGTTCGGCTTGTTCAGAGACGGCTTTGCCTTGCCCATGAAAACGGCGGCGGGTTGTATCGGATTGCTGCTGATAAGCTCGCTTTTTACTTCACTTATGCCCGGATCCGGCGGCTTGTTTCTGATGGGAAAAAGCATTGCCGTAATGTGTATGATGTTTTCGCTTGTCAGTGTTTCGGGGCAGATGTTTACGGGCTGCTGCTCGTCCTTGCTTGTAACCAAGGATTTTATGCTGACTCTGATACCGATTTTTGTGGGGATAGTTTCGGCGTCGGGGAATCCGGCGCTTGCAGTAAGCTTTAATTCCGTGGTATTCGGCTTTGCTGAGATCGTTGCGCTCCTTTTTGAAAGTGTTGTGCCGTCTCTTGCGGGAGTTATGCTTGCAATAAGTTCCGCATCGTCAATGAACCCGCTTATGAGACTTGACGGAATATCAAGAACCGTAACCAAGGCTGTAACGCTTTTTATGGCTTTTATTGCAGGTGTGTTTGTTGCGATTTTGTCTGTCAGAGGAGTGATTGCGGGTGCCGCTGATTCCGTGACGATAAGAGGAATCAGATTTCTCGTGGGAAATGCAGTGCCCGTTGTAGGCTCTGCCGTGGGAGAGGCTCTTAACAGCGTGAGCGCGGGACTGAGCCTTATAAAGAATACCGTGGGAATGCTGGGGATTGCGGGTGTTGCGGCAATAAATCTTCCTGTTCTTATTAATGTCACTATGTGGAAGACAGTTCTGTATTTTATTGCAATCTCGGCTGATATTGCAGGCTGTACGGAGGTTAAAGGGTTTGCTGAGGGGATAAACGGAGTGCTTTCCGTTATTATCGGTGCTGTATGCTTTGTCTCGTTTGTTTTTATAATAAGTATCGCTATCCTTATAACCATAAGTCGGGGGTGAGTGAATGCAGAATATCAGAGGCTGGGGATTAATGTTGCTTTTCATCAGCGCCGGAAGCCTTATATATTGCTTTCTGCTTCCGTCGGGTAATATTTCCAGAACGGCGAAGTCGGTGGTCAGCATAACCGTGCTTTCGGCTGTGTTCTTCCCGCTTTTCGGTGTGTTTCCTGATTTGTCTTCATTTGTACCCGAGCTGGATTCTGAGCTTCAGACGGAAAGCTTTGAGGATTATGCCTTGAGTCAGGCGCGCACGGCGGTGGAAGACGTAATAGACGGTGTGATAAAAAATTTTACCTCGGTTCCTCATAAATGCGAAATTTTTATTGATAAAACGGGGGACGGCGGCATAAACATAGAATACGTAGGCGTTATATTTTCAGCCGAGCCTCAGAAAAAAGAGGGGCTCCGGCAGGCTCTTTTCGAGGCATTGGGAATTATGCCTGACATCAAGGTGGAATATGTAAGTGAGTGAGATAAGACAAAAGATAATAAGCAGATTCAGGCAGGATAAGCGGCTTGTGTTTATTACAATACTCGGAATTGCGGGGATGCTTCTCATATTACTGTCCGGTGCGGGAGGTGAGAGCTCAGGAGAGAAAAGCGGCGGTGAGGCAGATATTTTCAGCGTACAAAGCAAAACTGAAAAAAGACTGGAGGAGCTGCTTGAGAGTGTAAAGGGTGTCGGCAAGGTGCGGGTTATGGTAACCGTGGATTCTCTCGAGGAGAATGTATATGCGGTAAATTCAGAGTCGGAAAGCCGTGCTGACGGGCAAGCTCATAGTGATGAGTTTGTTATCATTGAAAGATCGGGTGATGATAACGGGCTTGTGCTCAAGGTAACGGCACCGGTTATACGCGGTGTGGGAATAACCTGCGAGGGGGCGCAGTCTTCGGCTGTAAAAGAGGAGATCATACGCCTTGTAAGCGCAGCACTCGGTATTTCGGTAAATAAGATCTGGGTAACAGTAATGCAATAATAAACGGAGGAATACTTATGCATGTACTTTTAGGAAAAAAACAAATCGTTTTGGCGGCACTTGTTGCAGCTCTCGGACTTGCGGTGTTCGTTAATTGGTATTATTCATCAACGGGCACCGAAATATTCCCTGAGGGGGCGGCAAATTCGGCAGAGGACGTATCGGCTGACGTGCCCGACGGCCATGCTGATTTTGTGGGAAACAGTGACGACGGAGAATATTTTGCTTCTGTAAGACTTACGAGAGACACAGCCCACGCTCAGGCTCTTGACGAGCTTCAGACGGTTCTGACAAATGCATCCGCGGACAGCGATGCCGCCGCTCAGACTGCAAAAGCAATTGAAGAGCTGACGGGTGTTATAAAAATGGAGTCGGATATAGAGGGGCTTGTTAACGGCAGAACAGGCAGTCCCTGCGTTGCCGTTATTTCCGATAATGCCGTGGAGATAGTCGTTCCCTCCTCTCAGCTTACGGATATGAACGTGCTTGCAATATCCGACGTGGTAAACGAGATATGCGGAAAAAAGTATGAAAACGTAAAAATATCAGGCGCCGTCGGTTGACAAAAATACCGCCCTTCGTTATCATATAACGGGAGGCGGTTTGTTTATGGATTTTATTAATAAAGGTAAAAACGGTGAAATTATATTGTCTGACGGTAAGGACGAAGCACGCTTTGAATTCCTTGAAATGTACGTTCTTGATTCTCAGGAATATGCGGTTCTTTTATCTGAGGATGATGAAATTATAGTCATGAAATTTACTGAGTCTGAGGGTAATACCCCTGAGATATATTCCGTTATAGAGGATGATGATATATTTGAAAAAATCGTTTCCTTGTATGAATGTGACGAGGAATGATATTCGGCTTTCCGAATAATACCGGTTTGATGCCACAGGGCGGTTGCTTGATACCCGTCCTGTGCTTTTTTTATGATATTCTGTCTGTTTGTTTTTGTGTTGCATTAACAATGAAAATAATATATAATAATTTTTTAGAGGTGTTTGATTATGACAAGTGACGTAATAGTTATAGGCGGTGGGCCTGCTGGGCTTATTGCGGCGGGAAAGGCGGCCGAAAGAGGTCTTTCCGTTATAGTTCTTGAAAGAAATCCCCGACCTGCAAGAAAATTGATGATAACGGGTAAGGGCAGATGCAACGTTACAAATGCCTGCACCCTTGTGAATGAGCTTATGGATGCAATTCCGGGAAATGCCCGTTTTCTTTACGGAGCATTTTCAAGATTTATGCCATACGATACTATGGAGCTTTTTGAAAATCAGGGAGTTGCACTTAAAATCGAGAGAGGCAACCGTGTTTTCCCCGAATCCGATAAGGCTGTTGATATTGTGGATGCGTTGGTTTCCTACGTTAAAAGAAGCGGTGCAAAGATCATAACCGAGGAGAGAGTAACTGCATTGCTGACAGAAGATAATGAAATTGTCGGTGTTACTACGGAAAGCGGCAAAAAATTCACCGCTCCCAACGTTATAATTGCAACCGGCGGATGCTCATATCCTCTTACGGGCTCAACGGGTGACGGCTATACATTGGCAGAGAGTGCGGGGCATTCGATCAGCGCTCCCGTTCCCTCTTTGGTTCCGCTTGAAACTCAGGAGCCGTGGGTGAAGCGTTTGCAGGGACTTTCTCTCAAAAACGTTTCGGTTACCGTAAGAGACGTTGATACCTATAAAGAGGTTTATTCCGATTTCGGTGAAATGCTTTTTACTCATTTCGGAGTCTCGGGCCCTATGATTCTCAGTGCCTCCGCGCATTTGAGAGATATAACCCCCGGTAAGTACGAGCTTTCTATCGACCTTAAGCCTGCCTTGTCAGAGGAGAAGCTTGATGAAAGACTTATCAGAGATTTTGCCAAGTATTCAAATAAGGCATTGGGGAATGCTTTGCAGGAGCTGCTTCCGAGAAAGCTTATTCCCGTTATCGTGAATCTTTCGGGTATTGAGCCTGATCTCAGAGCCAATAAGATCACAAGAGAAATGCGTAAGGATCTTGTGTGGCTGCTTAAAAATCTTACCTGTACCGTTAACGGAACCCGTCCCATTGAAGAGGCAATAGTTACCGCAGGCGGAATAAAGACAAATGAGATAGATCCCAAAACTATGCAGAGCAAAAAGGTAAAGGGACTTTATTTTGCAGGAGAGGTAATAGACGTTGATGCTTATACAGGTGGCTTTAATCTGCAGATAGCATTTTCTACAGGTGCACTTGCAGGTAACAGCGTTCAGAAGGAGAGATAATTAATGATAAATATAGCAATAGACGGCCCTGCGGGAGCAGGCAAAAGCACTGCGGCAAAAATGATAGCAAGGGAACTCGGATTTATTTATGTTGACACAGGTGCATTGTACAGAAGCATAGGTGTTGCGGTAATGAGAAAAGGGCTTAAGACGGATGATGCCGCCGAAGTTATTTCGGTTCTGCCCGACATTGAGCTTTCATTGAGCTTTGTTGACGGTGAGCAGAAAGTTTTTCTTAACGGTGAGGACGTAAGCCGTGATATAAGACTTCCCGAGGCTTCAATGGCCGCATCAAACGTTTCCGCAATCCCCGAGGTCAGAAGCTTTCTCCTTGATATGCAGAAAAAATTTGCAAGAGAAAACAATTGTCTTATGGACGGCAGAGATATCGGAACCGTTATTCTTCCCGATGCACAGCTCAAGGTATTTCTTACTGCATCTGCCGATATCAGAGCGGACAGAAGATATAAGGAGCTTATAGAAAAGGGAACTCCCAAGGATTACAACGCTCTTCTTGAAGAGATCATTCAGAGGGATTATAATGATTCACATCGTGCGGTGGCACCCTTGAAGCCCGCAGAGGATGCTGTAATTATAGATTCATCGGAAATGACACTTGATGATGTCGTCGGAAAAATAGTTTCACTTGCAAAGGAAATAAAGGAATGAAAATAACACTTGCTGAATCCGCCGGCTTTTGTTTCGGAGTTGCCCGTGCCGTGAAGCGGGCGGAGGATTATATCTCGGAAGGCGTAAAGGCGTGCACTCTGGGACCGCTTATACATAATCCTATTTTTGTCAGTGAGCTCGAAAAAAAGGGGATATATCCTGCCTCCTCTCTTGCAGACGTTAAGGAGGGCTATACTCTTATTATCCGTACTCACGGAATCACAAAGGAGCTTTTTAAGGAAATAGAGCAAAGCGGTATAAAATATTTCGATGCTACCTGTCCTTTTGTAAAAAAGATACATTCGATCGTTGCCGAGAGAAGTGCAGAGGGAGATAAGATTCTTATTGCAGGAGATAAAAATCATCCCGAGGTAATCGGAATAAGAAGCTATTGCTCAACTCAAAGCTATGTTTTTTCAAATGAGGCAGAGCTTGATGAGATCAGAAAAAGTAACAGCTTTTCCGAGGATGATACGTTTTCTTTAGTAAGTCAGACAACTTTTGACGCAAAAGAATTTAAAAAATGTGAAAAATTTGCAAAAATACTCTATACAAACATAAAAATATTTGATACAATATGTAATGCTACCGCTTTGAGGCAGGAAGAGGCAACAGCCCTTGCCGAGAAGAATGATATAATGGTTGTCATCGGCGGACGTAACAGCTCCAACACCGAAAAGCTGTATAAGCTTTGCAGTGAGGTGACTTCCACTTATCTTATCGAAAGTGCAGCCGAGTTGTCGGGAATAAAATTAAATCACGCATTTTCGATCGGGGTTACTGCCGGGGCGTCCACTCCGGATGGTATAATTAAGGAGGTAATCAGAACAATGTCCGAGTCCAATGTAAACAACATCGAATCAGCAGTAGAAAACCAGGGACAGGTTAATACTGTTGACAACACCGAGGAAATGTCCTTCGAGCAGGCTCTTGAGGAATCTCTCAACAGCATGAGCAATGATCAGAAAGTAACAGGCATAGTAATGCACATCGCTCCCAATGAAATTCAGGTTGATATCGGCAGAAAGCAGACCGGTTATATTCCTGCTGATGAGTATAGTGCAGATCCTGCAGCCGATCCCATGAAAGAGCTTAAGGTTGGCGACGAGCTCAATCTCATCATTATGAAGACTAATGATGTAGAGGGCACAATTATGCTTTCAAAGCGTCGTTATGATGCCGCTAAGTATTGGGACAGTATCGTTGAAGCAAATAAGGAAGGAACGATTCTTGAAGGTGTCGTTGTTGAGGTTATCAGCAAAGGACTCAGCGTTTTTGTAAACGGCGTAAGAGTGTTTGTTCCCGCTTCTCTTTCAGGTGTGCCCAAGTCAGGCAGACTTGAGGAAATGCTCAACAAGACAGTTAATCTTACCGTTATAGATGTAGACAAGCGTCGCCGCAGAGCTGTAGGCTCCATCCGTGAAGCAAACAGCATCGCACGTAAGGCAAGCAAAGCAAAGTTCTGGGAGAACGTTGAAGAGGGCCAGAAGTACACCGGTATCGTAAGAACTCTCACAGATTACGGTGCATTCGTTGATTTCGAAGGCGTTACAGGTATGATCCACAGAACAGAGCTTTCTTGGAAGAGAATCAAGCATCCCTCAGAGGTTGTTAACCCCGGTGATACTGTTGAAGTATACATCAAGGGCCTTGACAGAGAAAAGAGCAAGATTTCTCTCGGCTATAAGAAGATCGAAGACAATCCCATAGAAATTCTCAAGAGAGATTATCCCGTAGGAAGCGAGACTGATGTTAAGATCGTAAAGATCACAACATTCGGTGCTTTCGCAGAGATTTTCCCCGGTACAGAGGGTCTTATTCATATTTCTCAGATCGCTAATGAAAGAATCGAAAAGCCCCAGGATGTTCTTTCAATCGGTCAGGTTGTCAGAGTTAAGGTAACTGATATTGACACAGATAAGAAAAAGATCGGTCTTTCAATGAAGGCTCTTCTTCCTGCTCCCGAACCCAAGGTTGTTGAAGAAGCTCCCGCAAAGGAAGAGGATGATGCTCCTGTAACAATGTCTATCGATGAGCTCATCGCAAAGGCAAATGAGGCAGAGGCAGCAGAAGCTACTACAGCAGATGCCGAATAATTAAAATTGTAAAAAGACTGTATCTTTGTGATGCAGTCTTTTTTTTGATCAGAAAATCAGCCCAGTCCGAAGCTTACGCTCAATGCCTTATCAATGCGGTTCATTTCCGCTGTATCGAGTGTGCCCATGTGCTCCTTAAGTCTTTTTTTGTCGATTGTGCGCACCTGTTCCAGAAGGACTATTGAATCCTTTGCAAGTCCGCAATCTCCCGAGCTTACACTGATATGAGTGGGCAGGGAGGTCTTATATTTCTGACTTGTTATTGCCGCTGCAATCACTGTCGGTGAATATTTGTTTCCTATGTCATTCTGGACTATAAGTACCGGACGGATACCGCCTTGCTCGCTTCCTACAACGGGACTGAGATCTGCATAGAAAATGTCTCCCCGTTTAACTGTCATTTTTGTTCTCTCCTTATTATTTTCATCAGAGAAAATTGTCTCTGTGTCAATATTTTTTGCGTTATAATGTTCAGTTAAACAATGAAAAGAAAATTTTTTGAAATTTTTAAAAAAAACTATTGACAAGTTAGAATAATTCTATTAAAATTAGATTGAATCTAAAACAGATTGGTTCCAAAATTAAAAAATTGTTATAAAAGGAGTTTTTATTATGTCAAAGAAGTTTGTATGTTCAGTTTGCGGTT
>JAZOOE010000078.1:0-5444 GCA_045654865.1 Acutalibacteraceae bacterium | reverse complement strand
CATTTGGTCTGTGGCAGATACCCGATAATTAAATTTGCTCGTTAAACAGGCTGCTTTATGCGCGCTTGCACAAGAGGAAGATCATTCTTTCCTGAATTGTAGGACCGCCGTGGCCTGTTCCGAAGCCGCCGTGATCGGAGGTGATTATGATGAGCCAATCCTCTGTCTCATAGGTATCTCTTGCCTCGATAGCCTCGATTGTGGCGTATGCCAGCTTATCGTTGAGCTCGAAGCCCGCCTGTAAGCAGGGGTTATTGAGGGAGAAGCCGAAGGAGTGGCCCGCGCTGTCGGTGCCCTCATAGATAGCTATCATAAAGTCGGGGCAATCCTCTTCGGAAAGCTGCTGTATTGCGCCTGCGGCTGCAAGCACGTTTGTATCATACTTATTGAATGAAACGTTGAGGTTGTTTGCTTCGCAGTATTCCTTTTCGGGAACGTAGGTTGCATCCGAATCCTCGAAATGTCCGCCCCATTTAGTAACGAAGGAGGCAGAATCGATGGTTCCGTTTTCGCAAAGGGTGGTCATAAGAGTTTTGTGAGTCATATTTTTAGGCTGACCGTTGCCGAAAACTCCGTTATCCTCAGCCCATACGCCGGTAAGAAGAGAGCACCAGCCGGGAGCGGTTGAGGTTGCCTGAGTATTTACGCCGTCGGTGTAGTTTACTCCGCCGCAGTAAGCAAGGTTAAGGGAAGCGCCCTCGGAAAGAAGCTTATTTATACCGCTGAGGGGGCCCTTTGCAAGAGTCAGATGATCTGCACGGCAGCCGTCATAGCCGATAACGATAACCTTTTTCTCCGTCTTGCCCTCGGCGAGAGGAGAATTATAGTGATCCATAATTATATCGTAGATTTCCGTCTGGGGGATTGCGGTTTCAAGGGTGTTTTCATAGCCCACCTCGGCTATAGCCTGAAGATAAGCCTCCTCGGTGTCCTTAGCATCCGTCTTATAAAGACCGCAAAGAGCGGGTATGAGCATAAAAAAGCTGATGATTTTTGTTAAAATAGCCATAATGACAGGTCTCCTTATTGTTCAGCCTCAGAAGCTGAAATATTTGTTCGTAAATTTCTTCATTCTTCCGTTCATGGCGGTAAGCTGCTTTACTGCATCCTCTTTTTCCTCTGCGGTGCCGACAGCGCAGATTCTCATAAGTCTGCCCTCTTCCTTACAAAGCTCGTCGTGGCGGGGGAAATAGTTATTTGCAAGGAAGCATGCGTATCTTACGAAGCGGTTTTCGCCTACGATTCTGAATTCCGTGCTTATTGTATCAAATGCAACGGAGTAGAAGTCCTTTATTGAGCTGATGATAGCCTTTCTTTCGTTTTCGGGGGAGAAAACGAGAGTTGAGCAGATGAGGGCACCCGCGTTGGATTCATAGGAGGAGTGGCTGTCGGTGCTTCCCACGATGGGGTATCTTCTGCCCTTTGCTCTGTCCTCGTAATATCTTACGACCTGAAAGCCGTTGTGCTCGAAATATCTTTCGCCGCCAAGCACCTCGAAGGCGTCGAAATCCTGATTCTCCATAATGTATTCAAGGTAAGGTGTGGGGACGTGATAGGTGTCGCTTATCCAGCAGGGATGGGGGAATATTGCAAGACCGCCCGCCTTTTTGATTTCTGAAAATGCCCATTTCATAACGGCGGCGGGAATCTTGTCAACCCTTTCGGGAACCTCTGTTTTTTCTGCAAGGGCTTCCATTTTATCCTGCCAGTCCTCAACGGTATCAGCCTCGGGGGGAGTGACACCGGGCATAGCTCTTACCCAGCCCTCACCCGTTTCGCCGAAGTACTCATCCTTTACAAGGGCATTGATTGAATATTCGCCGCCGAAGTTAACGATGTGAGCGTCTGCCTCCTTGCCGTGAACGTCGGGGAGATGCACCTCTTCACCGGGGATGATGTTGAATTCCGTGGGAATGTCCTTGAAGAATTCCATAGCGCGGATGGAGGGATAATATCTGTGATGGTCGGTGATAGCAAAGAAGTCATAGCCGTGACTGCGGTACATTCCGCATACGACCTCGGGAGTCTGTCTGCCGTCGGAGCAGCATGTGTGCATATGCAGGTCACCTCTGAGAGGGTATCTGCCCGCAAGGTCGCTGTCTACCGCGTAAACGGGGAACTGGTTGATTTTTCTGCCGTCGTCGCCGAGAACTCTTATGAAATACTGCTGCTCGGAGTCATAGGTATGAGTCACGTCAAAGCCGCCGAGCTCGTTACAGATAACAGTTTTTTCTCTGTAGTCACCCGAGGAGGGATAATCGTAAGGCTTGCCGCCCTCAAGAGCGCAGATAAGCACCTTGTATTCCTTGCCGGGCGTGAATTCAGGTCTGCCGCCGGTAGGTCTTATGTGCACGGTAACCTCCTTGCCTACGGGGAAAACAAGGGGGAAAACATCGTAATTAAGCAAAAAATCAGTCATTGGAAAAGTCATATAAATACCTCCGTTTTAATTCGGGCTTCGGATCTCGGAATTCGCAGAGAGGGTATCTCTCTTATCATACCGATTCCTTTTCCTGTTATTTTATCACTGATTATATAAAAATGGTAGTGTATAAATACAAAAAATTGTAAAAGTAGGAAAAATGCATAAAATTGTTGATTTTCTTTTGTTAAAGGTGTATTATAAGATGTTGTATAAAAATTTTGGAGATGAAAAATTTGAGTATAAGAGAAGACATTAGAAATATTGCGATTATTGCTCACGTTGACCACGGAAAGACCACTCTTGTTGATAAGCTTCTCAAGCAAAGCGGCACCTTCAGAGAAAACGAGGTCGTTGCTGACAGAGTTATGGACTCAAACGATCTTGAAAGAGAAAGAGGAATTACGATTCTTTCCAAAAACACGTCGGTTACTTATAAGGACGTCAAGATAAACATTGTTGACACTCCCGGACACGCTGATTTCGGCGGCGAGGTAGAGCGTATTATGACAATGGTTGACGGCGTTTTACTTCTTGTTGACGCCTTCGAGGGCTGTATGCCTCAGACCAGATTCGTGCTTTCAAAGGCTCTTGCACTGAAAAAGACTCCTATGGTAGTTATAAACAAGATCGACCGTCCCGGCGCTCGTCCCGACGAGGTTATCGACGAGGTGCTTGACCTTTTCATTGAGCTTGGCGCCGATGAGGAGCAGATCGAATTCCCCGTTATCTTCGCCTCCGCCCGTGAAGGCTTCGCATCCTTTGACAAGAACGTAAGAGAGGGCGATATGAGACCTCTTCTTGACGCTATCATAGATAATATCCCCGCTCCCTCCTGTGACGAGGAAGCTCCTCTTCAGCTTCTCTTCTCCTCACTTGACTATGACGATTACGTAGGCAGAATCGGTGTGGGCAGAATTGAAAGAGGCTCTGTAAAGGCAGGTCAGGCCGTCGTGCTTTGTCAGACAGACGGCGGCAGAAGAAACGTAAGAGTTTCCCGCCTTTATCACTTTACGGGACTCGGCAGAACCGAAACGGATTTCGCTAAGGCGGGCGACATAGTTGCAGTATCGGGTATTGAGGATCTTAACATCGGCGAGACAATATGCGCTCCCGAATGTGTTGAGCCACTGCCCTTTATCAAGATAGACGAGCCCACCCTTGCTATGACCTTCCACGTAAACGATTCTCCCTTTGCAGGCAAGGAGGGTAAATTCGTTACCTCAAGAAACATCCGTGCACGTCTTTTCAAGGAGGTTGAAACGAACGTAAGTATGAGAGTTGAGGAAACGGATTCCACCGATACTTTCAAGGTTTCGGGCAGAGGTGAATTACACCTTTCAATCCTTATTGAAACTATGAGAAGACAAGGCTATGAATTTCAGGTATCCCGTCCCAAGGTTATTTACAAGCACGAGGACGGCGTTCTTCTGGAGCCCATGGAGCTTCTGATAATTGAGGTTCCCACCGATTACGTAGGTCCCGTTATGGAAAAGATAGGCGCCCGCAGAGGTGAGCTTGAGAATATGGGCACGCGCGACGGCGGCACAACGCACCTTGAATTCAGAATTCCCGCCCGCGGTCTTATCGGCTACCGCTCGGAGTTCCTTACGGACACCAACGGCTACGGCATAATGAACAATCTTTTTGCAGGCTATGAGCCCTATAAGGGAGATATTTCCACCCGTGAAAGAGGCTCGATCGTTGCTCACGAAACAGGCGAGAGCACAGGCTACGGTCTTTGGAATACTCAGGAAAGAGGCCGTCTGTTTATAGGCCCCGGCGTTCCCGTTTATGAGGGGATGATCGTCGGTGAATGTGCAAAGGCTGAGGATATCGTTTGTAACGTATGCAAGAAAAAGCAGATGACAAATACCCGTGCATCGGGAAGTGACGATGCTCTTCGTCTCGTTCCCCATTCAACTCTCTCTCTTGAGCAGAGCATGGAATTTTTAAGCGATGACGAGCTGCTTGAGGTTACACCCTCCTCTCTCAGACTTCGTAAGAAGATTCTTTCCAAGGAAATGAGAATGAAGCAGCAGTTCAAGAAAAACTGATAAGGAAGGGAATATTTTGATGGAAAAGAATAAGGTAACCATATCCGTCAGAAATCAGAAGTACACGGTTATGTCCACGGAGGCTCCCGAGGACGTAAAGGCTCTTGCAAACGTTGTGGATGCAAAGCTGTCCGCAATTATGGGCCCCGGCTCAAGACTTTCTCTTACTGAGGCACTCGTGCTTACGGCTCTTGATATTGCAAACGAGGCAAGACAGAGCGAGGAGCTTGTTATGAAATTCAAAAGAGAAATGGCAGGCTACCTTGAGGACGTTGAAAGAGTAACCATCGAAAGAGATAAGCTCAAAAGAGAGCTGGACAAGCTCAAGGGAAAGAAATAATCAAATTCAAAACGGTGCTTCGCAAATTCGGAATTCGGAATTCGGAGTCTGTAACATTTTCCCGTGTGCAAAATATTTATATAATCAAGACACGAGGTGTCTTCCGAAATTATTCATTATTCATTATTCATCATTCATCATTCATTAAAAAAACCAAACGGGGCTACAAAAAACGAAAGTTTTTTACAGTCCCGTTTGTATTATTTTTCCTGAATTCCGAAAGCCGAGCTTGCGAAGCGTTGGCGGCTCAATATAAGCCTCCCGTGAGGCAGGACATACAATACATTGCATCACCGTCAATATAGCAGTAGCACTGGAGGCAATAGTTTGAATGAGAGGTACAGCAGTTTGTGTCACCGCTTGAGGCTATATAATTGTTACAGCCGCTTTTTGCGCATTTCGTAGTGGGTGTGCCGTACTTATTGGTAAATGAGCCGCCCGTGGAGCCGCCGTGATGCTCGTCCTCGTGGTGGTCAGAGCCGCCCGAAAGGCAGGACATACAATACATTGCATCACCGTCAATATAGCAGTAGCACTGGAGGCAATAGTTTGAATGAGAGGTACAGCAGTTTGTGTCACCGCTTGAGGCTATATAATTGTTACAGCCGCTTTTTGCGCATTTCGT
>JAZOOE010000077.1:0-2849 GCA_045654865.1 Acutalibacteraceae bacterium | reverse complement strand
GAAAAGCGCCAGAGGAAGACCTCCCTCCCCCGCCGCCGTTCTTTTTGTCTGTATATTGTAATTCGGGGAGATCGATAAATTCAGAAACAGCGGTGTGTCCCGCTCTTTTACAGATATCTGCTGTTCTTTTTCGGCTCAACGGTTATGCTTCCGTCGCTGTGAAGAGTTGTAAGCGTTACACCGTAGTGACAGTCCTTTTCGTCGAATCCCAGCTTTTCGGTCATATTATAGGTGTTATAGCCCGTGCACTGAGTATAGACAAGATATACGCCCTCATATACCGCACAAAGATCGTTGATGTGATCGTGACCTGAGAAAATAGCCTGAAGCCCTGCCTTCTCCTTGCCCGCGGCAAAGAATCCGCTGTTATAATATGATGAGCCCACGCCCTCATACTGAGTGCCGTAAAGAAGCTTTGTTTTTCCCGAATCTCTGTAATCGTAGTCTCCGAAATGGTCGCAGATCAATTCATATTCCTTTACGGGAATGTGCATATAGCAAAGGGACTTGTTATTGGGGGATACACTGAGAGTTTTTTTCATATTGTCGGTATACCAGTCAATCTGATTCTGTTTTATAAAATCGTATGTATCCGACCATAATTCCTTCGGAACGTTGTGGGAGATATTATATTCCTCTATCATATCTCTGCCTGAATCTATAAGATAAAGGCTTTTGTAGTATGAGCCGTCGGCATTTTTAATATGAATTGCGGTATTGCCGAAGCCGAAAAGCTCCTCTTTGCCGAAAAGTGTCAGACAATGAGGATAGTGCTGCAGACCCCTTAAGAGCTGATATTTATAAAAGCCCTTTTCTTCTCTCGCTTCGTGGTTGCCGAAGCAGTAAGCCCAGTAAACGCCCAGCTTTTCCATCATATAAGAAAACTGTACGGAATCTATGTGCTGACAGTCGGATTGGATGGTATCACCCGTAATAATTACAAGGTCGGGCTTCTCGTCTCTTATCTGTCTTACAAAGCGGTCGATGGTTTTATTGTTAAGCTCGGCGCCGGGAGAGCCTAAATGTAAATCCGTTGCAGTCATAATCTTGAAATCGGAATTATCAATATTACCGTTTTTGTCGGTTTTTGCAATAATGACCTCATCCTCGGTCTTGTCGAGTATTTTAAGGGAGCTTCCCACATAGGAAAGGTCGGTATTTGCGGAAAATAAAAATTTCGGTCTTTTGCCGTTTGTTATTTTGTGAAGCACGCGGGAGCCTGCTAAGATTCCTGTAATTATCTTGTGTCTTATTGATGCAAGTGGATTGTAGTAATTCATAATATTCTCCTTTTTATATGTCTGTAAAACAGTATAAGACTATTTATACGATAAGTCAAAGGGAATATTGAAGAGCAGAAGATAAAGTCAGTTTTGAAATATGTAAAATTGCATAAAAAAACAAAAAAGACGGCGGATGCCGTCTTAATTTGTTTAGTCTATTTCGACCTGAATCTTCATATCCTGTCTGTTAGCGGCGGAGCGCATAACGGTGCGGATAGCCTTAGCTATTTTGCCCTGCTTACCGATTACTCTGCCGACGTCATTTTCAGCAACGTGAAGATGAAATACCGTAACGCCGTCCTCGTTGATTTCATCAACGGTGACTGTGACTGCATCGGGCTCGTCAACGAGACCCTTTGCAATACCCAGAAGTAAGTCTTTCATTTCCTGTCCTCCGGAGCTTGCTTATCAGTCAATAACGCCGTTCTTCTTGAGAAGAACCTTAACAGTATCTGTGGGCTGTGCGCCGTTAGCAATCCACTGCTTTGCCTTGTCAGCATCAACCTTGATTGTCTTGGGCTCAGTCATGGGGTTGTAGTAACCGATCTCTTCGATAAATCTGCCGTCACGGGGATATCTTGAATCAGCAACAACGATTCTGTAGAAAGGAGCCTTTTTAGCACCCATACGACGAAGACGAATTTTAACTGCCATTTTTAATTTCCTCCATTAAATAAATTTTTATATGTTAAACATTAGCTTTAAGCACGTTCTTTGCTTATTAGCTTAGTGTCTAATCCTTATTAAAAGCCGGGGAAGCCGCCGGGCATTCCTCCGCCCATGCCGCCGAAGCCTCCGGGAGGCATCATACGGCGCATACGCTTCTTGCTGCCGCCCTTGCCGCCTGCTGAGTTTATCTGCTTGAACATTTTTTGCATCTGCTTATACTGATTAAGAAGTCTGTTTACGTCCTCAACCTGCATACCGCAGCCTGCCGCGATTCTTTTCTTTCTTGAGGGATTGATGATTTCGGGCTTTTCTCTCTCCTTGGGAGTCATGGAAAGAATAATAGCCTTTGTCTTGTCCATCGCTCTTTCGTCTATATCCGCATCCTTGATTTTCTTGCCGATTCCGGGAATCATGCCGAGGAGATCCTTTATGGAACCCATCTTCTTCATTTCCTCCATCTGCATCAGAAGATCGTTAAGATCGAATTTGTTATCTCTGAGCTTCTTTTCAAGATCGGCTGCCTTCTTCTCGTCAAGGGTGTTTTCAGCCTTTTCGATAAGTGAAAGCACGTCGCCCATTCCGAGGATTCTCGAAGCCATTCTGTCGGGATGGAAAACGTCGAGATCATCAAGCTTTTCGCCAACACCCACAAACTTGATGGGCTTGCCCGTAACCGCTCTTGCGGAAAGAGCCGCACCGCCTCGGGTGTCACCGTCAAGCTTTGTAAGCACAAGACCGTCAATACCGAGAGCCTCGTTAAAGGTGGATGCAACGTTCACGGCGTCCTGACCTGTCATTGAGTCAACAACAAGGAGGATTTCGTGAGGCTTGACCTCTGCCTTGATGTTCTTGAGTTCTTGCATCAGCTGCTCGTCAATGTGAAGACGGCCTGCAGTA
>JAZOOE010000076.1:0-2708 GCA_045654865.1 Acutalibacteraceae bacterium | reverse complement strand
AGCTGATTGAAAACAATAATCTCATCAACTCTTCCGAGGAATTCAGGTCTGAGGAAATCTCTCAATGCCTTCATCGCCTTATCCTTAGCCGCAGTACCCTTATCCTTACCGAAGCCGAGCAGACTTTCTCTGTTCTCACTGCCCGCATTTGACGTCATAATGATAACGGCATTTTCAAAGCTGACCGTACGTCCCTGAGCATCATTTGTTTTACCCTCGACAAGAATCTGAAGAAGAATGTTCATTACGTCGGGATGCGCTTTTTCGATCTCATCAAAAAGAATAACGCTGTAGGGCTTTCTTCTGACCTTTTCGGTAAGCTGTCCTGCCTCGTCATAGCCTACGTATCCGGGAGGAGAACCGATGAGACGTGAAACGGAATGCTTCTCCATAAACTCAGACATATCAAGACGGATGAGCGTCTCGGGGGTATCAAAAAGCTCGTTTGCAAGCTGCTTTACAAGCTCGGTTTTTCCGACACCGGTGGGACCTACAAAGATAAACGATGCAGGGCGCTTTACGGGGCTGAGTCTTACTCTGCTTCTTCTTATAGCCGCGGCTACAGCCTCAACTGCCTCGTCCTGACCGATAATTCTTGCTTTAAGATTATCCTCCATATTAGACAGCTTTTTCATATCAGTATCTATGATCTTATTTACGGGAATACCCGTTGAAAGGCTGATAACCTTTGCAAGGTCATCCTCTGTCACGAAGTTGTCCTCTGCCTTGACTCTGAGCTCATCTCTTTGTGCTTCAAGCTGTATCAGTTCCGCTCTGAGCTTTGCAAGCTGCTCATAATCGGGCTCTGAGGTTTCTTCTGAAAGCTCAGCCTCTTTTGCTCTGAGCTCGGCAATTCTGAGCTCTGCCTCCTCAAAGTCGCTGATCGCCTTGTTTCTGAGATTCGCACAGGTACATGCTTCATCAAGAAGATCGATCGCCTTATCGGGAAGGAATCTGTCATTGATATATCTTTCCGAGAGTGTAACGGTTTTATAAAGAAGATTATCAGAAATTCTTACCTTATGGAAATTCTCGTAATATTCCTTTATACCCTTGAGCATCTCGTAAGCATTCTCAATAGAGGGCTCTTCAACCTTTACAGGCTGAAAACGTCTTTCAAGAGCGGCATCCTTTTCAATGTGCTTTCTGTACTCGTTAAAGGTTGTTGCACCGATAACCTGAATCTCGCCTCTTGAAAGAGCAGGCTTGAGAATATTTGCGGCATTCATAGAGCCTTCGGCATCACCTGTACCTACAAGATTATGCACCTCGTCGATAAAGAGAATTATATTACCCTGAGCGCGCACCTCGTCAACAAGTCCCTTGATTCTGCTCTCAAACTGTCCTCTGAACTGGGTACCCGCAACAAGAGCCGTAAGGTCAAGCAGATGAATTTCCTTTCTGCTGAGCTTTGCGGGAACTCTACCCTCGGCAATAGCAAGAGCAATTCCCTCTGCGATAGCGGTTTTACCGACACCGGGTTCGCCGATAAAACAGGGATTATTTTTTGTTCTTCTGCAAAGGATCTGTATAACTCTTGAAATCTCATCGGTTCTGCCGATAATTCTGTCAATCTTTCCGTCTCTTGCCTTCTTGGTAAGATCGGTGCAATAAAGACCGAGGAATTTTCTTTCTGCCTCTTTTTTCTTAGGCTGTTTGGACTTTTTTCCTTTGGGCTTATTGCCCTCTTCAACTGCTTCAGCGGGCAAATCAACGTCATCGTCACCCGATGAGGATTTCATAGAATCACCGAACAAGCCCTGAAAGAACGGTAATGTGGAAGCACCGCCGTTTTCAAAGGCTCCGTCATCCTCAAGAGCTCCGAACTGTTCATTCAACGCATCTATATCCTCATCGGTAATTCCCATTTTTGACATCATATCCTTAATGGGGCCGATGTTCATATCCATAGCACATTTAATACAAAGTCCCTCCTGCGTTGTTTTATCACCCTCTATTTTTGAAATAAAGAGAACCGCAGGTCTTTTATTGCATTTTGAGCATAATTTCATATTCATAGTTTTTTCCTTTCGGGATCTTTTATTTATTTTTCAGCTTCTTCCTTAGCCTTTTTCTTGCCTTCCTCACTGAATCTTTCCTTTGCCTGACTGTAAACGCCGGGCATATAGCTTGCAAAAGCCACAAAGGTTGCAATAAGAGAAATAACAACAAGCACCATCATAACGGGATCGGGAAGAGTAAAGAGACTTACAATTGCTCCCTCATCTGCTCTGAAGGCACCAACCTCGGGGCCGAATGCCATAAGAACTACCATAACAACGTAGAATATCAGAGTAGCAGCCTTGCCGTAGATTTCTGCGGCACCGGGACGAATTCCCACTGCGATCATAATAGCGCCGCCGACAAGCATTACGAGCTCCTTGGCAATAAAAAGGAGAAATACCCATGCAAAAAGGTTAAGGGTTTCATTCTCTGCATTTCTGAAAGCAAGGAAGTAAACAATAGCAATCGTAGCCTGAGTAAGCTTATCGGCAATGGGATCAAGCATTTTACCGAGCTCACTGACCTGATTGAGCTTACGCGCAAGCTTACCGACAAAGAAATCCGTCAAGCCTGAAACAGCAAGTATTATAAGCGCCCATAAAAGCTTACCCTGATAAAACAGCACGCCGAATACGGGAATAAGAAGGATTCGTATAAAAGATATTATGTTCGGAATAGTCCAGACATTTTCAAATAAGTATGCA
>JAZOOE010000075.1:0-7020 GCA_045654865.1 Acutalibacteraceae bacterium | reverse complement strand
ATTCAAGGCACCTCCGAGAAAATACGGAGATGCCTTTGTGTTTACGTGAATTTTTACCTTAATCAAACGCAAACAGACAAAATACTCTCCGTAAATGTAACCACGACCATCATTGACATTTTTGTCCGCCTGCCTTTCTTTAAATCTTTTTATCATTTTAAGACTTATATATTTTTTTGTCAACAGTTTCCTTGCAATACTTCAAAAGTGTTCATATAAAATGCAAAAATGCAGGATACCCTGAGATATCCTGCAATAAACATTACTTTTCTTCCTTTAACTCAACACCCTTTTTCATAAGTATAATAAGAGGAATGAGTGCAACTGCGGCAGCAACGGCGGCATAAGCAAACATACTTGCAGAGGGAAGAAGCTTCTGCACATGAACTTCATTTTCATAGTAAATCTGCGAGCCCTTACTTGCGATCTCGCCAAGCTTAGGACCGATGATCATAGGTATAAGAACAACGAAAATCATTCTGATGCCTTGGAAAAGTCCTGCCTTACCCTCGGGAGTGAAGTCTCTTACAAGAGCACCGAGCTGAATTGAGAAAATGAAATATGCAACAACTGCGGGAAGTGCAAATGCAATAAAGTAGAAAATGTTATTTCCTGCAAACATAGCACCCATAAGACCGGCAAAAACAAGAAGGATACTGGGAACGAAAATAGATTTCTTGTCCTTTGCTGCCATTTTCATAAACACAATTGCAACCGCAACGGAAACAGCAAGGCCGATCACAACCGCAATAACGGGAAGAGCAGAAATCTTGAAGTTTTCAAGTCCGGGAAGAAGTGCGTGCTGAATATAAATAAAGAAATAGGGGAAGAAGGTCTGGAAAGCAACACTTAAACAACATAAAGCGGCAAGAGCAAGATAAAGACGGCTGTTTTCCTTGATAACAGAGGGACGGAAGGTGTAAACAAGGTTTTTGAAATAAGGAATCTTTTCGTTTTCGGGGCTCTTGGATTTGGGCTCTTCAAGAATAAACAGACCGAGAACACCGCAGAGAATAACGAATACCCCAAGACCGATAAAGAAGGTTGTATAAGAAATTGTTCCTGACTGAGCGAGTGTATTGAAGCCGAGAACAACAACGGTGGCAACAAGAGGAAGAACAGCAAGAACTGTTTCGACTGTGGGTCTTACGGCAGGGGTTGTAATATCTGTTACCCACGCATTGAATGCAGAGTCGTTACTGGTTGAACCCATAGCGGTCATTATGCAGTCCATAATAATAACTGCCCATACGCTTGCAAGAAGCAGATTTACCTCGTCGCTGATTCCCGTAAGAGATGCAATATTATCTTTTGTAATAAATCCGAACAGACCGGTTACAATACCCCACGCAATATAACCAATAGAGATAAACAAACGTCTGTTTCTGAATTTATCACTGAGATTACCCATAATAAACGTTGTAAGCACGGCGATAACTGCAGAGCAAGCAACCATCACATTAACCGCAGACATCGCTTCAAACTTTGAAGCGGCTTCCTGTGTTGCATCAGCATAGATTGAATTATACATAAACACGTTGAAGCACATATTTTCAACGTTCCAGGCAAGCTGACCTGTAAGACTGAAAAGAACTATATTAAACCAGGTCTTTTTAGTAAGTTTATTTTCCATAATTTTCCTCCGCTACTCAATTATTGCGTATTCTTGCAAAGAAGAAATCTTTTCTTTCAGGTGTATTTATAACAACGACGGGCTTTATCTGATTAAGAACTCTGCCTTGTGCAACAAGAGATGATTTGTAAGCAGCATAGGAGCCTGTTTTCAAATGATAAACGATCGGCTCTCTGAGCATACCCCAGCGTCTGTACTTATCATACTTTTCATTTATTTCTCTGAATACGTTATCGATAAAAGCTTCAAGCTCTGCTCTTTTTTCGGTAGGAATATCAGACTCAGTATCACACAAAAACGCATAACGAGGAAGCGCGCCAGCTTCATCTGTATCTCCGTAAAAGCTGTAGCCGTTAAATGAAATATTAAACTTTTTCTGAATCTCATTGGCAACATAGTCAAGCATCTGAGTAGTTGTCTTTTCATTTGCAACGTTAAGTCCCATATTCGAACGGTAAAGAAATTCAATCTTAGGTGTTTTATTATGCATTCCCGTCACCTTTATGATATCAAGAATACGATATCTGTAAAGACCTGAGAAGTTTGTGACAATTATTTCATATTCCTTGCCTACCTCAAGCTCATCCATAAGAAGAGGCCTTGTACCATCAGGAGCATCAACCGGCAGGAATTCATAAAGAATACTTCTGGGAAGTAAAACATAATCATTTGCATTAAGAGTTACGGGCATTGCCATATAACCCTCGGATGCGGCATAACCCATATTATGCAAAGGAAGATCACCGATGTATCTGTGAAGTTTTTCAACATAAATCGAAAGAGTGGAGCTGATCATACCATAACCCCAGCAAACATTGGGCCATATTCTCTTTGCTATGGGAATTTCAGTATCAAATCCCTTGCTGAATTCTGCACGAAGCTCAGCAGCTCTCTTGGGATCGGGCTTCAATTTTTCATATTTCTTTCGCAAAGACTCAGGACATCTGACAGAGGGATCTATCGTTCCCTTTTCTATGTCATTACAAATCATTTCCCAGTTTGCCTCAAGATATTCGAACATCGTAAGCATCAGGGTTATAACCATAGAACCGAGATAGGTAACCTTACGGTTAGTCAGAGCAAATCTCAGCTGAAAATATGACATATCGGTATGCTCCTCATCCTCAGGGAAAAGAATATCAAGTGGCGTAGTTGAAAAGAAAGGAATCAAGGGCAAAAGATATGTAAAAGGAATCTGTCCTGCACCGTTACAACGCATACCGTTTTTAAGCGGATGGCCATTAAGAGAAAGCAGCAGAGGTCCCATCTGAGCAGGCAGACTTTTGAATATTCCTTTATCCTTAAAATATTTAGCGGCACATGCAGGTGTTGCCGCAAAGCCCATAGACTGCATATTAAAAAGATCGCGTCCTGTTTTCGGCTGCAGTTTCGGAATACCTACACTGCCTGAGGATGAACAATATCTGATAACCTTACTTCCGGTTATAATATTCTCTTCATTATTTTCGATCATTCTGTTTATGAGAGGCAGATAATCCTCAAAGGTCGAAAGCGGAACCTTGTCCTGATATTCTCTGAGATTGTGAATATCAGCAAAACCGTATTTTTGTCCAAGCTCGCAATCCTTGTTTCTTTTCATGATTGCTTCAAGTGTTTTCTGCTGAGTTTCCATAGGAATTGCAGTAAAATGATTCATTCCCGTAAAAACGATATTACCCAAAAACACACCAATATTGGAAATTGCCATAAAACTATCTCCTTTTAACAATGTCATTAAATTATAACACAAAGGTAATTATTTTTTCAACTCAATAATTTTTATACAAATCAAATTGAGATCATTTTTTATTATGCTCTCCGATAATCTTTTCCATCCATATCATATCATACCATCTGTCAAACTTATATGCACATTTATTGAATCGGCCGACTAAAGAATAATTCTGATGGGCATGAAATTGCATACTGTTATTATTGAGATACTCATCTTCATTCTGAGTATAAGCAATACAGGCATTGGCATTCGTAAATCCCATAAGCCTTAATTCTTTTTCAAGATTTTCGAGCAGAGCCTTTCCGTATCCGTTTTTCTGCATTCCGTTTTTCAGATAAATGGTTGTTTCAACAGAATACTTATACGCTTCTCTTGTCTTAAACGGCCCCGCATAAGCATATCCAAGAATCTCGCCATCTTTTTCGAGCACAATATACGGATATTTTTTCAGCGTTTCCATGATTCTTCTTTGAAATTCCTCAATTGACGGCACGTCATACTCAAAGGAAATTGCCGTATTAAGGACATAATAAGAATATATTTCGCGCAAGGCAGCGGCATCATCTGCTGTTGCATACCTTATCTCATAAGCTTCCATACTTTCCTCCGATGATTTTGTTAACTTAAGTATATAATAACCGAAAATTAAAGTAAATATAAAAAGCGAAATAATCGTTTATTGACTGCAAATAAGCGATATGATATTATAAAATCATAAAGTTACGGAGATGATAATATGAAAAACAACAAAAAACTCATTTCTCTATTTCTTGCATTTATTATGACAATCAGTATCGGCAGTCTTGCTTATGCCGCGCAGACAAATGCAAAATTGCTTAATATCTACGCAGACGGAATGTTATTTCTGCAAAATTCAACGGCTGTAATTTCAGGCAACGCAACACCGGGTAACACCATTTCCCTTGTGCTTGAAGACAAATCAAACAAGACCGTTACCCATTCTGAAACATCTGTTCTCACAGACGGTACATTCAGCGTTTCTTTTGAAGCACCGACAGGAAGCTTCGATGAATATACAATAACCCTCAAAGAAAACGGTAATGTCTTTGAAATCCTCGAAAACGTAGTCTTCGGTGAGTTATGGCTTGCAAGCGGTCAAAGCAATATGCAATACCCCCTTTCTCAGTCAAGAACGGGAAAAGAAATGTTTGAAAATTCCCGAACTCTCAGCAAATGGCTCAGAGTTTTATTGGTTCCTTCCTACCCCGAATATAACGGTTCGACATCTGCCGTTCCCGCACTCGCCCAGAAGGATATAAGCGACGCAATTTGGGTAAACGGAGAAAATACAGCTGTTTACAATATGAGCGCAGTTGCTTACTTCTTTGCTCAGAGCCTTATGGAAAAGCTTGATATGCCCGTAGGAATTCTCAACTCCTCCCTCGGCGGCTCGTCCATACGTTCATGGCTATCAAGAGAAGCTATAGATAATTCACCCGAGATTAAAAGCTATCTTGAGGATAACGGTGAATATATTGAGCTTGCGAATTGGAATGAAGCTCAGCAGAGTGTTTATTTTGACATGACAGCTAACTTCAATCAGAAAATTGCCCCCTTAAAAGATTTCAGAATCTCGGGAATGATCTGGTATCAGGGTGAAACGGACCTTATGCTCGGAAACACAAAATATGCCGAATCGCTTGATTTACTTCAAAAATCATACACTCAGTTTTTCAACTACGAAAACGGTCTGTTGCCTCTTATTTTTACGCAAATTGCTTCTTATAACTACTCAGAGGATTCTGAGCTCTTAAACAATTGGAATTATGAATACACAAAAATACAACAATCTCAACCCACATCAAGAGCATTAATAACAATATACGACGTCCCCTTAACCTATCTTCCCGAAGCAGGGCTTATTCACCCTGAAAGAAAAGAAGAGGTAGGTTATCGTATGGCGCATGCGGCAGACGGTCTTGTATACAACAAAAACAACGCCTATACCGCTGCCACCGTAAAAAGCACTCTGTTCAGGGACAATGCCATTTATATTACCTTTGACAACGTAGGTGACGGTCTTATGATAAACGGAGAAAAGGCTAAAGGATTCGCTGTTTGCTCAGATAACGGCATATACGTCCCCGCAAACGCTGAGATAATCACATCTGATACCATTAAAGTGTACGCTGACGACATCAACGAACCAACATCCGCAACCTATGCATTCTGCACGGCTAATCAGACGGCAAATCTTTACACTATATTCAACAATGCCACAGCACTTCCCGTTGCACCGTTTATAACTGACTGTAGCTATACAGAAAAAATCTGGACGGATAAAACTTGGACTGAATGTGACGATGAATACACATGGCATACTCAGGATGATACATATTCAGGATATTACAATACATGGGAAAGCTGTAACGCCGAGCTTTCCTTCTCTGAAACGGATTCACACGACAACACAAGAGGACTGAATGTAACATCTGAAAAATACTTCTTCAATATCTCCCCTGTTTTAATGTATAAGAACAATTTAAGCAACACTCCCTTTACGGATTGTGATGCCGATTATTCCGCTTACTCTTCAGTCAGCTTCTACGTCAGAAATAATGGCACAAAGGACGTTACATTTGAAGGTCTCAGATTATACAAAAATGCAGTTACGTGGTATTGTCCCGAGGTCGACAGCACACTTGATATCAATACAACAATCCCCGCTGACGGACAATGGCACAAAATAACGCTGGATCTGAACAAACTTTATCTCCTCGGCAACGAATGCACGCTGTCATATTCAAGCGAAAAATTAACAGACATCACACAGATGAAATTCATGTTCTCTTCTGCAGTCAACTCCACGGCAGACATAAGCATTGACAGCTTTACTTTTGTCCCTGCAGGCGAAAACATCAACACTTCTTATGAAGTAAGCATAAAAAATGCAGACAGCTTCATTGAACTGCTCTCTGCAATTGTTCTCACTATAGTCGGTAAATTTGCTTTATTATTCTGATAATTTCGGAGAATACTTATGAACAAGATCAAAATCTGCGCTGAAAATTGCTCAAAAACCAATAATGGAATTTTTGAAGGCTGGGGAACAAGCCTGTGCTGGTGGGCAAACCGAATCGGCTTCAGTCAGAAATTAATCGACGAAAGCACGAGGCTGTTCTTTTCCGAAGAAGGCCTTAACCTCAATATTATGCGCTACAACATAGGCGGTGGCGATGATCCGCAGCATAATCATATTAAGAGAACTGACTCTGAAATGCCAGGCTGGTGGAAATATGATGAATGCAAGGGTGAATTTACATTTAATTCCGACACAGACAAAAATCAGCTTGCAGTATTAAAAGCAGCGTACAAAGCCGCAGGCAGCAAAGCATACGTTGAGGCATTTTCAAATTCACCGCCTTACTATATGACGGTAAGCGGATGCAGTTCAGGGAGCAGAAATGCAGTTTCAAACAACATTAAGAAAAGCTGCATCAGACCGTTTGCACAATATCTTGCAGACGTCTGCGAATTTATTGAAAATGAAATGGGAATCAGGATACGTAGTCTCGCATCAATGAACGAACCGTTTACTAATTTCTGGCGCGCATATTCCGAAAAACAGGAAGGCTGCTTCGTTTCCCCCGGTAAAATGCAAAGCAGTGTAATTACAGCAACTTCCGAAGCC
>JAZOOE010000074.1:0-3530 GCA_045654865.1 Acutalibacteraceae bacterium | reverse complement strand
AAACAGAATCATCCTCCCGATCCGATGCAATGATACTGATGTCTGTTGACACCAACAATCATTCCATCAAGCTGACGTCGTTTTTAAGAGACAGCTACGTTCATATCCCCGAGTACGGATATTTGAAGCTTAATGCAGCCTGCGTTTACGGAGGGCCGCAGCTCGTATGTGATACGATCGAATATAATTTCGGTATCCGTATAGATGATTATGCAAAGGTCGGCTACGATATGTTCATAAAAATCATTGATGCTGTAGGCGGCATTTCAATTCCCGAAATTGATGAAACCGAAGCAAGGGTTCTCAGCGAATCGGGTTACCCTATTGAGCCCGGCAAAAACGTTCATGCAGATGGTGAGCTCGCATTACTTTACTGCAGAATAAGAAAAGGTCAGGACGACTTTTACAGAACGCAAAGACAAAGAGAGATTATATCAGTTGTCCTCAAAAAGCTGATTTTTTCCAATCCTCTGACCTTGATTTCCACAGCCGCGGAAATTGCACAGACAATAGAATGCAGCATATCAAAAACAGATATGTTTACGCTGGCGATAAAAACCGTATTCTGTCTTTTCGGAGAAATAACCCAATTAACGATTCCGGCAGACGGAACGTGGTATAACGATACAAAGAATTATCAGGCTGTCCTCGTATTGGATTTTGATGCAAACAAAGAACAGCTTAATGATTTTATATACAATTGATCAACAGGAGAAATTCAGATGAAATTTGCAAAGCTTACCCTTGCTTCCGAATTTAAGATCGGAAAAATTGACAAGCGTATCTACGGCTCCTTTGTCGAGCATCTCGGCAGATGCGTTTACGGAGGAATCTACGAGCCCGGACATCCCGATGCAGATGAAAACGGCTTCAGAGAGGACGTACTGAGCCTCATTAAGGAACTGAACGTTCCCATTGTGCGTTATCCCGGAGGAAACTTTGTATCCGGATATAATTGGGAGGACGGAATAGGTCCTGTCTCAAACCGACCTAAAAGACTCGAGCTTGCCTGGGGCACACTTGAAACAAACGAATTCGGCACCGATGAATTTATGAAATGGTGCAAAAAAGCCAATACCGCACCTATGATGGCGGTAAATCTCGGCACAAGAGGTCCCGATGAGGCTCGACAGCTTGTTGAATACTGTAATCATTCCGGCGGCACGTATCTCAGCGATCTCAGAAAAAAATACGGAAGTGAGCTTCCCTATGACGTAAAGCTCTGGTGTCTCGGCAACGAAATGGACGGCCCCTGGCAGATGGGAAGCAAAACTGCAGTTGAATACGGACGAACCGCCTGCGAAGCATCAAAGCTTATGAAGTGGGTTGATCCCTCAATCGAAACAGTGCTCTGCGGCAGCTCAGGCTGGGGAATGAAAACCTTTGGCGAATGGGAAACCACCGCACTTGATCTTGCTTACGATACCGTTGATTACGTTTCGATGCATCAATATCACGGCAATGGTGACAGCTATCTTGAAAATTACCTCGCAAAGGGCGTTGAAACCGACTCATTTATAAAGAGTGTTATTGCCGCTCTCGACTATATCCAGGGTAAGCGTCACTCAAAAAAGCAGATCAATGTCTCCTTTGATGAATGGAACGTATGGTACCATTCAAACGGCGCAGAATTCGAGAAATGGTCAAAGGCTCCTCACATTCTTGAGGACGTATACAATTTTGCAGATACTCTTGTGGTCGGAACAATGATCAACTCTATCCTCAGACATTGTGACAGAGTTAAGATCGCCTGCCTTGCACAGCTTGTAAACGTTATCGCACCCATTATGACGGATGACGGAGGAAAAGCCTGGAAGCAAACGATTTTCTATCCCTTCTATTACGCATCAAAATATGCAAGAGGCTATGCATTACAAGGCATCAGCGAAACCTCGAAATACGATACCCGTTGGTACAGCGACGTTCCCGACGTTGACACAAGCGCAGTTCTTTCAGAGGACGGAAATGAGCTTGTAATATTTGCAATCAACCGCGATATAAATGACGCTATCACACTTGAAACCCGTCTTTGCGATTTTGAGGGCTTTGTCCCCGTCGAGAATATATCAATTGAGGGCTTTGATCCGGAAGACGTTAACACGAGAGATTGCGAAAAGGTACGTCCCGGCAGCAAGCCTCTTCCCGAGCTTGACGGCAAAATGCTTCGCTGCTCACTTTCTGCGATGTCATGGAATATGCTCAGATTGAAAAAAATCAAGGATTGATCATCACTTGACTGAAAAAAACGTCCCCGTTATTTAAAAGCAGCTTTTCTTTTTGCAAATTTTAGCAATTGCTTATTGAAAATGCCCGCACTATGTTATATAATCAATCCAATGAAATTTATAAGGAGGAAACAAAATGTCTAAACTTTTTAAGGCTTATTGCAGAGTTTATCAGAAGGCATTTTATCTCGGCTCATACCTGCTTGACTGGACTCAGCCCGAGCTTATCAAAGGTGCCGGTGCCGTAAAGAAGCTCCCGATATCCATAAAAGAAAAAGGCTTATCAAAGGTTCTTATCGTTACAGACAAGGGACTTATGTCCTTGAATCTTCTCGACAGCCTTTTTGAAGAGCTTAAATTCACGGGCATCGATTACGTTGTTTTTGACGGAGTTCAGCCTAACCCCACTATTGACAACATTGAAGATGCGGTAGAGCTTTATAACGAACACAAATGCGAAGGCATCATCGCCTTCGGCGGCGGCTCACCCATGGACTGTGCAAAGGCTTGCGGAGCAAGAATTGCAAGACCTGACAAAACAATCCCCCAGATGAGAGGTGTTCTTAAGGTCAACAGAAAACTGCCTCCCCTTTTCGCAGTGCCCACAACCGCAGGTACAGGCTCAGAAACAACACTAGCTGCTGTTGTTTCCAATCCCATTACCCATGAGAAAAATGCAATCAATGACAACAAGCTTATTCCCAAGGTTGCAGTTCTCGATCCCGAACTTACCGTGGGTCTTCCCAAGAAGATCACATCAACAACCGGTATGGATGCTCTCACACACGCTGTTGAGGCTTATATCGGCAAGAGCAACACTCTTTATACAAAGAAGTGTGCAGAAAAGGCAACAAAAATGATTTTTGATAATCTCTATACCGCTTATGAGAACGGTCAGGATCTTGATGCCCGTTCAAATATGCTTGAAGCCTCTTTCTACGCAGGCGTTGCCTTTACAAGAGCTTACGTTGGTTACGTTCATTCAATCGCCCACAATCTCGGCGGTCATTACGGAATCCCTCACGGTCTTGCAAATGCAGTTATTCTGCCCTACGTTCTTGACTATTACGGAGCCTCTGCACATAAGAAGCTTGCCAAGCTTGCAGATATTGCAGGGCTTGAAACAATGGGCATGAACAATGAACAGAAGGCCAAGCTTTTCATTGCCGCAATCAGAGAAATGAATGCAAAAATGGATATTCCTTCCAAGTTCGATCAGATCAAGGAGGAGGACATTCCCTTGATAGTAAAAAGAGCGCTCAAGGAAGCAAATCCCCTTTATCCCGTGCCTAAAATTATGGATGC
>JAZOOE010000073.1:0-14635 GCA_045654865.1 Acutalibacteraceae bacterium | reverse complement strand
GAGGTAGATAAAATATTCTTTTCCTGCCTCAAATTCATAAATCAATACAAATTCGTATTTTGTTTCTTCTTCATCCTCGTAAACGTAATCAGCATAGGTAATTAAATTGTATTCATTATCATATATGGTGGCATCGGGCATAGCGGTATCGCTGTCTGAATCTGAGTAGAAGTAGTATGTACCGTCTGATTCGGGAATGAATCTCAGGTAGTTGTTGAAATCATTTTCGAAATCGTACTTAAAATCAATGCTGTCGCCTGTCTCAATATCAATTCCGGCAAAAGTGCTTTGGCAGGCGCATTTGCCGAGATAATCATAAAGAGGCATATGCGGACATTCCTCTGAGCATATTATGCACTTTCCGTCGAGAGCGTATTCATGGGCGCAGCCGAGAGTAACCTCAAATTCGGATTCTTGCATATCATAGTCGTACACCATAAAATAGTAAAGCTTTCCTGCTTCAAAATCATATTCAAGGCAGAAGTCAAGGTCGTAATAATCATCACAAGCTTCAAGAATTTCAATTCTTTTACCGTCGTAAAGTACACAATACGGGTCGCATACGTCATTATCAGAGCTTGACGTCAGGGCATATCTTCCGCTTTCGGCAGGAATGAATTCAATCAGGGCGAAATAAGCATAACGGGAATCATTTGTTTTTACTGTAATTGTCTGACCATACTCAATCGTGTATGTAGGAACGTTGAATGCCGCACTCGCAGGGATAACGGCAGAAGAAAAAACTAAAAGAGTTACGAGAATAATTGCCGATAATTTTTTCATGTTGAAACACTCCTTTTTTATTAAACACCGAGGCAATCCCGGTTAGTACCGTAAAAAATATCCTCTCTGCCTGCAAGCCTTCTGCACATTTCCTCTGCGAAATCCCAGTTATCGTTGAAGTCGAATTCATAGCTGTGTCCCCATATATATAAAAGCTTGGGGGTATCGGTCTCAAGCGCAAGAAAATCGTCTATCATTTTCATACATCTTACGCTGTCGTTATGATGCACCGTGGGATTGAATACAAAAAGATCTGTCTGAAGCTCAAAATCAAAGGTATGCACCGTGGTACGGGCATATTTTACTCCCGTGCTTCGTGCTATAACGTCCGCAACTCTCAGATCAAAGTTAACGCCTCCGCCGGGGTAAGCCATTCCGATTACCTCATAGCCTGCAAGCTCTGAAAGGCGGAGTCTGTCATTTTCAACCTGTTCCGTAATTTCCTCATCGGAAAGGGCGGGCAGATGGGGATGTGTGAGAGTGTGTACCGCAACCTCGTGTCCCGCATAAAGGGCTTTTACCTCCTCGGGCGACACCTTATTATGGGCAACGCTTTTTCCGGAGTAGGTAAGCTTTCCGTCCTTGCCGAGAAGTCCCGAATTAAGGTTGAAGGTAGCCTTGATGCCGTATCTGTTGAATATTTCAATGAGCCGTCTGTCCTGAGTGACACCGTCGTCATAGCTGAAGGTTACAGCCTTGAGCTTTCCGTCAAACATTCGCTCTTGCCTTCTTTCTCTCATATTCCTCTGCGATGGCTCTCGTTTCAAGGGGCAGATCGGTGATAATTCCGTCTACACCGCATTCAAGCATCTTGATTATCGTGTTCTTATCATTTACCGTCCATACGTTTACGCCGATTCCCATAGCGTGAGCCGCGCGTACCAGCTTCTTGGTTACCATAATGGAGGCGGGGTGAATCAGATCACAGCCGATCTTCTTGACTATAAAGAAAGGATAGAGCACGAAATGGCAGACAGCGGGGTTGTTTATGGGGTATAAAAATGCGGTCTTACAGCGGGCATCGATTGCCTTTACCGTAGCGAGAACGCGGGGAGAAAAGCTTGAAATTATGACCTTGTCAAGACAGCCGTATTTCTTTACCGCATTGAGAGTCTTCTGTGCAAGAAGCTCCGTTTTTCCGTCCTTGGGGCATTTGAGCTCAATGTTTATGATCTCGGTGTTATTCTCGGTTGCTATCTCGAGAAACTCATCCAGAGTAGGCAGGGGAGTGCCCTTGAAGTCCTGACTGAAATACGTGCCGAAGTCGAATTTCTTTATCTGCTCAAGGGTATATGCACCGATGCTTCCGACACCGTCAGAGGTGGCGTCTATGGTATAGTTGTGGCAGATAACGGGAATTCCGTCCTTTGTAAGATGTACGTCCGTCTCAAAGCCGTCCGTTTTTTCTTCTATTGCCTTCATAAATGCGGGCAAGGTGTTCTGCGGAGCCTTTTTGTTGGCGCCGCGGTGTGCAATGATCTTACAGCTCATAACGAGGTCTCCTTGTTTTATTTTGAAGCTTCCTCAAGCACGGCAGCCGTGTCTAAACGGACGTTTGCGTTTTCCAGTGCGTTAAGGTTATCGGATAAGGGCGCAGCTGAGTAGAAGCTGTCCTTGTATTTGAGTATTGAATCCTTTGAGGGAGTGTCGGTGAATCTTGCAGTTGCGTATACGTTTTCAGCCGTGCCGTCCTTCTGATATGTCAGAGCGAAGATATAATAGAGTGTATCTCCGTCAAGCTGAGCCACACAGCCCACCTTGTCAATGACGATATCGGAGCCTGCCTCCTCCATAAAGCATTTTACGTAAAGTGCGGCAGAGGGAAGCACCTTATCACAGCTGAGCTCATAGGCATCGAATTTTTCCTTTGCGGTATCGTAAAGAGCCTGATATTTATCCTTTGACTTTTTGGGAGCCTGCTCCAGCTTGCCGCTTAATTCCTCAAATGCAGTATATATAACGTCTGCCGTTACGGAATAATCCTTGAAAACTCTGTCGATGAGGGTGGTGAATTCATTTGCTGCATCGGAGAATTCCTTGAGGGCATTATATTCCTTTCTTGCCTCGGTAAGCTTGTCGAAGTTCTTTACGTCGCCTTTGTCCTCGCCCGAGAGCATTCCGTAAGCCTTTTCAGCCTTTTCGATGGCCTCAAGGCTGTCTAAGGTTATATCTCCCAGCTGACTTATCAACTCTTCACATTGTTTTACTTCCTCGCTTTTTTTACAGCCTGAAAACGCCGTAAGAAGCACGGTTAAAATAAGTAATAAGGGTATTATCTTTTTCATAAGAATTCCTCCTTGGTAATAATATTATTCTATCATAATTTATACGGCATTACTGCACAAATATAAATATAGATTTTGTGCAAAAATTCTTAAAAATGTAACGAATAATTAATTTTTGTCTTGACATACTGTATATTATGCTATATCATAAGAATAAATAATAGATTATTTTATATTAATAATTTTTTCTAATTGGTGATAAAAATGGACGTCAGAAATTTAAAGACCTTCCTTAAGGTTTCCGAGCTTAATAATTTTACAAAGGCGGCATCCGTGCTCGGCTATTCTCAGTCTGCCGTAACCGTTCAGATGCAGCAGCTTGAAACGGAGCTCGGTGTTCCGCTTTTTGACAGAATCGGCAAGAATATCAAGCTGACTCAGTTCGGCGTGACCTTTATCGAGTATGCAAATGCCGTTATTGAGGCAATTGAGAAGGCTCAGAATTTTGCAACCGAGAGTGAGGAAATGCGCGGAACCATCCGCTTCGGTCTCGTTGACTCTATTCTCAAGTCCTGCTTTATCCCTATTTTTCCCGAATTCAACCGACGTTATCCTCACATAAATCTCAGCATTTTCGTAGGCTCCGCAAGAGAGATCGAGGCAAAGGTGAGAGCAAACGAGCTTGATCTTTGCTATATGCTGGACTATAAGGTGCCGAGAAAGGAATGGGTGCGTGTCCGCGAGGAGGTTGAGCCCATCATCTTCGTTACGAACCCCGAAAATCCCCTTGTCAATAAGGAGGAGGTAAGCTTCGAGGAGATCACCGGAGAGAAGCTTATTCTTATGCCTCCCGGAGAGGGCTACAGATACCTTTTTGATGATGAGCTTGCAAAGAGAAATCTTTTTGTGACTCCCGCTATTGAAATTGCAAACACCGATACGATAATGCGTCTTACGAGAAAGTCAAATTACGTAACTATGCTTCCCGTATTCGAGGTAAGAAAGGATCTTATTGAGGGAACACTCAAGAAGATAAACGTGCCCGAATGTGAATTCAACCAGTGGTCACAGATGGCTTATCTCAAGGGCAAGGCTATGACTCCTCAGCTTCAGGTATTTATTGAAACGGTGCTTGAGCTGCTTCCCCCGATTATTGATTGAGAGAGATATACGTTATGTTAAAATTTGTATTGAGAACATTTACGGCAGTGCTTATGTGCTGCCTGTTCTGTTTTGGTGCGAGGGCACTTGAGACGGACGAGGATGCTTTATATGAAAAATACCTTGCCGATGCAGACGCTGACGGCAGTGTAACCTCGGCGGATGCCCGTCTGGTGCTTCGCTGTGCCGTAGGCCTTGAGCTGACAGATGATTATATAAAAATATACGGTGATGCGGACAGAAGCGGTGCTCTTGACGCTGACGATTCGAGAATCATTCTCCGAATTTCCGTGGGACTTGACAGTGTCCGCTGTGTCCTGTTCGGTCATTCTGTGGGCGCCGTAGTCGTTGCTCCCACCTGTGTGTCAGAGGGCTTTACCGAGGACAGATGCTCGGGATGCTCCTACACCGAGGGTGTGCAAAGGGATATCATGCCTCCCACGGGACACAGCCCCGAGGTTCGTGAAACCGAGGCGGACTGCACAAACGACGGACTTTATATCCGCATGTGTACTCTTTGCGGAAGTGAGCTTGAAAGAAGAGTCACTCAGCCGAAAAAGGGACATTCCTTCGGAGTATGGCATATAAATTCAGGTGTGTAGCAGAAAATCTGCCGTCAATGCTCCTTCACAGAGACGTCGGATAAGACAAAAACCGTGTATCTTACCTTTGACGACGGCCCCGGCGCATACACCGAGAGGCTTCTTGGCTATCTTGCCCGATACGGTGTCAAGGCGACGTTCTTCGTAACCGATCAGTTTTCGCGCTACAGCAACACGCTGACTGCGATTGCCCGCGACGGACACGCCATCGGTGTGCATACTCTTACTCACCAATGGTCCATATATTCAAGTAAGCAAAGCTATATGAATGATTTTAATGCCATGCATAAGCTCATTTTGGACAAAACGGGCATTGATACAAAAATTTTCCGTTTTCCCGGCGGCACAAACAATACGGTGAGCCGCAGTTATTCAAGGGGCATTATGACTGAGCTTGCAAGGACTATGACTCAGAACGGCTACGTTTATTACGACTGGAACGTGGATTGCGGTGACACTCTCGGATATTCCTCTCAGAAAATTGCATCCACCACCATATCTCAGATAAAAAACAAGAACTTCTCCATAGTTCTGATGCACGATATAAAGAGCACCACCGTTGAGGCGGTTTGCACCATAATAGAATACTGTATTGCCAACGGCTATGAGCTTGCCGCTATTGATGAATCAACCCCCGTAATACAGTTTTCGCCTGCGAACTGATGAAGCAGATGATGCCCGCTCGACTTTGCCGTCGTAATGCCCTCGGCAGATGGTAATCGTGGGAGCCTGTAAAAAAATAAAGGGAGCTGCAAAGGATTTTTCCTTCGCAGCTCCTTTTTTTGATTTTTCCCTAAGCGGGGGATGGCGCGCGGTACGGGAGCGCGGATAAAAAGCTCTGCTGAGCTTTTTTAGCTTGCAGGCCTTTTTAAGGGAGCTTAATCACCGTTTCCGAGGACGGCGAAGCAACTTTTTGCGGCTTCAGACGTCCCGAAGCGGATCAATATCCCTTTTTGCCGATTAAGGATTCGTCGTCCTCGATCCAGTCGGAAACGGGAATAATTCTGTAGTTATCCTTGTCATCGCGGATTATGACCTCCTTGATGCCTGCATTGATAACCATTCTTTTGCACATTGAGCAGCAGCAGGAATTGGATACGTATGAGCCGTCTGCTACCTCAACACCCGTAAGATACAGCGTTGCATCAAGCATTTTATCACGGCTGGCGCTGATGATTGCGTTTGCCTCGGCGTGGACGCTTCTGCAAAGCTCATAACGCTCGCCGCGGGGGATGCCAAGCTCCTGACGGATGCAATAGCCGAGATCCGTGCAGTTTTTTCTGCCTCGGGGGGCGCCTACGTAGCCCGTTGATATTACCTCATCATTCTTCACTATTACCGCACCGTAGCGTCTTCTCAGACACGTGGTACGCTGAGAAACTATCTCAGCCAGGTCAAGATAATAATTGATTTTGTCTCTGCGTTCCAATTTAATTCATCCTTTATAATTATTTGCTGAAGTCGATTTCCTTTACGCCGTCCTTGATGTAGATGATTCCCGAGATGACTGCAAGCACCGCCGTTATCCACAGCAGCACGGAGGAGATCAGTGCAAGAGGGAATTCACTGCCGAGAATACCTGCTTCTGAAAGTGAAAGAAGAAGCATTATAAGTATCGTAGACACCATCTGAGAGACGGTTTTCAGCTTGCCCCAGACGTTTGCGGGAATAACAACTCCCTGAGCAGAGGCGGCAAGCCTTACGCTGGTTACTGCAAATTCTCTTGTGAGAACGATAAAAACAATATACAGATTGCAAAGTCCTGCATCCATAAGGGCAAGAAGAGCCGCCGTTGTGAGCATTTTGTCTGCAACGGGATCTGCAAGCTTGCCGAAGGTGGTTATAAGATTGTATTTTCTTGCGATTTTTCCGTCAAGGAAGTCGGTTATGCATCCTGCGACGTAAACGGCAAGACCTATAAAACAATGATAAGGAATCGACTGTGCCATAAATACGAAAAGAAATACGGGAGTCAGCACCATTCTTATCAGTGTAAGCTTATTTGGTAAATTCATAAATTTCCTTTCTCTTTTACAGAAGTTTTTTCTGCAAAGCTTTCCCCGGTGGAAAGAAAAAGTATTAATTAAAAGTCTGCGGTTCCTATAAGGTCATATTCATTGACTGCGGTAATTTTTACGTTAACCTTTTCTCCTGTGGCAAGCTCCTTTCTTGTTACAAAATTGATACCCGAGTCTATTTCGGGGGCATCCATCCAGGTTCTGCCCGAATAGCTGTCCGAGAAGCCGTCATAGTCCTCGACAACACAGCTGACGACGGTACCCACAAGGGCTTCAAGCTTTTCGGAGAATATTCCGTATTGCTGTCCCATAATGAGCTCGCCTCTGTGAACTGCAAGCTGAGCGTCAGGTCTGTCGGGAAGACGCTCTGCGGGAGTGCCCTCCTCGGGGGAATATGCAAAGCAGCCCAGACGGTCAAATTTTGCATCGTTCACAAACTGTGAAAGTATCTCAAAGTCTTCCTCGGTCTCTCCGGGGAAGCCTGTTATAAACGTGGTTCTGATTACGCAATCGGGCATATAAGAGCGTATCTTTTCAATGAGCGCCATAAGGCTCTTTTCGTCACCGTGTCTGTTCATGGCGCGAAGAATCTTTCCCGATGCGTGCTGTAAGGGCAGGTCGATATAGTGAAGCACCTTTTTACATTCGCTCATTGCCTTGAGAAGACTGTCGGTGATTCTGTCGGGGTAGCAGTAGAGAAGTCTTATCCACTCTACGCCCTCGAGCTTATCAAGCTCGTAAAGAAGCTCGTCAAGACAGCATTTTCCGTAGATGTCCTCGCCGTAACGTGTTGTGTCCTGAGCTATTACGATGAGCTCGCGTACGCCTGCCGCGGCAAGAGCGGCGGCCTCTTCAAGTATCTCTTCCATGCTTTTGCTTCTGAACGGGCCTCTGATGGAGGGAATTGCACAATAGGTGCAGCAGTTTGAGCAACCGTCGGAGATCTTGAGATATGCCCAATGAGAGGGAGTTGTAAGGATTCGCTTTCCGCAAAGGGGAAGCTTTTCTCTTTCGGGATATCTTGATTTTTCAGTGCCGTTAAGGACGTTATTCACAAACTCAACGATGTCGCCGTTGACGCCCAGACCTCCTACGGCATCAACCTCGGGAATCTCCTTGAGAATTTCGTCGCGGTATCTTTCGGCAAGACAGCCGATAACGATGATCTTTCCTATCTCACCGTCATTTTTGAGCTCAGCCATTTCAAGGATGTTGTCAATTGCCTCCTGCTTCGCCGCCTCAATGAAGCCGCAGGTGTTGATGATAACCACGTCGGCTCCCACAGCCGTATCAATAATGACGAAGCCCGCCTCGTCAAGCTTTGAGAGCATAAGCTCGGAATCCACCTGATTCTTGGGACATCCGAGAGAGATAAAACCGATTTTTTTGCGCATCTGTATTTCCTATTCCTCGTATATGTATTTTGAAATTTCGGAGTATGAATACCCCATGCTTATAAGCCGTCTTATGATTCTGTTTTTCTCCTTGGGGGAGCTTTCTGACGTAAGACCTGCTTTTTCAATTACTTTTATTATACCGATTTTCGTGTCAATATCAAGGGAATTTACTGCATTTTGAGCAATTTCGGAGGAAAGTCCTCTGTTTTTAAGCTCAGAAAGAATCCTCTGAGGGGCAAATCGCTTTTTTTCGTAAAGCTCCGAAGCCAGCGCAAGAGCAAATTTTTCATCGTCTATAAGTCCCGAGGAGACGAGTCTTTCCACGGCAGAGGCTGCCGCATCGGCGGGATATTTATGCTTCAGCTTATATTCCAGCTCCCATTCCGAATGAGCTCTCAGCGACAGCATTCTCAGTCCGCTTTCAAACGCCTCATAATGATCGCTCTTCATTTTAAGACGGCTTAATTCCTCCTCTGATGCATCGTCCCCGTCGCGAAGCTGAGAGGAATACCATATAACAGACTCGACGGTGAATTTAAATTCACCGTCGGCGTATATTTTTATCTTGTTTTTCTTTGACGGGGTGATTGAAATTTTCATCAGTCTGCCGCAATGTCTATTTTAATGGTGGGGAGCTTGCCGTTGTTGGGCTCCAATACGTCATCGTCGTCCGCAGGCTTTTTTGCGGCGGTCTTTGCCGCGCCGTTGCCTGCCTTTTTGGGCTTGAAGGCATCGCTCTTTCTTACCTTCTCCTCAACCTCTTTTGCAAACTCGGGGTTATTGGAGATATAGTTTCTTGCATTGTCTCTGCCTTGACCGATGCGCTGTTCACCGTAGGAGAACCATGCGCCGCTCTTGTGGATGATGTCAAGCTCAACCGCAATGTCAAGAAGCTCTGATTCCTTTGAAATGCCTTTACCGTAAATGATGTCGAATTCTGCCTCTCTGAAGGGAGGAGCAAGCTTGTTCTTTACGATCTTTGCACGGGTTCTTGAGCCGATGAACTCATTTCCGGGAGCCTTGAGCTGTTCGATCTTTCTTACGTCGATTCGCATTGAGGCATAGAACTTAAGAGCACGTCCGCCCGTGGTAACCTCGGGATTGCCGTACATAACGCCGACCTTTTCACGAAGCTGATTTATGAAAATAACTATTGTGTTTGAACGGGAAATTGCGCCTGCAAGCTTTCTTAATGCCTGAGACATAAGTCTTGCGTGAAGACCTACGTGGCTGTCGCCCATTCCGACCTCGATTTCTGCTCTGGGAACAAGAGCCGCAACGGAGTCGATAACGATAACGTCAAGAGCACCCGAGCGTGTGAGATATTCTGCGATCTCAAGAGCCTGCTCACCGTTATCGGGCTGAGACACAAGAAGAGAATCGACGTCAACACCAAGAGCCTCCGCATAGGTGGGATCAAGCGCGTGCTCAGCGTCTATGAATGCCGCCTCGCCGCCGTTTTTCTGAGCCTCTGCAACAGCGTGCAGAGCAAGGGTAGTCTTACCTGAGGATTCGGGACCGTAAATTTCAATGATTCTTCCCTTGGGAAGTCCGCCGATGCCCGTTGCCTGATCAAGCATAATTGAGCCCGTTGAAACAGCCTCAACCTTGAGGGCATTGCTTTCGCCCATTCTCATAATTGAGCCCTTACCGAATTGCTTTTCTATCTGCTGCAGTGCAGATTCAAGTGCCTTTGCTTTTTCTGCCATCTTTTTATGTCCTTTCCGATACAAACATTTGTTCGATGAGATTATTATATACCGATTCTATTTAAAATGCAAGGGGGAATATTCTCTATTTTTCAATATTTTTTTTGTACTGCTTGGGAGAGCAGTCCTTATATTTCTTGAACACGTTTATAAAGTGGCTTGAGGATGAAAAGCCGAGCTCCGCCGAGATCTCCGTGATGCTTTTGCCCGAGGTGATGAGGAGCCTTTGCGCCTCGTTTATTTTAAGGTAGTTTATATATTCCTTGAAGCTCATATTCATCATCTGCTTGAAGGAGCGGGAAAAATAACTGTAGCTTATACCGAAATGGTCAGCCACGTCCTTTTCGGAAACTGCTCTGAAATTTTCGTTTACGTATTCGAGAATCGTACTGATGGTCTGCTGAATATTACCGCCTGCCGCGGACACCTTTACGTTGATGCCCTGTCGGCTGAGATAGCCTACCACGCTTCTGATTATTTTCAGCACGTCCGCTTTAAGGGCAAGCTCATAGCCGATGCCCCTTTCGTTCCATTCGTTCAGAGCATCCGTCAGAAGCTCTTTTATACAGGTGCTTTCAATAAATTCCCTTGAATAGACTCTCGGCTGCTCGCTGTGACGGGCAAGGAAGGGGAGTATATACTGAGTTTCCTTGGGCGTCTGCTGAAAGGTGCAAAGCAGCTTCGGCGTGAATTTTACAACTATATAACGGCTTTCGGGGGTAACGGAGGAGAGAGAGTGGGTTTCGTTTGAGTTTATTATGATAAGCTCACCCGAATTAAAGGTGTAGGGCTTATCGTTGAGACGGACGTCCATTTTTCCGTCAATAAGATATAACAGCTCAAGAAATTCGTGGTAGTGCGCAAAGTGATCGGGCTCACAATCACGCTTGCACATTTCTAAGCATTCAACGGGAACGGTTACGCCGTCCACGTCTGCAGCTTTTTCCAAAACAGCCTTTTTCATTCAATATCACCGCAATTTTTTGCAATTTTTGTATAATATTATAATAGCAAATTCTGCGGGATAATGCTATACTTTTTTCAGTAAATAAAAAAAATTGAATGACCAAGGAGGCTGTTTACTATGATCAGAGTTCTCGTATGGAATGAATTTATGCACGAAAAGGATCCCGGCTGCAAGGCAAGTGAGATTTACCCCGAGGGTATTCACAAATGTATTGCACAGTTTCTCGGCGAGCAGGAGGATATTGAGGTTACCACCGCTACCATCGACGACGAAAACTGCGGAATCACAAGAGAGGTTCTTAAAAATACCGACGTAATCATCTGGTGGGGACATTGTCTTCATCATAAGGTGCCCGATGAGGTTGCCGCCCTCGTTCAGGAGGAGGTTCTCAACGGTATGGGTGCAATATTCCTCCATTCCGCACATAAATCAAAGCCCTTTATGAGACTTATGGGCACAAGCTGCTCTCTCACATGGAGAGAATCTGACGATATGGAGCGCGTATGGGTAACGGCTCCCGGTCATCCCATAGCCGAGGGACTGGGCAGATATTTCGAGCTTCCCGGAGAAGAAACCTACGGTGAGCCCTTTGGTGTGCCCGCTCCCGACGAAACCGTATTCGTAGGCTGGTATGATAAGGGTGAGGTGTTCAGAGCAGGTCTTACCTACGTAAGAGAAAGAGGAAAGATCTTCTATTTCCAGCCCGGACACGAAACCTATCCCACCTATAAGCATCCCGACGTTCAGAAGGTGATCACCAATGCGGTGCGCTGGGCAAAGCCCTCCTCTCGCGGTGAAAACTGTATGGATTGCCCCAATCTTCCTCCCGTAGGAAAAATCTGACAAAAGCGTAAAAAATCTCATAAAACAAAAGCAGCGCAGGCTCACCCCTTGAATCGGGGCGGTCTGCGCATTTGTTTGTATAAGAGTTTTCGCTGTCCGCGGACAGCGATTCAAGGGACGTTGCCGCTTCAAAAGCCCTGTGAGCTTTTGAAAAAGCTCAGGTAAAACTTTTAATCCGAACCCCCCGTGCCGTGCATTGTTTTTGAGCTTGTTGTTTCGGATTGACGAGGATTTTAACGAAGAAGTGGCGGAAATCAGCCGAGAAAAAACACGGTTCGGATTATTGCCGTCACCCTAACCTCTTGGTTGGGGTGTTTTTTTAAGGCTCGTCGGGGGTGAGGATGTTTATATTTATGGGCTTGGGACAGCCTGCAAATGGCGCTTCGGGGGCAGGGTAGAGCCTTACGGGAGGCAGGGCTATGCTTTCGAGAGAGCAGCAGTTCTCAAAAGCATTTTTGCCCAGCGACTCAAGATTCTTCGGAAGCATGGCGGCAACAAGTCCCTTACATTCGGCAAAGGCTCTGTCTCCGATGACCTTGAGTGCCTCGGGGCAGATGAGCTCCCGAAGGGCAATGCAATGTCTGAATGCATCGTCTCCGATAATTTCAAGTTTTTCGGGCAGACGTGAAAAAATAAGCTCTGTGCATTCATAAAATGCGCCGCTGCCGATATATTCAAGCGTAGACGGAAGAGTGACCGACACAAGGCTTTCACAATATCTGAATGCATTGTCGCGGATGCATAAAAGTCCCTCGGGCAGACGTACTGCCTTGAGACTGTCGTTTGCCCAAAATGCGTTTTCGCCGATATTGAGCACTCCGTCGGGCACCGTAAATTCCGTTGCATTCTCTCCCCAGTATGAAACGAAGGTATCCTTTCTGATAAGATGATCGCGGTAATAGCCGATGCTCTCAAGAAGTCTGCGGTTAGGCTCAAAGGCGGGGCATTTTTTGAATGCCGCCGCACCGACATAGCGCAGAGAATCGGGAAGCCGCAGGTTTTTCAGAGAAGCGTTGCTGATAAATGCCTTTTCTCCGATGTATTCCGTAGTGAGGGGAATGTAAATATCCGAAAGGCTATAACAGCCCGAAAAAGCATAGCGTTCAATTGTTTTCAGTCCCTCGGGGAGAATTACCTCCTTTATGCTGAGGTTTCCGAGAAAGGCGGATTCGCCGATGGTCGTAACGCCCTTTGGCACGATGACGGAGTCTTCCTCTCCGATATAAGATTTAAGAACACCGTTTTCGATAATGAAATTGTCTGACATAGTCTGATCCCTCTTTGTTTATTTTTTTTGTGAAGAAGCAAAAATTTATTTTGTAACATAAATATAAACCGATATGGCAGAATCTGCCGCAGGGGGTGAAAAGACAAAAGGGCGCCGACGGATAAATTTTCGCCGAAGCCCTTTTTTGTCTGTTTTTTATCAGCCTCTGCTGATTCTTATAACCGTTACGGAATATGCGGGGATGCTGTAATTGAAGGCATTGCTGATTCCCTCGAGGGTAAATTCCTCGATAATGCAATCCTCTTTTTCTCCGAGAACGTTGTCGCAGTAGGGGCTGTCGCCCTTTAACTGGCTGACGCAGGCTGTGTCACAAACCTCGGCGCCCTCAAGATCAACCGCTACGGTCTTGACCTCACCCGTTGTGTTAACCAGCTTGATTATAACGTCGCCCGTTTCGTCGGTGCTGACAACGGTATATGTCTCGGCGTAAGCCTCGTTCTCAAAGTCGTAGGAGAACTGTAATACGCCGTCGATAAAGCCCTCAACCAGTGTGCCTGAAATTTTAAGGCTGATGGTGTAGGTTCTGCCCGTTTCAACGGTGAAATCGGAGTTAGTTCCGAGAATTTCTGTTTTAATTCCGTTTTCTATAAGCTGTACCGTGCTTCTGGTGTTGCCCCAGCCGCCGATATTCCAGAAATAGTTATTGGCGGTATCCTTAACGCCGAAGGGAATAAGGAAGCCCTCCGCGCCGCCTGTTTTAGTGGCTTCAACGGTGAAGGTATAATCCGTCCAGCTGTCGTCGCCGAAGTAAGCAACGCTTCCCGTGTCGGAGTATGCCATTTCCGTTGTTGTCTGATGAAGCTTGCCGTCCTTTATCTCCCATTCGCCGTCTGTGGGAGTCTGCCAGTTCCAGAAAAGATTTTTTATGCCGAAGCCGTCGCTTGCCAGCAGCTTGCCCGTGGCATTGTCCGTAACCTTGAGGTTGTCAAAGTCGGCTGTGGTATACCACGTGCCAACGCCCACCTTGCCGGTTATCACGCCCTCGTCGATTTTTGCGCCCTCAAGGCTGTGGCTGAGCACTGCCGTACCCTGATTTACCGAGAAAAGCTTCTGAGCATAATAGCTTATTGAGCCCGTTGCCTGATGATTGTTGAACCATATAAGATCGGGAGCCCAATGGGTTGCGGTAAGATTGCCGAACAAGGGAGCGTAAGCCGCCATAGTAACAATATCACCGTTTCTTTCAAGTCCCGTCATATATGCCGCCTCTGCAAGAGCCGCCTCAAGACGGTTGCTCTTAGCCGCATATTCTCCGAGGAAAACGTTGATTCCGCCGCCGTAGATGGTATCTGTCATACCTGCAACGTTGCGCTTGTAGTTGTCCTCATCATAATAGTCGGCATTCTTCAAAAACCATATAGGATCGTTATAATAATGCTGATCGGTAGCGCCCGCAAAGTCGGAGGCGTCGGTGCTTCCCATAAAGCCAAGCTGACTTTCAGCATACTCATAGGAGGGAAGATATGCCGCACCTCTTGTGCCGTCGGCTGTGCCTGCGGAATAGATAAGCTCAAGTCCCTCGTAAAGCTCGGGATTTTCAGCCTTTGCCTTGTTGAATGCCTCAAGGAAGAGGGAATATCTTTCAAAATAGGTCACGCCCTCGTTTTCGTTGCCTATACAGATATATTTCAGCTCGAAAGGC
>JAZOOE010000072.1:0-7217 GCA_045654865.1 Acutalibacteraceae bacterium | reverse complement strand
TACTTTCAAAGGGACACGCACGCGTTTCCTACGCCGCAACTCTTTGTGACTACGGCTTCAACGACGTTGAGCTTCTTAAGACCTTCAATCTTTCGGGCTCAAAGATGGGTATGCACCTTGACTCCAATAAGGTTGTCGGTGTTGACGCATCCACAGGCTCACTCGGTCACGGTATGCCCATTGCAGTTGGTACTGCTCTTGCTGCTCGTCTTAAGGGCAAGGATTACAAGACCTTTGTTGTTCTCGGCGACGGTGAATGTGACGAAGGCTCAAACTGGGAGGCAGCTCTCAGTGCCGTGCACTACAAGACCACGAATATGATCAGCTTTGTTGACCGTAACAAGTGTATGATCGACGGCAGAACAGAGGACGTTATGAACCTCGAGCCCTTCTGTGCAAAGTGGGAGGCTTTCGGCTTTATTGTTAAGGAAATTGACGGTAATAACATCAAGGAGCTTTGCGAAGCTATTGATTTTGCTTATGAAAACAAGACTGACAAGCCCGTTATGATTGTAGCCAATACTCTTAAGGGCTGCGGTATTGACTTTATTGAAGACGATTATCTCTGGCACTACGGTGCATTTGATGATGAAAAGTATGAGAGAGGCAAGAAGGCTCTTGAGGAATCATACAAGAAGAGAATCGCAAGAGTAGAAAAGGAGGCTGAATAAGTATGGCAGGCGGAATGACATATACAGCTGTTGACTCAACATCTCTTTCAACTGCTGAAATTTACGGTAAGGCTCTCGTTGAGCTCGGACGTGCTCATCCTGAGGTTGTAGCTCTTACTGCTGACCTTGCAAAGTCAACAAAGATCGGTGAATTCCAGAAGGAATTTCCTGACAGATTTTTTAACGTAGGTATTGCAGAGCAGAATCTTTTCGGTGTTGCTGCCGGTATGGCTAAGGCAGGTCTCGTACCCTTCCTTTCCTGTTTCTCACAGTTTGCATCATTAAGAGCTGCTGATCAGCTTTCAACAGACCTTTGCTATCAGAACGTAAATGCTAAGGTTATTGCAACACATTCAGGTACGTCTTTCGGTCAGGCTGGTTCAACTCACCATGCTATCACCGACCTTGCTGTTACCCGTGCAATGCCCAATCTTACGGTTATCTGCCCCGCAGACGGTATTGAAACATATAATGCAGTTATGGCTGCTTATGAAACACCCGGTCCCTTCTATATCAGAATTAACCGCGGATTTGACCGTGTTCTTTATAAGGACAGCGACTATGGCTTTGAAATCGGTAAGGCAGTAACTGTAAACGAAGGTACAGACCTTACTATTATCGCTTGCGGCTCCTGTGTATTCCAGGCTGTTCAGGCTGCTGACTTCCTTGAGAAGGCAGACGGACTTAAGATCAGAGTTCTTGATATGCACACCATCAAGCCCATTGATAAGGAAGCTATCGTTAAGGCCGTTATGGATACACGTCGTATTATCACCGTTGAAGATCACAACGTTCTCGGCGGTCTCGGCTCTGCTGTTGCTGAGGTTGTTGTTGAATCCGGTAAGGGCTGTGCGTTCAAGAAGCTCGGTGTACCCGATAAGTTTGCACCTATCGGTCTTCACGAGGATATTATGTCCGAGCTTGGTATCGATGCTAACGGTATTATTGCCGCTGTGCGTGAAGTAATGAAGGCTGACTTTGAGCTTGACGACGACTGGGATGACGAGGTTTAATTTCAGAAAGGATTGATTTTATGGCATCTGAAGCTATTTATACTAATAAAATATTCCTTTGCGGTGCTCTTCCTCTTCTGAAAACCATCGTAGCAGATATTCCGTCTCTTAAATCTAAATTCAAGAAGGTTCACTGTGTTTATCAGGTGAGCTGTCTTGATCCTGATGCTCCCGACGGAAAATGGGCAACACATTTCGTTGTTAACGGAGACGAATGGCTTGTTCATGCAAATAAGGTTGCTCACAGAGTAGGAAAGCAGAAATACGTAGAACTCGAATTCAAGAGTGTTGATGCAATGAATGCATTTTTCAAGGGCAAGATCGGTCCTGCAACACTTCCCAAAATGAAGGGTGTAAACTTCATTTATGAATTCGGTGTATTTATGATGGCTCTTCTTAAAATGGCTGATCTTTTAGGTCTTGAGACTCCTCCCGAGGACGAAGAAACAAAGAGACTTCTCGTTAAGTGCTATTTCTATCTTCTTTCCGTAGGTATTTCAACTCTTAACAAGCTCGGTCACGAGAAGATCCACGAATGGACACTCAAGAGCCCCGACCGTGTTTACGCATGGAAGGTTAACGGCGAGGACAGTGTATCTGCATTTATAAGAATCAAGGCAGGTAAGTCCAAGGCAGGTAAAGGCGAATATAAGAGAGCTATGCCTTTCTTTACAATGCGCTTTGATTCTCTTGATTCAGCTTTGGGAATTCTTATGTCCATTGACGATATGCTTGAGTCTGTAAGAACAGGAAAGCTTATTATGGACGGTGCTCCCGAATTCGGAGCACAGATCGGTGAGTATATGCTGCTTGTCGGCGCACTCGCAAAATAATATAATTTAATACCGCCGATCGGCTGCAGGTCGGTCGGCGGTGAATGATGTTTATGAAGAATATAAAAACAACAAAAAAAGATTTTTGGCTCAAGCTTGATAATGCAGCCAAAATATTCCCCGGACAAAATTCAAATACATGGTCCAGCTCATTCAGAGTTTGCTATGAGCTTAAGGAAAAGGTTGATCCTCAGGTGCTTCAACGTGCCCTTGAGGACGTTATGCCGCGTTTTTCATGCTATGATGTTCAGATTCGTCATGGCTTTTTTTGGTTTTATCTTGAAAAAAATAAGAATGTACCTCTTGTTCAGCCCGATATTAAGAATCCTCTTTACAGAGTGAAATTCAATGAAAACGGAAAGTTTCTCTTTAAGGTTCTATATCACGGAAAAAGAATTTCGGTGGATATGTATCACGTTCTTTCCGACGGTCACGGCTGTTTGATGTTTTTGTCCACTCTTGTTGCCAGATATCTGACACTCAAAGGCTATGATGTCGGAACGGGCGGCTTTGTTCTGGATATAAACGAGGAGGCATCCGAAGCAGAGCTTGAGGATTCATTTGTTAAAAATGCCACCTCAAAAGCTAAGTATAAAAGAGCAGATAAGTTTTGTTATCATGCAAAGGGAACGAGAATGCCCGTACATACGGTTAATATAACCTCTGGAATAATTTCTTTTGATGAACTGCACGCTCTTTCGAAGTCAAAGGGTGTTACCGTAACTGAATTTATCTCCGCTGTTATGCTTGATGTTCTTTGCAAAAAGCAGGCGAGAGAGGAAAAAAAGCTGAAAGAGGTTTGTATTCAGATTCCCATCGATCTGAGAAAAACCTTCGGCTCCGAATCTCTGAGAAATTTCACTATCTGTTTGAGAGTAAAGGTTGATCCCAATAAGGGGGAATATACCTTTGATGAGCTTCTTGAACAGGTTAAATATCAGTTGAGACTTCAGAGAAATGAAAAAGATTTAAATATGATGATTACGGCAAATACGGGAATAGAACGCAATATGCTTGTCAGAGCGTTGCCGCTTTTTGTGAAGAATCTGGGTGTCGGAATATCCTTTGCAATAACCGCAGAACAAACCAATTCTTCTCTGATAACAAATCTTGGTGCAGTCAGACTTCCCGAAAAAATGCTGAAATATATAGAAAAGTGTATTTTTATTCCGCCTCCCGGCAAGGTCAATGCTGCAAGAATAGGTGTTGCAACGTTAAATAACAATCTTTGTATCACGTTTGCAAATACATATATCGAGAGTGACGTTGAAAGAGATTTTTTTACTGCATTCGTTAAAATGGGATTGCATGTTAAAATTGAAAGCAACAGAGAATAAGGAGATGATTGTTTGTCTTACTGTGTAAATTGCGGTGTTGAGCTTGATTCAAGCGCAAAAAAATGTGTTTTATGCTCAACCCCCGTTATCAACCCCGGTCTTGTTCAGCAGGAAGCAGAGGAAAAGCCCTTTGCCGATGAGCTGCAGATTCCCAAGGGGATAAAAAAAAGATTTATTGCATTCTTCATTACTATGACAATGCTTGTCCCTAATATAGTTATGTTTTTTCTGAACGTATTTTTCATAAGAAACGGCTTCTGGTCATTATACGTGCTCAGCGCCTGCTCAATGGTATGGGTAATATTTGTTCTTCCGTTTTTTATGAAAAAAAAGCATCCTCTGGTTTTGTGGGGCTTTGATACTGCAACGGTAACGGTATTTACCTTTGTACTGCTGGGCTTACTTGAATGTCCCGTGCAGACGGCAAAGAGTATAATCTGTGTGTGGCTTTTTACGGCACTTGCCATATTGTTTATTGTTTTGTGGCTGGGAAGAAAAAAACGGCATTGGACGAGTATTTTTGCTTTTTTTCTTGCCGAGACCTTTGTTGTCTCCTTGCTTTCCGGAATTGCGGTTACATATTTTACGGGGATCTATAATTTCTTTGTCGTAGGTGTCGTTATTGCGGTTTGTGCGACAGTAATGATGGTGTTTTTTGCATATTGCAGCAGAAGCAAGTATATAAGAGCGTGGTTAAATAAGGTTTTTTATCTTTGATCTGATTTTTTGTTTAAACATCCGAAAAACAAAAAATTTAATATTTTCCTATTGATTATAAAACATTTGTAGGTTATTATATAAAAAGGTATTTTTTAGGAGGAAAATTCATTATGTTAAGAACCAAAAGAATTATGGCTCTCATTCTTGTTATAGTAACAGTTGCTTCCTTTTCCGGCTGTCTCAGATATACAAGCAATATTCTTGAGATAACCACCCGTCCCAATCAGGGTGGAAATGCAGAGCAGACAACCATAATTTATATTACCCGTCAGCCGAGCACACAGCCTCAGATTCAGCTTCCCGATGCTCAGACTACCGTGGCTCCCGAAATAACAACTGCTCCTTCAGCAGAAATTACAACGACAGCTCCCGTTCAGCAGCCCGAGCAGACAACCGCTTCTTCTCAGAAGGATCCCTCTTCATGGACAACCGCAGAGATTCTTAAATTCACAACCGATGCAGTTACAAAGACCAAAGCATACACCAAGCCCGTAACTGTTGATCACGCTGAAAATTTTGACGTTCGTATAACAGAGGCTCCCGGTGGTTCTTTTGTTATGAACACCGCAGATAAGATAATCGCAAGCGTTGCAAAGCCCTCTCAGGAAACTCTTTCCTTTAATAACGGTATGACGACTAACGGTGAAGGTGAAACAGTACCCCTTCTGCTTCCCAAGCGCGGTGCGTTTACCCTTACAGCAGACGGCGTTGCTTCTGCTTATGCAAAGAAGAGCGGAAATGACGTAATTGTTCATATTCAGCTTGTAGAAGAGGTGGGAACTCTGACAAATCATCCCAAGCATCACGCCGCCAGCGTAGGATATCTTGATTCATCCGACGTTGACCTTGGTGGTATAACTCTTAATTACCTTGATATTACTTATACCGGAACAACAATCGATCTTGTTGTTAATTCCGACGGTTATGTAAAATCCGTTGATTATAAGATTCCCATTAAGATCGCTGTTGAAGCAAAGATTGGTCTTACTGTAAGCGGTAAGTGCGAGGGCTCACAGAGCGAGACGTGGAAAATTAATTGGTAAAAATCTTACTGCGACACAATATGTGCAGAAATTGATCAGATCGAGCTTTGCAGGACTACGTTGCCTGGCGATAAATAACAGAACAGAGAATGCTTCGTGCTTCTCTGTTCTTTTTTTGTTGCCGCAGGTATGATATTCTCCACCGTTGCGATGAATAGCCGTGCTGATATCCGTATGGATTTTTTTGTTGATTCAAAAGTGAATCTCTGTTAATATTATATGGGTGATAGAAATGCTTAAAATAGAAAATCTTACTAAAAGATACGGCGATGTAAAGGCCGTAAATAATATATCTCTTCACATAAACAAAGGGGAAATATACGGCTTTTTAGGACATAACGGGGCAGGAAAGACAACCACTATAAAGTCCTGCTGCGGAATTCTTAGCTTTGACGAGGGAGATATTTATATTGACGGAATGTCAATTAAGGAAAAGCCTATTGAATGCAAGCGCATATTGGCATATATTCCCGATAACCCCGATCTGTATGAGTTTATGACGGGAATTCAGTATCTTAATTTTGTTGCGGATATTTACAAGGTGGATGCAGTCGAAAGACAGCAGAAGATCAGAGAATACGCAGATATGTTTGAGATAACCTCGGAGCTTGCTCAGCCGGTCAAATCATATTCTCACGGAATGAAGCAAAAACTTGCCGTGATTTCTGCACTTGTACATTCGCCTAAACTTGTCATTATGGACGAGCCCTTTGTTGGACTTGATCCCAAGGCGGCACATCTGTTAAAAAGTGTAATGCGTCGCATCTGTGAGGATGGTGGTGCCATATTCTTCTCAACTCACGTGCTTGAGGTTGCTGAAAAGCTTTGTGATAAGCTTGCAATAATAAAAAACGGCAGTCTCGTGGTATCGGGAACAACTCAGGAGGTAAAGGGAGACAGATCACTTGAAAACGTGTTCCTTGAATTGGGTGATGACAATGCTTAAGGTGTTATTGAAAAAGCAGATGCTTGAGTTTTTCGCCACTATGTTTGTGCGCAATAATAAAAAGGAAAGTAAATCCGCTGCAAAATTCGGCTTCGGTTTGTTGGCTGTGTTTGTTTTTATTTCCTTTGGCTTTATGTTTGCATCAATGGCTTATATGCTTACTCCTCTTTTTGAGGACGGAAACGGATGGCTGTATTTTTCAGTTTTCGGTATTCTTGCAACCCTGCTTGGTGTTTTCGGAAGCGTTTTTATGACGTATAATACGATTTACGAGGCAAAGGACAATGATCTACTTTTATCTATGCCGATTCCCCGAAGAATTATATTGTTTGCAAGAATGAGCGGAGTGTATTTATCTGCTCTGCTGTTTGAGGCATTCGTTATGATTCCGTGTGTTGCCGTCGCTGCCATTGCCGGAGAGGTAAGCGGAGCGGCTTTGATGCTTTCTTTGGTAAATATTTTGATTCTGCCCTTGGCGGCAGTCAGTATATCCTGCTTTTTCGGCTGGCTGTTGGCTGTTGTATCGTCAAGGCTCAGAAATAAAAGCCTGATAAGCGTATTATTCTCGGTTGTATTTTTCGCCGTTTACTATTTTGCCGTTATCCGGATGAACGCAATAATTAATGAAATTATATATAATGCCGACATGGTGGG
>JAZOOE010000071.1:0-9881 GCA_045654865.1 Acutalibacteraceae bacterium | reverse complement strand
GGGTTGGAGCAAGTTTATTTTGCCCCAACCCATTAACAATTTAAAAGTAAATTTTTGAAAGTTTTGTTTTTTTTGCTTCGGACTGATCTCACAGCCTACGCGTCTTAGTGTACCGTCAAACAACAAAATCAAGGCAGAAGCTCCGAGCTTGCGCGGTTTTGTCGTGCTTAATGATTTTTTTTGTTTTCACTTATAAAGTGAGATGTAAAAAACTTTTGTTTTTTACAGCTTGGTTTTTATTTTGATGTTTTTCGTACAGCGGTTTCATTTGCGGCAAAGACACCGATGCACAGAATAAGCAGTATGTAAGGTGTTATGCTGAATGTGGTTGCTGTTGCTGAAAAACCGTATATTATCTGTATAACAAAACCGATTCCGTAGGCTCCACCCATATGATAACCGGTCAGATCTGCTGAAAACCTTTTGCCGAATCTCTCGGGAACACAATGAAGAATGGTAGGGAATATGGGGCCGAAGCCGATACCTATCAGCAGAAATCCGATCAGAGAGCTTGTTCCGAGCGGCAATGCAAAAATTACAATTCCGAGGAATGCGGATATAATCGAGCCTTTAATAAGTAATCTGTCAGACACCTTCATTGAGATAAATCCCGCAATGATACGTCCCGCCATGATACCGCCGTAATAAAGAGAAACCCATTTAGCTGCTTCGTCGGGGGGCAATAAAAATGTGTTGACTGCATAGGTTGCTCCCCATGTGCCGAGAGTGAATTCCATTCCGCAATAAAGTCCCATAGAAAGGACGGAGGGAATAACACCTCTGATTTTCAGCAACTCGGTAAGCTTTCCGTCGCTTTGTTCTGCTGTCGAGGCTTCGCCTTTTTCCGTTTTTTCAGTTTGCTCCCATTTTCTGATAAATAAAAGAACTATGAGTGCAATAGCAAGCTGAAGAAGCGATACTATTTTATATCCGTTTCGCCACGAGCCGCTCTCATCGGAAAGAAAAGCAGACATTATAAGGGGACTAATTGTGACACCTAAGCCCCAACAGCAGTGAAGCCAATTCATGTGTCTTGATTCATAATGAAGAGAAATGTAATTGTTAAGTCCCGTATCAATTGCACCTGCACCGTATCCGAGAATTACTGAAAATATCATCATAAAGATAATGTTGGGGGACAGGCTTATACCGAAAAGTGCCACAGCTGTCAGAAGCGTGGAGAAAAACGTAACCTTTGCGGTTCCAAGGCGTCTGAGTAATTTTCCTGCAATAAAGCTTACTCCGCCCGTACAAACAGCGGTTATTATGCTGTAAAAGCTTGCAAAATTTTCATTGATACCGAAATCAGTATGTACCACGGGCCAGCTGACGCCGAAAAGAGAATCGGGCAGTCCAAGGGATACGAAAACAATATAAATTATTATCAGAAGAATGGTCATTATCGGTTCCTTTTCTTATTTGATTTTATAGGATACTATACAATGAGCTTTGGAATTCGGGAAGCCACCATTCACGGTAGCCTGCCTTCGTCGGATGAATTGCATCAATAAGATATAAACTCTTTTGCTCAGAGGATATATTATTAAATTCAGAGTTGTTCCACAAATCTATCACGGTTATATCCCATTTTACCTGAATATTCTTTAACAGCTCTACCATTTTACTGTAGGCTTCGCTGTCATATCTTGGCTGAGTATAAAAAATAACGGGACAGTCGTATGTAGCTCTCACGTAAGCGATAATGTATTCTATTGCTCCTGCGACGGTTTTTGTGTCAAATAAGGAAATATCGAAGCTGTTGCTGATTTCTCCGAGAGCAACGTTTTTTGTTGCATCGTTTGTAGAAAGCTGACATACAAATGCATCTGCCTTTATATTCTTATCTAAGGCGTTAAGACGGCTAACATAGGAATTATTCTTTAGGTCTGCAAGGGTTGTACCCGATACAGCCTCCTTTACGGGAATTATTCCGTCGCTCTTGGCAAGAAAGTCAACAAAGCTTTCTCCGAGGGAGCCGTATCCGAATGTTACGGATGATCCGAGAAAAATTATTGTTTTTCCGTTTATGGGCGAGGTCCGGGCTTCAGTTTTTATCTTGCCGTGATCTCCGTAATTTCCTTTTGAAAAAACACCGAACATATTAAGAACACCACCTCCCACAATCAGGATGATTATAATTAATAAGGATAAAATGATTTTAAACTTTATTTTCATTTATATATATCACCCCAAAGAGTGTATCACAACAGCCTTGGGTTATCAAGTCAATATTGACCTGAATTTAACCTTGCTGTATAATTTCAGAGTAAAAGATTTTATATGCAGAAGTAATATTCATTAATTCGGTATTGCGTCTGCTGATTTCAGGGAGAAATATATGGATGCTTCTTTGTTTTCAAATCATATTAAGCTTGCGGGGATTACGCTGACAGACAGCTTTTGGCTCAAAAAGCTTGAGCTTATGAGGAATGAGGTTATACCGTATCAATATGATGCCTTGCACGACAGAATTGACGATGCAGATAAAAGCTATTCAATTGAAAATTTCATAAAGGCAGCCAAAGTTATAAAAATGCGGGATAATGGTGAATTGCCTCCGTTGTATCCCGTCGATAAGTGGTTTTATAATGAAAATAACTCTTGTGACGAGGCGTTTCACGGATGGGTATTTCAGGATAGCGACGTATATAAATGGATAGAAGCTGTTGCGTTTTCTTTGCTGAATTTTCCCGATAGTAAGCTTGAACAAAAAGCAGATGAAATTATTGAGCTTATCCTTTCAGCTCAGATGTCAGACGGCTATATCGACACTTTGTTTATTATCAATGATATAAGCAAGAGATTTTCCAATCTGAAGGATTGGCATGAGCTTTATTGTTTCGGTCATCTGCTTGAGGCTGCTGTTGCATACCTCAGAGCAACGGGAAAGGAAAAGCTTTTTAATGCCGCTTGCCGTTTTGCTGATCTTATCTGCGATACATTCGGTGAAGACAAGCTTAGAGGATATCCGGGGCACGAAATAGCGGAAATGGCTCTTGTGAAGCTGTATGATATCACTTCAGAGGAGAAATATCTTGAAACTGCACGTTTTTTTATAAGCGAAAGAGGAAAAAAGCCATATTATTATGATGTTGTTGAGGGTAAGGCAACGGTATATGATAATTATCATTATAATCAGGCGCATACTCAGCCGGTAATGCAGGAGGAGGCTGTAGGCCACGCCGTGCGCGGTGTATATCTTTACAGCGGAATGGCGGACGTTGCAAAGAGATGTAAGGATGAGGCGCTTTACAAGGCTTGTCGTAAAATAGCGGATAATATTATAAATAGAAAGATGTTCATAACGGGAGGAATCGGCTCTACTGCTGACGGAGAAGCTTTTTCATTTGACTATGATCTTCCTAACGATCTTTGTTATAATGAAACCTGTGCATCTGTCGGACTTATTTTCTTCTTGAGAAGAATGCTTGAAATAGCTCCCGATGCGGTTTTCGGTGACACAATAGAAAGAGCATTATATAATACGGTGCTTGCAGGTGTAGCTCTTGACGGAAAAAGCTTTTTTTATGTGAATCCTCTTGAGGTGCTTCCGCAGGCCTCCGAGGAGGATTCAAGGAAAAGGCATATAAGACCTGTCAGACAAAAGTGGTTCGGCTGTGCTTGCTGCCCTCCGAATCTTGCGAGAATGATAAGCTCAGTATGCGAATACGCTTTGACGGAAAATGAAAATACATTGTTCATTCATCAGTATTTCGGTTTGAAGGCTTCTGCTGCTAATGCAGAAATTGAAATTCAGTCTTCGTATATCGAAGACGGAAAGGTGAAGCTTATGATAAAGCCGAAAAAAGAATTTACTCTTGCTGTCCGTATTCCGTTGTGGTGTGAAGAATATAGCTTTACATATGCACACTTTGTGAAAAACGGATATGCATATTTCAGAATAGATAAGGAATGTGTTATAGACGTTTGCTTTGAGCTTAAGGCAAAGCTTATGAAATGCTCAAATAAGGTGAGAGCCAACATGGGAAAGGCGGCTGTCATAAGAGGCCCCTTTGTTTATTGTATGGAGGAAATTGATAACGGAAAAAATCTGCACCTGATAAGTCTCGGAGTTGATTCGGACTTTATGCTCAGGGATGATGAGCTGCTTGTAAGTGCTTTCAGAGAAAAAGAAAGCGAAAGCCTTTACAGTGAATGGTCGAGAGAAGAGACAGAACGGGTAACCGTTAAGCTTATTCCTTACTATAGATGGGCTAACCGCGGTGAAAATGAAATGATAGTTTATATAAGGCTTCAGCAATGATGTTCCCGATCTTTTTGAGAAATGCTTCATCGGAAAGATAACGAAAATATTTGGAGACGATTTATATGAATGAATTAAGCAGTCTTTTTGCAAACGTGTCGGATGATACCGAGATACAGCTTCAATGTAACAAAATATATGACGTGACTCAGGATGATTCATTTGTGCTTTCGGGATTTTTTTGTTCAAATTCTGCAAAGCAGGAGGAGAATCCCGACGGAACGAGATATTCTGCCATATATCTGAATAATAAAAAGAATATTCTGATAGACGGAAACGGTGCTGAAATTATTGTTCACGGTAAAATGACGCCAATGCTTTTTTATGGCTGTGAAAATATTACAGTAAAAAATCTTACGATTGACTATGCCGTACCGACGATGACGGAATTTACTGTTCTTGATAATGATAACGGCAAAATAACAATTAGGATCAATGACGACTGCTTATGGCGGGTTGACGGAAATACTCTTTATTGGCAAGGCGAAAAGGGAAAGGACGGTAAGGTGTACTGGGAAAATGCCTGTAATGCACCTAAGCGCTACGTAAAGGTTTTTTCTCCTGATAATGAGTGTACAAGAGATTTTAACAGAAATGATCTTACCTTTGAAGATATAAAGGTTGCAGACGGGAATGTTTTGGTCTGTTTCCTTGTCAACAAGGATGTAAGGATTAATAAGGGTGATATTTTTCAGACGCGAAACATAATCAGAGATCAGGTGGGAAGCATGTTTGAGCGTTGTAAAAATCTTACCTTTGAGAATCTAAGAATTCGGTTTATGCATGGACTGGGAATGGTAAGTCAGTTTTGCGAAAACGTAACGTTCAGAAATTGTGATTTTACACCGAAAAAGGGCAGAACAATAGCCAGTACTGCCGATTTTTTTCAATTTTCAGGTTGTAAGGGAGATATTCTCATTGAAAATTGCAAAGCCGCAGGGGCTCAGGATGATTTTATAAACGTACACGGTACTCATTTGCGTGTTGTTGATGCAGATACCAATGAAAAATCCCTTATCGTACGTTTTATGCATCCGGAAAGCTGGGGCTTTCAGGTGTTTGATTCAGGAGATGAAATTGAGTTTATCCGATGGGATACACTTGCTCCGTATTTCAAAACGAAAGTAAGGACATTTGAAAGAATCGGTGATACCGATGTAAGGCTTTATATTGAAAATATGCCCGATGACGTACTAATCGGAAAAGACGTTATTGAAAACGCCACGTGTACACCGAATCTGTACGTTCGCGGCTGTAGCTTCGGACCTACGTCAGGAAGAGGTATTCTTGCCACGACAAGGGGCGAGGTCATAATTGAGAATAACCGTTTTTACAAGCTCTGGGGACCTACACTCTTAATTGAGGATGATTGTAATTTCTGGTTTGAATCAGGATATACAAAAGACATTACCTTTCGGAGCAATGAGGTTATTGCCTGTAATTTCGGCAATACGTGGGAGGGGGCTCCCGTAATTCAGTATACACCCAAAATTATGAATGAGGATTTTTCAGGCTTCGTTCACGGTAATCTGAACGTATATAATAACAGATTTGCTGAACCTGTTTACGGTAAGCATACGTTTTGTCTTGAATATCTCGAAAAAGCCGAAATATATGATAATTGCTTTGATGCTGAGTTTGAAATCAATTCAAAAAAATGCGGTATGATATTAACTGAAAAGAGATAAAATAATGCCTCTGTCTTTTTTTTGACAGAGGCTCTTTGTACTGACGGCAGAAATGCACGTTGGGTTATTTTGTGTGCTCTAATTTATATATATTGTCTTCGGTTATTTCAGTTGAGTCAACACCGGTCATTGCATAATTTTCTCCGATATAGAAAGCCCAATAACTTTGATCAACCGAATAATCAGCAAGAATACCGTTGACGGTTTTTATATAAAGACCGTATTCTCCTGCATCGCCGCTGATAAGATCGTGCTCAAGCAGCGCTTCTCCAACAGTGCTTTTATCTGTTTTGATTGTAAATACAATTGTTTTTTTAGCTGCGGTTACTTTAACTGTAAGTGTTTTGCTGCCGTTACCGAATTCTTTATTTTCGGTATAAACTGCATTTTTCCACAGCTCGTGTAAATCCTCTAAAAGTAAATTTTCTGTTACTTCGGAATTTGCAGTAGTCTGCACTTGTTCAATTTCCGTACAAGAATAAAGCGACATAACACATAACGTAATAAGTAAGAGTGATACAAAAGATTTTATTGACTTTTTCATTTTTTTACATCCTTTCGGCTTTTTACAAAAGGATAAAATAAAAGCACCCTTCCTCTGAGGATGCCGAAAATTTCTGCCGTCAAAAAATAAGTCAGATATAAATCTGTATGCCGACATCTCCCCGAATTGCCCAAGAGACTTTTACGTGGCGCGAACCGATAAGCATTCGGACTTGACCATAAATATGGAGTTACGGTAATGGCTGTTGCCGCGGATTTTCACCGTGATTTCCTTATCCCCGGACATTTTTATTTGCCCGATTGCAGAAGAATCTGCCGATCCGTGTTTATTCTTTTGTAATTTCATTGTATTGCACTAATTTTTTTATGTAACAAAAATCTGATAGGGTTGTATTCTTTTCATAAATGTTATAAAATAAAAACAGTATAATTTTGTGAGGGATATCATGGAAAATAAATGGGTACAGATATGGGGGCAGTCACATTCGGCTCTTTCGCATTTTTACTATCCTGAGGCAGAAAAGACCTTCAGATTTATAATTGATTCCCCTTTATCCGGGAAGTCATTAAGAATAAGACTTTCCAATGAGTTCTCTGACAGCGATGTATATATAGGTGAAATCACGGTTGCAAAATGTGATGAAAACGGTCGGTTTTTTGATTCCTTCAAAAACGTAACCTTTGATTCATTGAAGAAATTTGTTTTACGGGCAGGCGAAAGCATTCTTTGTGATCAATCAGATATCAGCGTGGCTGTAGGTGAACGTATAGCCGTAAGCATATTTGTTGAAAAAGGACACCTGAAAAGCGGAAATCTTCTTAATAACGTGAAATTATTAACGGTTGCAGGAAATGCTTGTAAGACCCCCGAAATTGAGAATCAGAGAAGAAAAAGAGATACCGTAATTGAAGTTGCAGGGAAAATTCTTAATCTTTTCCTTCATAAGCCCTTACCTCTGATAGAATCGGTTGAAATTCTGAATTCGTCGGGTGCATCTGCCATAACTGTCTTAGGGGACTCTCTTTGTCAGCAAGGCTTCTGGACAAAGCGATTCGAAGAAAACATACGAGAGCTCTATCCCGACAGATTTTCTGTTATCAATAAATCAATTATGGGAAACCGTGTTCTTCGTGATTTCAGCTCCCGTTTTCCGTGTAAAGGTCTGTTCGGATATTCTGCAATAAAGCGTCTTGAAAGAGATGTGCTCAGTTTTCCCGATACGGAATATGTCATTGTTGCAGTCGGTACCAATGACCTTTTACAGTACGGTACGATAGCGGCTTCGAAAACTGAAAAGCCTACTGCCGCTGAGCTTTTTAACGGCATATCGGAAATTGCCGAGAAAATAAAAGAAGCAGGTAAAAAGCCTGTTGTATTCAATGTTGCCATGTTCGGTGAGTGCATAGATTCACGTAAAGAAAAGGAATTAATGGCAAAAGAATATAACAGACTTCTTGAAGAAAACAGTGACAGCTTTTATTTTGTCTATGATCAGGCAGGTCTTTTGCTGAATGAAGATAAAACAAATTGTACTAAAAAGGAATATCTCGGTAAGGATTATCTGCATTTTAATGAAAAGGGCGGTGCCGTGGTCGCAGATAATTTTCCGATGAAAATTTTTTATAAAGGTTGATATTATGGAAATATGGGATGCATATTATGCAGACGGCACAAAAGCAGGCGTTGACCTTGTCAGAGGAGAAAAAATCCCAGACGGGCTTTTTCATATAGCCTGTGACGTTCTTGTAAGACATACTGACGGGGATTATCTGCTTATGAGAAGAGCGGCAGATAAGGACATCTTCCCCGGAATGTATGAGGCAACCTCCGGCGGCTCTGCATTGAAGGGGGCAGATCCGATAGCATGCATAAAAAGAGAATTGCAGGAGGAAACGGGAATTGTATGCGAGGAATTTACCGAAATAGCGCATTTCAGCTTTCCCGAGTGTAACACGCTGTTTTTTTGCTATCTGTGTGAAACGGATTGTGATAAGACTTCCGTTATTTGTCAGCAGGGAGAAACGGATAGCTTTATGTGGGTTGGGGAAGAGGCGTTTATCCGCTTTGTAAATTCAGAAGAAATGATCCCTACTCAGAAGAGGAGATATAACGATTTCTTTGCAAGCAAGGGGTACATACGGGTGTAATCAGATAATCAATAAAACGACTGTGTCAGGCGTCGATCAGCACGCTTTGATACAGTCGTTTTTTTCTTATTTGTACTTTTTGATTATATATCTGACAACGGGAATTGCGGCGGCTGCGCCAACGGTGAGACCAACGGCGGCAATTCTTTTAACTTGCTCCATGCTTGTAGGGATGTGTGTCAGAATAAATTCCTTTAACGGTGCGGAGAGCTTTTCATCCGTAAGCTCTTTATACGTTAAAGTATGAGTAGAGAAAGATGACAGATCGTTTATATTAAGCTCAATTATTCTTACTCCTCTGTCAAGCTTGGGACCGTAAACGTTAAAGCCTGCACATTGTGTATAGATGAGTCTGATGCCGTCAAGCGGGATATCAAAGGAATTGATATGATCGTGACCTACGATAAGTCCGAGTACGTTTCCTTTTTCCTTAAGTACGTCGAATTCACCTGAGTTTTTGTCCGGAACGGCAGGAGATTCGCCCATAAAACCGCCGTTTTTTACTGCTTCCTCGGGAAGAATATAAAACTCGCCCTTGTGAGTTCTGAATGCTTCTACAGCACCTTTGGTGAAAAAGCTGACCTTTTTCAGAACGTCGAAAAATTCAGGTACGGGAATATGCTGAAAAACAATAGAATTGGTATATTCACCGTTTTCCATCGCTTTTTCTCTTTCTGTTCTGAACCAGTCCAGCTGCTTTTCGGATACGGGCAGATATTCGCCTGTGATGGTCTGTCCGTTTGAGTCAAAAAGATATATATCAAAAACGTGGTTTTCGGCATCATACAGCGGTATTCTGAATGTGCCGGGATCATTTTCTTCTGCGGGCTCTGTATGGACGCTGAAATCAAAGGAATCGTAAATGTCCGCCATCTGCTTGTTTGAAAGTCCCGCCTGATTATCGTGATTTCCGTAGGTAACAGCAAAAGGAATCTTCCTATCGTTGAAAACGGCGGAAATAGTTTTGATGGTATTTTCTGCGGCACGTTCTCTGTCTTTTTTATAGAAGGATGGGTGAATTCCGTATATCTGATCTCCCGTCAGAACGATGAGGTCGGGTTTTTCCTTTTCTGCAGCAAGAGATAAAAGGCGTAATGTGTCGGGGGAGACCTGACTGGTTTCCTGAATATCTGCAATCTGCATAATTTTGAATTTACCGTCGGAGTTGAACTTCAGTTTGTCTGTATACATAAGCGCGATCCTTTGTGTTTTTTTTCATTATATATCAAATTGCTGAGCATTTCAAGGATTTCTGTTTTTATCAGAAGTCCTTGTAA
>JAZOOE010000070.1:0-2454 GCA_045654865.1 Acutalibacteraceae bacterium | reverse complement strand
AACTCTTTCGTTGATGTGGAAATAAGAATTACCGTACATAACCACGCCTATGATGACACATACGGCGGCAATTATGAGATAACGCTGCTTTTCGTATTGGATGCCCGTTGAACCGAGGAGCGTAGGAAGTGTGAAGCCTGCTACGAGGAAAAGCACCTCGGGAAGAGCGGAACCGATGCTGTTGAGGTTCTTTGTATAGGAGATAAGGTAGCCTCTTTCGTTTGCATTCGGAGTCATAAGATTGGGGATTCCCCAGAAGGGAACGTCAGCGAGCGTATAGCACATACCCCAGAGAACGTAGGTTACCGCGGCATATATCATAAGCTCTGTCTTTGGGAGCTCGGGTGACATATAAAGCATTATGGTAAGCACTGCGATAGGCACTATTGCGTAGATGATATAGGGCTTCATCTTGCCTCTTTTGGGATTTGCCTTGTCGGCAATAATTCCCATAAGCGGATCGTTTATTGCGTCCCACACACGAGCAAGAAGCATAAGAACCATAACGAACATAAGGGGAAGCTGAAGCACGTTAACGTAATAGTCGCTGATATAGCTTGACATCATTGCATAGATCATGCCTTGTCCCATAGCGCCTACTGCGAATACGTTAAGCTCTTTTTTCGGAACGACAAAGCCCGGATTGAGTTCTTTGGTTTTTTTTGCCATAATAATTCCTTTTTAACCTTTCCTTAGTAAACCGAGAAGCTTGCCCGCGTCGGGGAAGTCTCCGATAGTTTTACAATAATGAGAATAAATTATATTGAGGCTTTTGTCAATTCCCACAAAAGCAGAAAGCTGAAGCTCACGATGTGCAGAGACACCGTCTCCGACGAATGCATCTATAAGGTCGGAATCAAGAAGATTTCTGACGTCTCCTCCCGTCATTTCCTCAAACATCTTATCCCCTGCAACCATATTTATCATACTGTTTGCTTCGAAAATGTTGAACATATCGTAAAGTATGCAATCGGGATCGGCTATAAGCTCAAAGGGATAATTGCTCTGGACTTCGGAAACGGTTTTTAAGTCCGATTGTATGATAAATTTTATATCAATGCCCATCATTCTGAATACACGCTGATATTTTTTGAAGGTGTCAAGCGTCTTTTGGCAGATGTCACATTCGTAGTATCTTGAGAAAATAAGCAATGTCTTTTTTGTTACAGTGTCGCTTAATTTTCGGTTCTTGCCGTAGCGGGAGCTGTAAGTAAAATCCGGTATCCTTTCGCCCCTTGTAAGCTTTTTGTGATAAGGTCTGCCGTTTTTTGTCCATTCGTCTCTTTTTTTCTCAACCGCTTCTGCAAACCTTTCCAGCGTTTTTTGCAGTGTGCTTTCGGCACAGGCAAGGTTAATTCGCTGAAAGCCTCGTCCCGCGTCACCGAACATTTCGCCCCAATCAAGGAAGATGTCAGCCTCCTCAAGCATCTGTCGGAGCTCAACGTGAGTCATTCCCAATGCTCTCATATCAAGCCATTGCAGATATGTTCCCTCGAGAGGAAATACCTTTATTTCGGGGAAATTCTCCCTCATAAAGCCTTCGACGTATTTTGCATTTGAATCGATTACCGTTATAAGCTCATCCAGCCAATCCTCACATTCGTTATAGGCAGTCTTGCATGCCTCGTAAGCAAAGATATTCAGATGATTAAGCATGCTTATCATCATACATGCCTTCATTCTGGCTCTTGCCTTTTCATTTGGAATGATTATGTTTGAGCATTGAAGTCCTGCAAGATTGAATGTTTTGCTGGGGGCGGTGCAAACGGCAATATTGTTTTTCGTTTTTTCGTCAAGCGTTGCCATAACCGTATGCGAAAAGCCCGGCATTATAAGGTCGTTGTGTATTTCGTCGTCAATTATAAATACTCCGTTTTTGTTGCAGATGTCGGCAACTCTCTGAAGCTCGCTCTTTGTCCACACTCTTCCTATGGGGTTGTGGGGATTGCAGAAAATTATTGCCTTGGTGGAGGGGAGCTTTGCTTTTTTTTCAAGGTCGGCGAAATTTATTTCATATTTTCCGTCCTTCAGGATAAGCTCACTGTATTCAAAGCGTCTGCTTTTTGCAAGTACAGCCATATCAAAGGGATAATAAACGGGAGTAAGGATAATTATACCGTCTCCGGGAGCTGTCACCGCTTCAAGGAGCAGTCCGAGTGCAGTTACAACACCGGGAGTCAGCACAAGCCACTCCTTTTTTATTTCGAAGCTGTGCCGTTTTTTCATCCAGCTCACAACGGCATCAAAATAGGCGTCGGTGGGATCCGTATAGCCGAGTATCTGTTCTGATGCAAGAACGGACAACGCCTGCTTTACCGCAGGTGGTGTCGGAAATTCCATATCTGCAACGGATAAAGGAACCGTATCCGGGCCGGCATTTTTTGCCCCGTTCCATTTTGCCGAGCCGCAATTTCTGCGGTCGGGTATGCTTGTACAATCGTATTTCATAAAATA
>JAZOOE010000069.1:0-4351 GCA_045654865.1 Acutalibacteraceae bacterium | reverse complement strand
AGCTTTTGATTACCTGTATAGAGAAACCAGTCATAAAGTATGTGTAGCCACCAGCATGAGTATGTGGGCATACCGTTCATCCATTCGCTGTCTTTTGTGGTGTTTCTCATAAAATTCAGGCTGTCATCAATTATGCTGTGTGCCCCGAATACTGTTCTTACAGTCAGCATTTCAGGGTGCATATCACCAACCCAAACCAAACGGTCGCGTTTTATTCCGTCCCAGATATATTGCTGCATATTCAGGTGACAGGTATACGCGCAGGTATCATAGATTTTATTGAGTTTAGGGTTGCTGCATTCAAAGGAGCCGAGGTATTTAATATCTCTTATTTTTGTTTCTGCTATGACAGCTTTAATGCGAACTTTTGCGTTTTTGTTGAGTAGCTCTATCTTTACAAAGCGGAAGCCTGTTTCATTGAATGATAAATCGCTGTAGTCGGGTATAAGAAAATTGAAGTCTCTTGTAGCATGGTCGTTACATGCGCCCTTGTATCCGATTGTGCTCATGGCTTCACCTACAGATTCGCCATGAGTTATTCTGAGACATATATCGTCCTCAGAATCTGAGGTGTAAGTAAGTAAACGGATTCTGCCATGTAATTCTTTTCCGAAATCCAACACAACGTAGGCATTTTTTGATAAATTTGTGTTTTGGAGAGTTGTTAACAGCGGTTCATTTGTCGTGATTTGTAAAGGCTTTTCAAGAAGAAGGTTTTGACTGTCCTTGACTGTGCCTTGCATAGTGATAATTCTTTTCGGAAAAACGTTGTCAAATATAAATTCAGATGATCTGTTCATTTTTGTCCACTCCTTTATTGTATAATATCATACAATTATTTTACTTTCAATCCGATATGAAAATTAATCTTGTTTATGCTTTGAATAAATGTTATATTATAAAAAAACAGCAAAAGGAGTTCAAAATATGAAATTAAGACCGCCTTCAATACCTTTGATTACAATTGATCCCTATTTTTCTGTCTGGTCTCCCTCTGAAAAGCTTTATGATTCAGACGTAGAGCATTGGACGGCTTCTCCTAATACAATTATCGGTAAGGTTATTATTGATAGCGAGGATTACAGATTTATGGGGCGGGGTGATGATACTATAATTGAGCAAACCCGTTTTAATTGTGGTTCATTGTTTTCGAGCTACACTTTTGAAAATGATAAGATTACCTTAGATGTTACTTTTTTTACGCCTTTGTTCAGTGATGATATGTTCAGACTTTCAAGACCTGTTTCTTATGTTAGACTGAATTATTCCTCTAATGATGGATTTGAGCACGACGTTAAGGTTCTTTTTGAAGCATCTGAAGAGCTTGTCTTGAACAAAAAAGGGGATTGTGCTGTCAGCTTTGAAACGATTGAAACTGATCGTGTTATCTCAGGAAAAATCGGGCGTGCTGATCAAAAGATCCTCAACCGATCAGGTGATGATCTGCGCATTGAATGGGGATACTTTTATTTGAGCGCAAAAAAAGGCTGTGTGATTTCATCTGAGGTCAGAGATAATATGACCTTTGTCTGCTGTAAATCTGATCTGGTTGAAAATGAAGCCGATTACGTTTTGTTTTCTTATGATGATATTTATTGTCTTAATTATTTCGGTTCAAATATAGAAGCTTACTGGAAGAAGGTTAACAGCAATATAGTTTCTGTAATAGATGATGCCTTTGATGAAGCTGAATTAATGTTTAATAAAAGCATCGATTTTTCTGAAAAGATGATGACTGATGCAGAAGTGTACGGCGGCGAAAAGTACGCCGAAATGCTGTCTCTTGCTTACAGGCAGGTTATAGCAGCTCATAAGATTGCTGTTGATAATAACGGTGAAATCGTCTTTATATCCAAGGAATGCTTCAGTAACGGTTGTGCTGCGACTGTTGACGTTACATATCCATCATCTCCTTTCTTTGTTCTTTACAATCTGGAGTTGTTAAAGGGTATGCTCCGTCCCATATTTAAGTTTGCGCAAAGTGAAGATTGGCAATTTGATTTTGCCCCCCATGATGTTGGTCAATATCCTCTTGTTTTAGGGCAGGTATATGGTAAGGATCATGAGGCGGAAGGAAGGTATCTTGATTATCAGATGCCCGTTGAAGAGTGCGGTAATATGTTGATTATGCTTGCTAATATTTGCCTCAAGGAAAATAGTACGGAGTTTTTCGATAAATACAGCTCTGTCTGCGGGAAATGGGTAGACTATCTTATAAAATACGGTATGGATCCTGAAAATCAGCTTTGTACTGATGATTTTGCAGGCCATCTTGCTCATAATTGCAATCTTTCTTTGAAAGCAATTATGGGAATTGAAGGATATTCATTGATACTCAAAATCAAGAATGATCACAGGGCACAGGAATATCATGCTATTGCAAAAAATATGGCTGAATGTTGGGTGAAAAATTCTGCTAATAAAAACGGAAGCTTCAGGCTTACTTTTGATCGCCCTGATACTTTCAGCATGAAGTATAATATGATCTGGGATAAAATCTGGAATACAGAGTTGTTTCCGTCTTATGTATATAATTCTGAATTTTCATCAAATGTCAAGCATATAAATGCTTACGGAATGCCGTTGGATAACAGAAGAACGTATACAAAGTCAGACTGGCTTGTTTGGACCGCTTGTCTTGCTCCCTCAAAGGAAGACTTTGAAAAGTTTATTGCACCTTTGTGGAATAGTTATAATGTTTCCCCTTCAAGGGTTCCGATGACAGACTGGTATGATACGGTTACTTCTGAGATGGTAGGCTTCAGGCATCGCTCTGTGCAGGGAGGTTTGTTTATAAAATTAATGCTGGACTAATTAAGGTGAACTTATGTTATTGACTGTAGATATAGGAAATACCAATATTCTATTTGGTGTATTTAAGGAGGACAAGCTTGTTACTACCTTCAGATTCGCCAGTGATTCTCGAAGAACAGCAGAACAGTATTGTATTGAGTTAAATAATATTGCCTTGTTCAAAAATTTCGACATTAAGGCTATTGACGGTATTATTATCAGCTCTGTTGTGCCTGGGGTAACTCCGCTTATAAAGGATTCCTTGTTTATGCTGACAGGAGTATCTGCGATGATAGTCGGCCCGGGCTTAAAGTCAGGATTAAAAATCAAAATCGATGATCCTACGCAGCTTGGTGCTGATCTTGTGGCAAGTGCTGTCGGTGCTCTTTGCAGATATAGCTTACCTTGTTTAGTTGTTGATCTCGGAACTGCAACAAAGATCAGTGTATTAGATTCGAAGGGCAATTTCAGAGGTTGCTCAATTTCTGCCGGTATAGGTATTTCATTGCACGCTTTGGCAGGCTCGGCGGCATTATTGCCGCACATCAATCTCAGCGTTAATGATTGCTCAGCTTTCGGAACTAATACAACGGCAAGTATGCAGTCAGGTATTATTATAGGCACAGCTTCTATGATAGACGGAATGTGCGATAGAATAGAAGGCTCGTTAGGGGAGTCAATAAAAAGTATCGTGGCGACGGGTGGATATGCGCAGAATATAGTTAAACATTGTTCTCATATAATTGATTTGGATCCCGAGTTAATATTGTACGGTTTAAAGTGCATTTATAACAAAAATAAATAAAATAAAGAAGTCGGACAAAGCTGATTGAGTCCGACTTCTTTTGAATATCATCACTAAAGTTATTTTTCTTCTAAGAGGCTGTTTAATTCCGTCATAAAGGATTGGATATCTTTGAAATCTCGGTAAACTGAAGCAAACCTGACGTAAGCGATTTCATCAATTGTCTTTAATTTTTCGAGAGCCATTTCTCCGAGTAGTCCTGAGGGGATTTCCTTTGCAAGGGAATTCTGAAGCTGGCTTTCTATTTCGTCAATAGCATTTTCAAGTGTTTCAAGTGCAATCGGTCTTTTTTCACATGCTCTGAGCATACCGCTGAGCAGCTTAGTTCTGTCGAAAACCTGTCTTGATTTATCTCTCTTGATTATGATCACGGGCTGTCCTTCAATAGCCTCGTATGTTGTAAATCTTTTTGTGCATTTTATGCATTCTCGTCTTCTTCTGATTCGCTGACCGTCATCTGCAGGGCGCGAGTCAATTACCTTACTTTCGGGATATAAGCAATATGGGCATTTCATAGGTTAAACCATCCTGATAAATTGATGCAAATATAATAACATATAACTATTTTATAATCAACGATTTTTTTATATTTTTGATTGATAATTGGAAACTATTTCAGCTTGAATATTTGTTGATTGGTCGTATAATTGAACTTGGTGATGTAAATTGTTTAAGTTTAATACTGCCAGCAGATACATAATCGTTTTTGTTTATGGCGTTTTGATTCTTCTGTTGTTTTCACTTGTTTTGACC
>JAZOOE010000068.1:0-6279 GCA_045654865.1 Acutalibacteraceae bacterium | reverse complement strand
AGGCTTATGCAGAAAAATACGGAATCCCCAATTGCTATGATAACTGCTATGATATGCTCAAGAATCATCAGCTTGACGTTGTAAGCGTGTGCACATGGAACAATGCACATGCAGAGTGCTCAATTGCGGCTCTTAATGCAGGATGTAACGTGCTTTGCGAAAAGCCTATGGCTATGAATACCGAACAGGCTCTGAAGATGAAGGAGGCCGCAGAAAAGAACGGCAAGGTTCTTATGATCGGATTTGTTCGCCGTCAGGGTAATGATGCGGCTGCGGCTATCGATTATATCAAAAAGGGGTATCTTGGTGATATTTATTATGCCAAGGCATCATATCTTCGTCGTTGCGGTTTCCCCGGAGGCTGGTTCGGTAACAAAGAGCTTTCAGGCGGCGGGCCTCTTATTGATCTCGGCGTTCACGTTATTGACCTTTCCCGCTATATTATGGGTTGTCCCAAGCCTGTGACCGTTTTCGGAGCAACCTTCGACAAGATCGGTGCCCGTAATCATATCAGAGGTACGGAATGGCATAGCGAAACAGAGGTAGAAGAGACTGTTTTTACTGTAGAAGATCTTGCAACTGCAATGATTCGTTTTGATAACGGAGCCGTTCTTCACGTAGAGGCTTCCTTTAATCTTAATCGCAAGGATAATTGCGGCGATATAATTTTCTTCGGTGACAAAGCAGGACTTAACCTTGATCCCTTTGAAATCTATACAGAGGTCAATAATCAGCTCGCTGATATTGTTCCTCACGGTCATAATGATTTTGATTTTTCAAGAGACTTCAAGCGAGAGGTTAAAAATTTTGTTGATGCTGTTAATGGCAAGGCAGAATGCCTTGCAACAGCTGACGACGGTGTTGAGCTTATGCGTATTCTTGATGCTATTTATCTTTCCGCTCAGACGGGAAAATCCGTAGATATCGAAAGATAAGATATTAAAAAGGACACGGCACTGATTGAGTGCTGTGTCCTTCTTGCTGTATATTGTTAAATTATAATTTCTTCAATATTTATAATGGGGCCGAATGCAAGAGATTTATGAGTGATCTTATTGATACCGTTGCTTGAAACTTTGATTTCTGTGCCGCCTGAGAATTTGAAGTTAAATCCTGAGCCCATACCGATCTTAAGACAGTATGTAAGTCTGATGCCCTCATATTCTATAGAGAAGTTATTAAGGTGTTCATGTCCGCAGAATATGAATTTTGCAGTTTCAGTTGACTTGATAACGTCAAAAAATCCTCTTTGCACGGGTTCTCCGTCGATTTTTTCGCAACAGATTTCTTCATTGCATTCTCCGTATGCATCATAGCCGTCATTCCAGCTGTTGTTTTCAGAGTCCCAGGCCTCATCGTAGGCATACTGATATTCCGGGAGGGGAATATGGAAAATAAGAGATATTTCTGCGGTGTTGTTTGTTATCCTGTTAATTCCGTCTGCCGCCCATTTGAACCACTTAACTTGTTTTTCGTTTGCCTGAGAATTATGTGAGTCCATCATAATGAGAGATTCAACAACGTTAAGGCTTCCGTCTTCATTTTCTTCTGTGATATTTATGATATAGTTGCCCACGCCCATTTCGGGATCGCCCTTTTGCATAATGCAATTCGGAGCATTCATCATAATATCAGCAAGGAAATTTGCGTCACAGTTACCCTCAGCATCGTGGTTTCCGAAAACGGGAGCCCAAGGGATTCCGAAGCTTTCAAAAATGTCAGTAATCCGTTTGATTGAATAGTATGTGGATTCATCAGAGCATACGATATCGCCGGAAACAGTGATAAGATCAGGCTTTACGTTTGCAACTAAGGCTCTGAGCTTTAATTCTACGTCGAAAGCAGTAAATGCTCTGTAATCGTAATCACTGAAATGTGTATCCGTTATATTAAGAATAACAAAATCCTTGTCTTTTTCCTTTTTTAATATAATGGTATCATCAAGTCGGTATTCGCTGTTCTCATCCCAACTGTAAGCGCTTACCTCGCCGATAAAATCAGAGCTGATAATTTCATTTTTGTTAATTAGTGAATCTGTTGCATTTGCGAATCCTGCCTGCTTGGTATATTCGCCGCTGCCGGCTGTTCCGAAAAATAATGATAAGGTTGTTAATAAGCTCATAAATATTGTCAAGATTTTCATCCAATCCGTCTCCCTCTTTAATGATTATATTTGACCTTCAAGATTTGTATTTATGTTAACACAACGGATGAAATAAGTCAAACACAAAAAGTAAAATGTTAAATTTATGTTAACAAATAATTAAAGTTATTGTAAAAATAATGTTAAATGCTGTATAATACTTTATAAAATTAGGGGGATGTTATTATGGATATTGTTAAGAATGCCAAAGATAACCTTGATTTTATGCTTGACGGCATAAAATATGTTTGCGGTAAATATAAGAAAAGATCACCCGGCTCGCAGTCGGAACGAGATTCTCAGGCGTACTTTAAGAGCGTGTTGGAAAAGTATGCTGATTCTGTTGTAATGGAGGATTTTGATCTCCATCCGCATGCATTTATGGGCTTTATTCCGTTTGCGGCATTGTTTACGTTGTTATCCGTAGCCTTTTATTGGTTGGCAGGCAGCTTTGGTTTTGGTTTTTCAATTGCCGCAGTTGTTCTGATGAGTTTGTCAATGCTTATGTTTATATTTGAGTTTATGCTTTATGCTGAATTTGTTGACTTTCTGTTTCCGAAAAAAGTATCCCGAAACGTCTACGCTGTAAGAAAATGCACGGGCGAAGCAAAACGAAGAATAATTTTCGGTGGACACGCTGATGCATCTCCCGAGTGGACATATTCTTATCTTGGCGAGATCAAGGCTCTTGCTCCTGTAATGGGTGGCGGAGTCGGCGGTATGTTTGTTGTATTTTTTATTAATATTGCATATTTTATCAAGCTTGTAGCTTCAGGCTTTGATGCTGTCGCAATTGAGGGTGTATGGAAGGTTCTCGGAATCATTATGTGTGTGTTTGCGCCCTTTATTTTCAGTATGTTTTTCTTTATCAATTGGAGAATTATCGTAGACGGAGCCAATGATAATCTTACAGCTTGCTTTATATCCGTTGCAGTTATCAAGGCAATGGCTGAAAATGATTTCAGATTTGAAAATACTGAGGTCGGATGTCTTATTGCGGGTTCCGAGGAAGCAGGCCTCAGAGGCTCGAGAGCCTTTGCAAGAAGGCATAAGAAGGAAATGCAGGAGATTGAGACTGTATTTATTGCAATGGACACTATGAGAGAGGTAGAGCAGCTTCAGGTTTATACAACGGGATGCACGGGAACCGTTCATTCCGATGAGGCTGTCGGTGATCTTATTCATGAGGCGGGCTTAAATTGCGGAATAGATATGCCTCGAGCCGACTTGTATCCCGGTGCCATAGATTCAGATGCATGGGCACAGGAGGGACTTATGGCATCAGGCTTCTGTGGTGTTAATCATGATCCCAAAAAATATTATCATACAAGACTTGATACTCCCGATAATATGAATCCTGCTTGTATTGAGCTTTCATTGAAAATCTGTCTTGAAGCGGCAAAGCTTTATGATAAGAATGGCGGAATCAAGAAATATAAGGATGCAAGAAGCAAGAAATAATTACAGGTTTATTGTTTCTGTCAACGCCTTTACTATCAACGGCTTGTTTGCATTATAAATATCGTTAAACTGAGAAATCGGTAAGGGATTTGTTCCCTTGCCGGTTTCTATTGTATATCCGGGACGGTTATAGTCCTGAATGAACCAGTCCTTGTATCCTGCATAAGAGGATTCGGGCGGTGTCAATTCTAATGGGTAGTCCGAGGCTTTACTTAATTTCTGTCCTATTCGTTCACTTTCAGGGGGTAAATAATCGAGATATTTCCAATAGATTATATTTCCCTGAGAGTGATATGCAAGTATAATTTTGAAGTCATTATTTTTAGTGTACTCATAAATTAGTTTGGATTCCGGCTCAGACAGAGGAGCTGAGCCTACATACTCTATGGGCGAAGGCTTTGTAAATCCTTGTGCAAATTTGATTTCACGGGCTTTTTCCCAGTTTGCGGGGAATTGAAGATTCAGATCAACTCCGTTTATATTTGCTTTCCATGCAGAGGGGAAGCTGAGGCTCGGGAAATCAGCTGAAATAATGCGGGCTTGGGCGTAATATTCTCCTGACTGAACTGCGCCGGTTACAAGATCGGTGCCGTCGGGATTAACAAGAGGCACCAGATGCAGAGCTGTGTTGTCAAAAAGCTGTTGCGCACTTATATCCGTAATTTTATTTTCTGTTGCCACAGCCTTAAGATAGTCCTCTGCAAATTTTAATACACAGGGTATATTCAGCCATTCATTTGCATGAAAGCCCGAATTTATAAATATCTGATTTTTTCCGTTTCCTATTGTAATTGCTTCAATTTTCTTGTTCATTACACTTAACCCGATTGTTTCAGTTGAAATAAAAGGGTATCTTGCCTTTAACCCTGAAATAACGTTCGATGTCAGATAATGAGAATAAGAAATGTTTGTCGGTACAATTGAAAACGGATATGGAACAGTAATAGTCTGACCGATCTGAAGCTTGTCGGGATCAATGGTCGGGTTTGCTGAAAGAAGGGCCCAAAGCGGCGTGCCCGTATCTGCGGCGATTGCCCATAGGGTATCGCCTTTTTTGATTTTCTTGTAATAAAAGCCTTTCAAAAATCTTTCAATTACCGCAAGTGTTGCGGTGTCAATTTTTCCGGTAACGTCAAGTGTAAATGCCTTTTGGAGATTCTCAAGTGCTGTTTTTGTTTTGATTCCGAAAATTCCGTCGATATTGTCTGAGAGAAATCCCGAACGGTTTAATGAGAGCTGTAATGCTTCGACTAATGAGCCCTTTGATCCGAATCTGATATTCTGCATAAAATCACCTTTCTGTAAAAAAGGATGTACCAGAAAAATCTGATACATCCTTTTTGTTAATTATTAAACAGCGGCGTTGAAAGATATCTTTCACCCGAATCTGCAAGAAGTATAACTATTCGAGGCTTACTGTTGCAGCTTTGTGCTATGGTTGTGGCGGCGTGAAGAACAGCGCCTGATGATATGCCTATAAGAAGTCCGTCGGTTTTTGCAACTGTCTGAGCGGATTTGTAGGCATCCTCTTCCGACACCGAGATAACCATATCAATAATGCTTGTGTTAAGAATGGGAGGAATAAAGCCTGCGCCGATTCCCATAAGGCCGTGAGGTCCTTTTGTCCCGCCCGAGAGCACGTTTGAGGATATGGGTTCAACGGCAACAATTTTTATATCGGGATTAAAAGCCTTCAATACCTCGCCGACACCCGTAATCGTGCCTCCTGTTCCGACACCTGCGACAAAATAATCAATTTGTCCCTTGGTATCACGAAGAATTTCGGGACCTGTGGTTTTTCTGTGTATATCTGCATTGGCAGGATTTGAAAATTGATTGGGAATATATGCGTTGCCGATTTCCTGCTTGATTTCTTCGGCTTTTTTTATTGCTCCTTCCATACCTTCCTTTGCGGGTGTAAGTATGATACGGGCGCCCAGAGCACTTAAAAGAGCTATTCTCTCTCTGCTCATATTTTCGGGCATTGTAAGTATCAGCTTATATCCTTTTATTGATGCTGAGAAAGCAAGGCCGATACCTGTATTTCCGCTTGTGGGTTCTATTATGACCGTATCACTTGAAATGAGACCTTTTTCTTCTGCATCCTCAATCAAAGCAAGACCGACTCTGTCTTTAGCGCTTCCCAAGGGATTGAAATATTCAAGCTTTGCGTATATATCCGCTTCAATATTATTTTCCCCGCAATAGCCTGAAAGTGAGAGCAGCGGTGTGTTTCCGATCAATTCCGTCAGATTACGGGCAATTCCGCCGTCTTTGGCAATTGATGCGTCAATATTAAAATTATTGTTCATAATATTCCTCTTTTGTTAAATTTCAAAGTCTTCCTTTGAGAACTGCATTAATTGAGGAGCGGCTTTTGCGGGAACTCTTTTTAATGGATCGTATGTAAATTTTTTGCAGCTGAAATCCTTTGAAATGACACCCATTTTCGGGCAGAGAATATTAGTGTTGTCTGCGGCAAGCTTACCGTGCCTGCAGTATTCGCATTTTGCTTCTACGTTTCCGATTATCTTTTTTTTCATACTGTTTGGTCACTCTTTCTGTTAATGCTATGATAATTTTAACACAATAAACATTAAAGAGCAATATTAATTGAGGTGATATTTGCAGTTTTTTCTTTCGCTGATTAAGCTGAAAATGACCATCAGAAGCAG
>JAZOOE010000067.1:0-9485 GCA_045654865.1 Acutalibacteraceae bacterium | reverse complement strand
CCAAATGATTTATCTTGATTTGTTTGTAGGCTTTCTGAAGGTCGGATGCTTTTCATTCGGAGGAGCGTACGGTGCAATTCCGTTGATACGTGACGTGGTGTTATCTTATGGTTGGCTTAGTGATGAAATGCTTACGTATATGATTGCAGTCAGCGAAAGCACACCGGGGCCTATTATGGTAAATATGGCAACCTATATCGGCAGTAGTCAGGCAGGGTTGCTTGGTGCTTTTGTTGCAACTCTTGCTGTTGTGCTTCCTGCATTTTTTATTATACTTTTTGTTACGGCAATATTAAAAAATGCATTGAAAAACAAATATATTCAGGCGATTCTGTGCGGCCTGAAGCCTTGTGTTATCGGTATTGTTTTGGCAACAGGCTTTTATATGGTGTTTTTAAGTCTTTTCGGAACTGTTTCTGAAATTGAAGCAGATTGGCAGGCAATTGCTGTTGCTGTGATATTGGTTGCAGTTTCTGTAATATATAAGCTTTTGGCAAAAAAGAAGTTATCTCCCTTGGTGCTGATTGCTTTATCTGCGGCGGCGGGTGCTTTGATATATTCTATATGAGTGTTAATTGTTGAAAATTTTATTAGCAGGTATGATTTATGAAAAAGATTATTGTTATCGGCTGTCCGGGAAGCGGTAAAAGCACAATCTCGCGAGCTTTACATGCTATAACGGGGCTTCCGCTTTTTCACCTTGATATGATGTATTGGAATGCAGACAGAACTACTGTTGAAAAGTCAGTTTTTCTTCGTCGTATTACAGATGCAATTCAAACGGACGAATGGATAATAGACGGAAATTACGGCGCTACAATGGAATTAAGAATGAAAGCTTGTGATACGGTTATTTTTCTTGATTATCCGTCGGAGATTTGTCTTTCGGGGATAAAGGAGCGTAGAGGAAAAGAAAGAACGGATATGCCGTGGAAGGAAAATGATGATGACGAAGATACCGAATTTATTGAATTTATAAAAAATTATAAAACTCAAAGCAGACCGAGGGTTATTGAACTGTTGGAGCAATATTCCGACAAAAAAATTTATATTTTCAATTCCCGAAGCGATGCTGATGAATTTTTGGTACAGCTGCTGTCAGAGCAAAAAAAGCAAGAGCTGTAAATTTTGTTTATAGAGTCGGTTGAAAAAGTCCGACCGGTGAGGTGTTATTATGTGGAATAAGTTATATAATGCGGCACGTGCGGTGCAGAACGGCAGAGTGATTTCTCCCTTTATTGAAGCAGGTGGAGTAGCGGCGGCAATCCTTACGAAAAAGGGAAATATCTATGTGGGCGTATGTGTTGATACAGCCTGTACTCTGGGAATGTGCGCAGAAAGAAATGCTATTGCAAATATGATAACAAACGGTGAAAGTGAGATAGAAAGGGTAGTGGCAGTAATGCCCGATGGCAAAGTGGGCTCGCCTTGCGGAGCTTGTCGTGAGTTTATGATGCAGTTGAGTAAGGATAGCGGTGAAATTGAAATTCTCCTTGATATAGAATCTGAAAAGTCAGTCAGATTAAAGGAGCTGCTTCCCGATTGGTGGGGCACTGCCCGGTTTTCGGAATAATGAATCCGAATTGCTATAACAGAAAGAGAGCTGTAAGAATGGATTTTCTTACAGCTCTTTGTATTTGAGTTTTGTTATTTTGCTTTAACCCATTCTGCGGGTACTGAGTAGAAATCGGGAGTGTCTGTAAGCTTACCTGTATGACGGTTGTTGCTTATCATAAGAGTTGAAATGCCGAAATGCACCATATCGTTATAGAGCTTTTCGTTTTCTTCAATTCGTCTGAATTCGTTGATGGGAGAGAATTCGCCGCGCTTCATATTTGCTTTCCAATATCTCCAGCAAAGCTGTGAGCGCTTTACGTTTTCTTTCTGCCAATCAGTCTGTGCGGCGGCAATTGCATTCTCCCACAACTCGTCATATTTCTTTAACGTAGTATAGTCTATATCAAGAACGGTAGTAGCATAATATTTGTCGAAACAGCCCATACCGTATTCCATATTGACGTGCTCGGGGAAGATAAGCCAATACTGAATAATATTAAAACCAAAGCCGTTGTTTTCGTCAATACCGTTGATGAAATCTATAATGTATTGATAGCCTTCACCGTAGTAAGCCTCGCAGAACTCATACATAAGCTTATCGGCATCCTGATAGGGATCCCACATAAGGCGGGAGAGCATATAGCACCGAAGAGCGGCAAATTCTCCGTCGGCTGTTCTGCCGCTGACGCCCTCTTCAAAAACGCCGATAACGTTATTTTCTGCGAATATCTGAAGATTTCGCTGAATTGCACCGAAATTGCCGAAGGGAAGCAGGAAGCTGCTGTAATCGGTTGTATAATCCCAAACAAAGAGATTGTCACTTATTTCAGCCCAATCCTTTAAGTCCTGAATAAATGCATTGTTATCTTCCGAATATCCGCTGTCAAGGGGAGCTGAGAATTTACATTCAATGGAGCAAAGACGAATAACTACGTTGTCGCGGGGAACGGTAATTTCAGGTGCTTGTCTTGTGTAGCCGTCCATATATGCAAAGGTATCAACGAGAACGTCGGGATAGTCCTCTCTGATATCATCCGCAATTGCATTTACAAAGCGGATCATTGTGCCTGCGTGACTGCCTTCCTCCGCATCGATTCGCGCACACTCATCGCATACGCAGTAGTTTGCATTATCGTTCTGTGTTACCGATACAAATTTAGCATCGGGATTTTCGGATAACCATTTACGTACAGTTTCTATTGTAATTTCAAGAGTTTTCGGATTTGTAAGGCAAAGCTGATCGGTTGTTCTTGCACCTGTCTGAACTCCGAGAGCAAAAAGCTCGGGCTCAGTTTCGATCAATGACGTGGGAACAAGGTCTGCAAAGGTATGGCAGAAGGGGCCTGCATATTCAACTCCGTAGCCCAGCTCTGCTGCCATCGAACCGTCGTTGAGTCTGTTTGCAACCTTATATTCCTTACTTGTGGTTCCGTACCAGTCTGTCTGTCTGAACATAAAGGGCGGAACGTAGGTATAATCAATTTCAGTAGGCACAAGAAGCTTTTCTGCCTCGGGAATGACAACGAGCTCTGTAGTGAATCTTCTGTAGCCGAAATATTCCTCAAGAAATGTATAGGCAGAGTAAAGTGTTCCTCGCTTTTCTCCTCCTGTAATGACGATGTCATCACCTGTAGTTTTTATGCATACACCCTCATCCCCGAGAGCGGCATAATCAACCGTATCATCATATTCTCTGTTATTTTTACCTACGGAGATTTCCTTTTCGGTTTTTGATTCCTTGTCAGTGATTATTATAAGCCGAGTGCCGTTGATTTCTGTAAACGTGTCTCTTAAGAGATTTGCGGCAGTGAGCTCTGCCTCACTTGCAGTGTCTGAAATAACGATAACGTATTCATCAGTTATTTCAAAAAACTCTGTTGCAACGTCCTCGCTAACAGGAGGAGTGAAAATATGTCCCTGAGGCTCTGCGGGAATAAATGCAGAAAAAACAGAGGTAAGCATTACACTTAAAAATGTAAAAAAGGGCATAATATAGCGAGGATTGAATGCAGTAAAAAAGGATACGACAGAATTCATAAATATTTTCCCCCATTTCAAAACTTTTGATCGTATTTAACAATATGTCCAAAATTAATTATATGCCTTGATGACTTATATGTCAATTATATTGTGTATTCATCCGTTTTTACGTTTTTTGAAGAATAGGCACAGATAAAGAGGAGAGATATTGACAATAAAAAATTTGTGGGATAAAATGAGGAAAAGGATCAGAGGAGATGTTGGTATGACTTATAATTTTAACTACGACTATTCCAAAACCTTATGGATGAAGATGTTTCTTGCCGAGCCTGATTTTGGCAATAACAGGTCAAAAATCTACATTACCTTTGAGCAGGCTCTCGAAATCATAAAGGCTGTGGATAATATTACACAGGGAATTACCAAAATAATCTATCTTGTCGGTTGGCAGTGGCTCGGTCACGATGATTGCTGGCCCGAAATGGATACCGTAAATGAAAATCTCAAGCGTGCCTGTGATACAACCGGCAAAGACAGTCTACGTTGGCTTTATGAGGAAGCGAAGAAATACAATACCGTTGTCAGCGTCCACGTGAACGTTGCAGACGTCGTTAAGGATGACGGAATTTTCCACGAGCTTGAGGCTGTTGATGCTATATGCAACGATATTAACGGTAAGCCTGCTGTTCTACAGATTCTCAATGAGCGTAATTGCTATAAAACCTCCTACAAGCAGCTGTGGGAAAGCGGTATTTTCAGAAGATTGTTTGACAGCTTCCTTGAGGTATTCCCCGTTGCTGAGGCAGGTACCATTCATCTTGATAATTTCTGCATTGCTGAAAGCCTTAATCCCAAGACCTATCTTGAGGAGCAGGATGAAGCGAGAAATGCAATGCTTGACTATATCTACAGCAAGGGCATTGAGGTAACAAGCGAATATACCTACCGTGAAGCACATTTCCGAAATGAATCACCGACTCATCCAAACAGAGAAATGTATGCTCAGGCAGGAGAGAATATGACGGAGGTTTCCTTTGAAACACTTCCCATAAGAACTCTCGGAAGAATTCCTGCTACATGGTGGACATCTCAGATGAGCATGAAGGACTGTATGGAAATACCCCCTTCGCTTTACAGCGGTCAGCTTAATGACGGTGCATTGAAAGCCGTGTTCTACGGAACGATGCACGGTGAAGAAATATGGAGAAAATACGGTAATGATGCCGCTGACTGGGCACCTGCCTTCATAAAGGATTTTTGTACCTTCCAAATTCCTTATGCCTATCTTAACCGTTATAAGAGACTGGGATTTACGGAAAATCCTGACGCAGAGAACGTAAATAAATATACCGTAACTTTTGCTGACGGTGTTGTTTCCTGTGGGGCGGATCGCTCAATAACCAAAAACGGAATCGTGCTTAAAAGGGGTAACGACGTTATTCTTCCCATTTCTGACGGCAACAAGGTTTTTATGGCATATTCGGAAAACGGAAGAAGCGGAGAATGGAATATACCTGATGCCAATTTTGTAAAAGCAGCTGTTTATAACGTTACGCCCTTTGGTAATGAATACGTCTGCGAGATTGACGTTGCTGATAAAAAGATCACGCTTGACGTCAAAGCAGGCACGGCAGTTGTGATAAAAGGAATAGACTGATTTATGGCGTATCGTCTGTAGATGGATGTGACATTGACGTGAAAAGCGATTTTTGTAAACGGATATATGAGCTGCTTTGTGATATTCCCGTAGGCAGGGTGACTACTTACGGACGTATAGCAGAGAAGCTCGGAAACAAGCAATACGCTCAGGCTGTGGGAAATGCTTTGCACTCTAATCCTGACGGAGATAAATATCCCTGTTATAAGGTTGTTGACAGTAAAGGCAGACTCAGTGCAAATTATGCTTTCGGTGGAATCGAAGCACAGAAGAAGCGTCTTGAAGCTGATGGAATTGAGGTTGATGAGTTCTGCGTGAGCCTTGATAAATACGGATATTGATTTTTGAATAAACACACAAGGGGCCTCCGCAAAACGGAGGTCCCTTAAGCTTATTTTATTTTACCGTAAAGGCATCTTGTCGGTTCTTTTTCTATAACGAGTCCGCAGTAGTTGCACATGATGCATTTTGCTTCGGCTTGCCCGTTTTTTATTTTACGGGCAAGGTCAGGCTCACAGATAAAGGGGCGGCACATTGAAATGAAATCAGTTTTACCCTCAGTTAAAAACTGTTCCATATCGCTGACCTTGTGTATTCCTCCGACGGCAATTACGGGAATGGAAATATGTCTTTTTATAATTGCAGTATTTGTTATATTGAAATTTTCAAGCGGTTTGGGTTGCTTTATCAGGGGATTTATGAGATTTGCCGCAGCTAAAGAAAATTGTTTTAGTGGTGCAGGGAATGATGCACAGGGTTCGCGGTATCTGAAAACCGCCTCCATGGGCATCAGCTCACTTCGCATTGTGTTCATTCCGTCCTGAACTGTCCCGCAGGAGATCTCAATAGCATCACAACCGGATTTTTCGAGTATTTTGCAGATTTCGACAGAGTCTTTTATTTTCATGCCGTTTTTACGGTTATCCTCGGCGCTCAGCTTTATCCATACGGGAAGTGAGGTATTTTCTTTGATGCCTTTTATGATAAGCTCAACAATTCTTGTTCGATTTTTTAGCTCGCCGCCCCATTTATCCTTTCGTCTGTTTCCGAACGGGGAAAGAAAATCGTGAAGCAGGTAGCCGTGTCCGCCGTGAAGCTGAATTGCATCAAAGCCGGCTTTTTCAGCTCTTATGGCGGCAGAAACAAAATCATCAATTATTGTCTCAATTTCTTTATCCGTCAGCACACTTGCTTTGTCGGGATAGAAACTATGAAGCACCTGTGACGGCGCAACCTTTTGCCGTCCGATTGCCTTACTGGAGGTCTGTCTGCCGCAATGGGCAATCTGCAAAATAATCGGCGTACCGTGCCTATGAACAGCGTCTGTCAAGCGCTTATATTTCTCAATTGAGCTGTCATCATAAATTTTAAGCATTCCGGGGTATGGAGAAACACCGTTTTCGCTAACAGCCGCATAGCCTGTTATGATACAGCCTATGTCGTTTTTTGCAAGAAATTCGTACTTTTTTATTAATTCATCACTTGGTGCACCGTTTATATCTGCAAGTCCGTCATGGGTAGCACTTCGTATAATTCTGTTTTTAACCTTGATTCCGGAAATTTCAGCCTCGTTGATAAGCATAGTTGTTTCTTCCTTTTCTTATGTTAAAATTCCTTACAAGCATTATAGCATCAAAAGAAAAATAATTCAAACAGTAGCGATAAAAAAAGACCGTCTTGCAGTTTGCATCAAGGCAGTCAATCGGTAAATTATTAGAGTTTTAACAATAATTAGGATTTTCAATGCCGATTTTTATGTAAAACAAAGTTTTAAGATTTTAGTCGGGAGTCCGATTTGTCGGACATCAAATATGCTATTTTGTGTTCACGGGGCCTTGTGGTTCGGAAAAAATTTCGGAGGTTATGTTTGTATGGGTATTTTCGGAAAAGAGCTTTTTAAGGATATTTTTGATTCTGATGGCGACGGCAGACTTGATACAGGTGAACGTTTTATGCGGGACAGATTTATTATTGAAGAATTGTCATATGAGACTGATGGTAAAAATTGCTTTTATACGGATTTTGATTCAGATTCGGAAAACTGATACATTGTTTGTCGAAAATATGGTTCTGAACGCATTGTGCGTTGCCTCCTATAGCCTTTAAATACAAAAAACTGTTGCTTTGTCAGAATTGATTGTGTTACACTTTTACTTGACGACAGTATTATTTTTTTCAGGGGAAGACAAATGCATATCTAAAAAATGATATCCGTCTGTTAATAATTTACAGTGGAGGTAATTTTATGATTAAGAACTTATCCGCAGTTGTTGCGGTAGTGCTTGTAGCTTTGGTTTGTTTGTCTGTGTTTGCGTTCAGTCCTAAGGCTATAAGAGTTGATTTTGACAGTGTGGTTGATGAAATGCGGCCCGTTCATAACATTGGCAGAATGCCCGATTATGAGCTTAACAGTGAAATGAACAGGTATTTTACAGAGGCTAATATGACTTCTTGCAGAACTCATGATATAAATGTTACTGACATTCATCGTATTTTTCCTGATTTCTCAAGAGATGCAGATGATGAAAGTGCATATTGCTTTGAGGAAAGTGATAAGGTGCTTGCTGCAATCGTTGATGCGGGAATGGAGCCTTTTTTTCGCTTTGGTATAAGCTGGAGTGATCCTGAGGCATCTCGTGAGCATCTGCAGCCTCCTGCTGATTTTGAGAAGTGGGCTGAGATCTGTGAGCATATAATTCTTCACTATAACGAAGGATGGGCAAACGGCTTCAATTATAATATTCAGTATTGGGAAATCTATAATGAGCCCGATTGCCAGCCCGAGGCAGAGGTAAATAATTTCTGGCAGGGAACCCCCGAGGAATTTTATCGTCTTTATGACGTTACTGCTAAATATCTGAAAAGCAAATTCCCTGAGTTAAAAATCGGCGGATACGGCTCCTGCGGTTTTTATGCACTTACAAAAACAAATGCGTTAAATACAGGATCAAGCTCTCAGAATCAGTATTTTATTACGTTCTTTGAGGATTTTCTTGAATATATAGAAACGAATAATACGCCAATGGATTTCTTTACGTGGCATAGCTATACAACTACGTGGAAGAATCAGCAGTATATAGGGTACGTTAGGGAAAAGCTTGAAAATGCAGGCTATTCACATACGGAAATAATCGTAGACGAATGGAACTTCAATCCTATGGAAAACGATAAGATCGACCGCAGATACGGTGCTAATCAGACGTCGATGCTCATAATGTTCCAGAATGAGGGACTTGATATGGCACATTATTATTGTGCCTGCTATTGGCCTGAATCCGTTCATGCAGGTATGTTTGTCAAGGATATGAAGCCTTCCTCTGCTTATTACGGCTTCTGGGCATTCGGGCAGATGTATGAATTGGGCAGTCAGGCTGAAATAAAAAACAGCCGTCTTCCCGAGGATCTGTATGCTGTTGCAGCCACAGGGGAGGACGGACACGCTCTTCTGATATCCAATATATCTGAGAAAAAGGACCGCAGACTCAAAATTGATGCCGGAGAGTATACGGTTGACAAATGTATGACGGTAAATGAGAATTGCGAATGGGTTGAAATACCGCTTCCGGATAAAATAGAAAGCGGACAAATGCTTTACGTTACATTTAAGAAATAAAAATATTTTCTGATTTATATTGACTTAAAGGGTTCAGCGGAATAAGTTTCTGCTGAACCCTTTTTTAGGTTTGTTTCCGGATTTTCGGCTTTATGTAAACTGAGAATTATAAAGAGTGCTGTAAAAGCCGCCGAGATTTATGAGTTCCTCGTGTGAGCCTTGCTCTGTTATCCGGCCGTCCTGAACAACAAGAATAGTATCGGCGTTCTGTATTGTTGAAAGGCGGTGGGCAATAACAAAGCAAGTGCGTCCTTCCATCAGATCATTCATAGCATCCTGAATAAGAATTTCAGTTCTTGAATCGACGTTTGACGTAGCTTCATCAAGAATGAGCATAGGTGCATCTGAAAGAAAGGCTCTCGCTATTGTTATCAGCTGACGCTGTCCCTTTGAAATGTTTACTCCGTCGTCAGAAAGCACAGTGTTATATCCGTCGGGGAGACTTTCGATGTAAGTGTCGATTCTTGCTGCTTTGGCCGCTGCTTTAACCTGATCCATGGTTGCATTTTCTTTTCCGTAAACGATATTCTCATAAATCGTGCCGTAGAAAAGCCATGTATCCTGTAATACCATTGTGAAAGCAAGCCTTAAGTCTGAGCGTTTGATATTAAGTACGGGGAGCGAATCAATACAGATCTCTCCTTGCTGAGGATCGTAAAATCGCATCAGCAGATTGAT
>JAZOOE010000066.1:0-12726 GCA_045654865.1 Acutalibacteraceae bacterium | reverse complement strand
CGGAGGCGGAGAGCACGAGCTTGCTTATGCGGAAGGATATGATGCAACCTGCACCGAGCCCGGCAGAACGACAGGTCTTTATTGCCCCGAATGTGATGAATACACCTTCGGCTATGAGGAAATACCTCCCTACGAGCATTGGGACTTTAACGGAGACGGCATCTGCGATCAATGCAGAGGAAGCGTTCCTCTCCCCGACTGCCCTCATATATGCCATTCACAGCACCCGATTCTGAAGACTTTATGGAAAATAATCAACTTCTTTAACAGAATGTTCTCCATTAATTTTTACTGCGAATGCGGCACTGTTCACATCTGATTCACAAAAATATGAGCGGAAAAGGCTTCGGTCTTTTACCGCTCTCTTTTTATTGAACGGTTTTTTTGTTTTTTGAATAAAAAGCATGTATTTGTTTTTTATATGCTTTTTAATCGTAAAAAAACTATGAATTTTGTGTTTTTATATTGAAACAAAGCAAGCATTATTGTATCATATTAATAGATTGTTAAAAAAATAACACAACAAAAAAGGAGAAATTTTTATGCAGAGATTTACGTTACCCAGAGACATTTATCACGGAAAGGGTGCACTTGAGGTATTAAAGACTCTCAAGGGCAAAAAGGCTATCGTTTGCGTAGGCGGCGGCTCAATGAAGAAGTTCGGCTTCCTTGACAGGGCTATCGCATACCTTGAAGAAGCAGGTATGGAAGTAAAGCTCTTTGAAGGCATCGAGCCCGATCCCCCAGTTACAACAGTTATGAAGGGAGCTGAGGTTATGGCAGAGTTCCAGCCCGACTGGATCGTTGCTATCGGCGGCGGCTCACCCATTGACGCAGCTAAGGCTATGTGGATCAAGTATGAGTATCCCGAGATCACGTTCCCCGAAATGTGCAAGGTATTCGGCATCCCCGAGCTTCGTCAGAAGGCTCACTTCTGCGCAGTTTCCTCAACCTCAGGTACTGCAACAGAGGTTACGGCTTTCTCTGTTATCACAGACTATGAGCAGGGCATCAAGTATCCCCTTGCTGACTTCCAGATCACTCCCGACGTTGCTATCGTTGATCCCGAGCTTGCTGAAACAATGCCCAAGAAGCTTGTAGCTCACACAGGTATGGACGCTCTTACTCACGCTGTTGGGGCTTACGTTTCCACAGCAAACAGCGACTTTACAGATCCTCTTGCTCTTCACGCTATCAAGCTCATCAAGGATCACCTTGTTGCATCCTACAACGGAGATATGAATTCCCGTGCAGTTATGCACACCGCACAGTGCCTTGCAGGTGAGGCTTTCTCAAATGCTCTTCTCGGTATTGTTCACTCAATGGCTCATAAGACAGGTGCCGCATTCGACGATTTCGGCGCTCACATCATCCACGGTGCCGCAAACGCTATGTATCTTCCCAAGGTTATCGCTTACAATGCAAAGGAAGAGACAGCTATGGCAAGATATGCTGAAATTGCTGACCACATCAAGCTGGGCGGTAACACAAACGAGGAGAAGACAGCAGCTCTCATCAAGTTCGTAAGAGACCTCAACGATGCTCTCAACATTCCTCAGTGCATCAAGAACTACGGTGCAGACAGCTTCTTTGCCGAGCAGGGCTTCGTTCCCGAGGAAGTATTCCTTGAAAGACTCCCCGAGATCGCCAAGAATGCAGTAGGCGATGCTTGCACAGGCTCAAACCCCAGAAGCATCGATCCCGCACAGATGGAAGCTCTCTTCAAGTGCTGCTATTATGACACAGAAGTAAACTTCTGATCCGACCGATAACTCAAAAACACAAAAGGGCACCGCTTTACGGCGGCTGCCCTTATCTTTTGCCAATTCTCCCAAAAGTGCAGATTGCTTCATTCTACATACACAAAACATCATCATTATTTGCCCTGTTTTTTATATCATTTCATCAATTTTAACTTTTTTTCCAAAAACACTTGATTTTTCCGGCCTTAAAGCATATAATAATAGAGCATTAGATATCGCGGGATAGAGCAGTTGGTAGCTCGTCGGGCTCATAACCCGGAGGTCGTTGGTTCAAGTCCTTCTCCCGCAACCAAAAACGAAAACAGTCACCACAAAGGTGGCTGTTTTCATTTTTAATTATGAAGAAAGAATTTAAGCAATATCCAAGGGTTATGAGACCGAAGGGCGAATAACTCGGAGGGTGAGGTGGTAGTGAATAACAGGCTAACCGCCACGTCCCCCTTTGTCGCTTAGCGACATTTCCCCCACACAGTGGGGGAATCTTCGGTGGACTGTTAGAGCCACCGAGCCGACCTCAGTATTTTCTCCGCAAAGAAAATACAAGACCGTTGGTTCAAGGTCTCGGCTGCCGCCTCGGTCGGTGCTTCTGTGCATAGCACAGAGGTGTCCACCGGACACCCGCACCCTTCTCCCGCAACCAAAAAACAGACAAGCAATAGCTTGTCAGTTTTTTATCCATTGCGAAAGCAATGGCATATCATCAGCCGCCAGACTGTATATCATCACCGAAGGTGTATATCATCACACGAAGTGTGCATAAGCTTTCGCAATGATGATACTGTAATAACATATAGCCACCCACGGCTGTCAATAATGTTTGATTACGAACGGTTGGAAGTAGTGTTTGACCGTGCAAAATCAACTTCTCATTGCATCTTTTTGTGTTATAATGGGTACAAGGAGGTATTGAAAAATGGCAACACACGATTTTAATTTTGAAGGTGGCGAGATATTAGCCAAGATGGGTGCTACATGGTTTGTGTCTTATTTTTATTATGAAAAACTCGATAAAACTCATGACAATTGGTCGAGAGTGTCAACTATTCAATCGAGAATTTCAAAATATAAAAAAGGCAGATCTTACCATCAAATTTGGTTAAAAGAAGTAATATCAATGAACCCTGTAAATCTCAATAAAAATACCATTGGACTCGATGCATCACAAACTAAAAAAATGGCAAAAGAATTATTAAGTGTTTTTGAATAAACCAAAACTGTCGAAAAGTTGTCACTTTTTTCCGACAAGTTTCTATTGACAAATCCGGATTTTCTGCATACAATAATAGTAACAGAACCCGACACGCCTCTCAACGATGCGGACCACGTCGGGTCATTTAACTTTTAGGGGATAATTTATGGAACTAAAGAAACACCAAGCCCCTCTAACTGTAGAGGATCAAATCAAAAACTTATATGATTTAGGGTTAATAATCGAAAACGAAGAAGCCGCTAAATCATTGTTAAATGATGTATCATATTTCAGACTTATAAAAGCCTATAGTTTAGGTTTGAAACCTAAAAACGGTAATTATAGTTCGGGTGTCACATTTGATACTATCGTTCAATTATATAAATTCAATTGCAATTTCAGGCAACAACTGTTTCCTGTCATAGAGCGCATTGAGATCAACCTAAGATGTAGATTGGCTAATTATTTCTCATCCAAGTATGGTGTGTTTGGCTATGAAAACCCCCAAAACTTTAGCAATCCGGAATATCACTCCTTATTTTTAGAAGATATCGAGCATGAAGTGGCTCGAAATGCAAAGTCCCCATTTGTTAAAAACTTTAAAGACAATTATGAGGACGGAAAAATTCCGTTTTATGCCTTGGTTGAACTATTCAGCTTCGGCACTCTTTCAAAGTTTTTCAAAAATATGAAAAACGAAGATAAAAAAGCTGTGTCAGCCACTTACGGAGTGGGATATACATATTTTGAAAGTTGGATAGAAAGTATCGCATTTGTTAGAAATATGTGTGCTCACTATGGCAGACTTTATAACGCAAAATTGGCCAAAACTCCAATTTTATACAATCAATATTCAAAAGATGGAATTAAAAACATTCGTGTGTTCGGTGTAATTCTCTGTATTAAACATCTAAACACAAAAGATCCCCATTGGAACGACTTCGTTAATAGTATTGACGAAATGATTAGAAAATATCCTGCGGTAAGGATTGACACAATGGGATTTCCAGAAAATTGGAAAGATTATCTTTTAGCTTAATATACGTATTGAAGACGGTTAAAACAGAATTGCTTTGACTGTCTTTTTCTATGCAAAAAAACATTTTGAAGCAAAAAAATGAAAGAGGCCGAAAAATAGCTGTTTCAAAAACCCTGTGTTTAAGCAGGTTTAACACAGATGAACAAAAAGGATATCTTAAAAAATGTCACCAGAGAACTGCGACTTGTTTATTATAATGACTATCTACTCAAATGTGGTGCTATTACTCGCAGAGAGCATAGGATGTTGAAATCGCTAACAGTTCCGTATCCGTTATTGTCATTCCCACCAAAAAACAGACAAGCAATAGCTTGTCTGTTTTTTTATCCATTGCGAAAGCAATGGCATATCATCAACGATAGCGTTGCTATCGTTGCATCTCATCAGTCCGTCAGGACTGTATATCATCACGCGTAGCGTGTATCAAAAGCTTTCGCAATGATGATATACAAAACTTCGTTTTGATGATATGCAATTCCTTACGGAATTGATGCTATACACGGCTCACGCCGCGATTAAAACAGAATCCGTCATAATCATTCATACCAAAAACGAAAACAGTCACCACAAGGCAACATTGCAAGGTAACAATGCAAACACCCATGAGTCCACCTTCTCAAAACAACGGGTAAACGGATCGTACTTTTCAAGCAGAGCCACTTTTGTCTTTATTGCCTCCTCGGTGGTGATGATTTCGGCATCCAATAACACCAGCAAAACGTATTTACCGAGTCTATAACGCATTTCTGCTTTTGATTGTTCCTTGGTCATACAATACCTCCTGAAATTTGCGGTAGTGTATGTAATGCCTCTAAAATGCCGAAATGTCAAGCCCCTGTTTGAAATATTATCTTTTAATGCCCTTATTTCTTCGTTAGAGGTATATTTTACCCTTATCTTGAGTAGAATTATAAGGGAATATACCCTTGATGTGTTGACAATTCCCTTAATTTATAATATTATTTAAGGGAATTATTTGGAGGTGGCACAATGAAAACCTTTAATTACTCTAAAATAAGTGAAAATAAATGGGATTCCGAGTTGCTCGGTTTGATTGCGGCTATTTACAAGGAAGCCGGGAAACAAGAGTTATATTTGAAACAGCGTCCCGAGGAGCTTGAAAAGCTCGTTGAGATCGCAAAGGTGCAGAGCACCGAGGCATCCAACGCCATTGAGGGCATCGTTACCACAAGCACCCGTATCCGTCAGTTGGTGGGTGATAAAACCACCCCGAGAAACCGTGATGAGCAGGAGATTGCAGGCTACAGAGATGTGCTGAATATTATCCACGAGAGCTTTGATGCTATCCCACTGACTCCGAACTATATCCTTCAGCTCCACAAAATCCTTTACAGCCATATGAATAACCCGATGGCGGGTAAAACAAAAAGCGTGCAGAATTATATCAGCGCAACCTATCCCGACGGACATACCGAAACGCTGTTTACTCCCCTTGACCCCTTCGAGACACCGCAGGCGCTTGAGACCATCTGCAACGAGTATAACCGTGTAATCGGTAATATGGAGCTTGAACCGCTGATTGCCATTCCTACCTTTATACACGATTTTCTTTGTATTCATCCGTTCAATGACGGCAACGGCAGAATGAGCCGTCTGCTAACCACGCTCCTTTTGTACCGAAACGGATTTTACGTTGGAAAGTATATCTCTCTTGAGGCAAAGATTGCGAAGAACAAGGATCTGTATTATGATGTTCTTCATCAATCCCAACAGGGATGGCACGAGGGTGAAGCGGATGCCGTGACCTTCATCAAATACATTCTCGGCACTATCCTTGCAGCATACAGAGATTTCGAAGACCGTTTTGCCCTGGTGGAAACAAAGCTTTCCTCTCTTGAAATGGTAAGGCGTGCGACACAGAATAAGATCGGCCGCTTCAAAAAGCAGGATATTATGGAGCTTTGCCCGTCACTCAGTATCAGCTCGGTGGAAGGGGCTCTGCGCAAGCTCGTTGCCGAGGGCGAACTGAAACGTGAAGGTAATGGTAAGAATACCACCTATTATCGGCTGAAGTGATACCCTAAAAATGCAACGCTCATTTGGATTCCGTTGCATTGTATAAAAGTTGAACTTTCCTTTCATGTAAAAGAAAAGGTATTCCATTCGGAATACCTTTTCTTTTTTTTGCATTTTTGTCGGAAGGCCTTGTCCCAACTTCCCTCGGTGGGGATGAGCCCGAGTGGGCGCATAACGCGGGGTGAAGCTTCGCTTCCACCGCCGGTGGCGGATAAAGGAAGTGAAGATTCGGCGCAGCGGTCAAAACTGCGTGCCGCTCCAAGGCACAAAGCAGTTTTGGGCACCGCAAGCGGGCAAGCAAAGGCACAGCCTTTGTGCGAATTGGTTCAAGGTCTCGGCTGCCGCCTCGGTCGGTGCTTCTGTGCATAGCACAGAGGTGTCCACCGGACACCCGCACCCTTCTCCCGCAATCATAAAAAGTACCGAAAACGACTTGTTTTCGGTACTTTTTCTTTGTTTTTGACACTAAAAAGTTAGGAGTTTCCAAATGTTGATTTTTGCGGTAGCACTTTGAAATAGCACTCTTGTGATAGTGCTTCCCCAAATACCGGCAAAACCTATTCAAATCCAACCGAACCACTCTTGCTTTTGTTCTTTTTGGGATAAAAAAGTTATGAGAGAATTTTTAAGAAAAAAGATATGAGGAAATTTTTATATTTTGAAATAACAAAAGCAGGGGCAAAACCCCTGCTTTTATGTTGGAATTTATTTGTTTGTTTTTACTTTGGGATTATACATTTAATTAGTATAATTCTGCTTGTGATATGAAGGTATAAATCGCTACCAACAAACAACAGGGTCAGAAACAAAATCTCCATTAGTATCAATGACTGCATCATAAATTTTGCCGTCTACACCCCAAAAACTAATTTTTGCTTTTTCTTCTTCAAAAGCACCGAGGAAGATAATTTTATAACCGAAAACATCATACGACAAATCAAGCACACATTCAGCGTTTAGATTATAATACCGTGCACAATCCCCGTATACAATTCCAAATACGCCCCCACTAACAGTGACATTCTCAAATTTACCTTTTACGCTTGCATAGGTCAAATCACTTTGCGCAGGAGTATCAATAAGTTGCCAATTTCCTAACGGGTCGAGCAAGTAAAGTTCTACCCATCCTTTTTGAGCAGTACAAAATACATAGTAGTTCTCCCCAAGGTCAGTAACATACTCTAATCCGATTTTGTTTGAGGTAAACGAGGATACTATATTTCCCGACAAATCTATGATGTCGTATACGTAAGGGTCATCAGCGATTTGTATGAAGGCAAAGTTACCTATTCTGGTAACATCATCAATGTTACCATTGTTGCCATAATCGCGAATAATTTCTCCTGAAATATCCACAATCGCATAGTTATACTCGACTTTATTGTAGGTTGACAAGTCTTGCTCTACAACAATCAGGTTTTCGCTTATTGCGGCTTGGGGAGAAAGAGAAGATTGTTCAAATTTTTGACAAAGGGCTATAAATTCTTCGGGAGTGAAATACTCGTCAAAATACATATCAAAGTAAGCAAATGTACTTACACCATTTTCTTCTAGGAATGCGCTGATTTCCTCTTTTGTCATTTGTTTTTCAGTTGCTTCAATGTCGTTTCCTACCACTACATCGTGTGCACATCCCACCATGAAAAAAAGTGTAAAGATAATCGACAGAGCAATTGATGTTAGAGATTTTTTATGACGGACAACATCAATCATAGTCTACCCCCCATATTTAAGTTCAATAAATTAATTATATCATAGATACAACTAATTTTCAATCATCCAGCACTAACTCTGCCAAGGCACTAAAAAAGTAATCGGCGGGGAACTGGTTGGGGTGTTCTATTCGCTCATACTCTCGTTGCTGATACTTGCGATATACTTTCATAATGGATTTCTGTTGGGCGAGTTCTTTCGGGGTGGGTTTTGGTGTCGGTTCGGGAGTGCCTGTCTGTGCCGTGGGAGTGGTCTGCAAGGACAGTAATTCGTTGAAGTCCGCGAGGTCAATTTTCTCGTTGCTCATTCGCTCACGACCTTTCCTCGTCCTGCTGGCGGTCTATACTTCGCTGATACTCTGCGAACTGCTCCTTTTGCCCTGTACGGACTATGTACTGTGCCATCTGTGCCGACAGTTTCAACCCGCTGCCCTGGAACTTTTCTTTGAGTGTGGCATATATTGCGCCTGTCATTAGTATTTTTGTTGTGATTTATTTGATGATCGGATATGTCAGGCGTATACGGCAGTCATTGATCGAATTGACAGATAAAACGCTTCCCGAAGAAGATCAAATGAAGATACTGAATATATTAACTCGGCACTATGATAGTTACTCTCGGTTTTATTCCGTCAATTCACATAAGAGCGGAGAAGTCACAAATATAGATATACACATTTCATTTGAAAAGAACACCACCTTTGAAGAAATCCTGACATTAAAAAAACAGATGCAAGACGAATTTGACAGTCAGCTTGGTAATTGCTCCCTTAACATTATCTTGGAAGAAGATTAAATATTCCCGCTAACCGATAAACACAGCGCGCATTTTAACCCGATATCCAAATCGGTGCAACGCGCCGGATAAAAGAAAGGTATTCCATTCGGAATACCTTTTCTTTTTTTGCTTTTGTGCAAGAAGGACTTGAGCCCAACTGCCCTTTAGGGGATGGCTCGGCTTTGTCGGGGATGTTACTATATAAACAAGCGGTCTTCCTTACAGGTGTAAGCCTCGGGAATATAAGTTCCCGTTTCAAGGGGGATTTCAGCGTATATTTCTTTCAAATCCTGAGGGGAAAGCGATTGAATTTTTATAATACCGTTTTTCTCGCGGATAAATCGAAGATCAATTACCCAGCTGTCGCCGTTAAGATAAAAATCCGATACCAATTGCCGATTTACAAAAAAACCTGCGATATTTCCTTTTGCTTTTATGACAAGCCATTTATCCTCGTCAGTCCAGCAGACTTTATATTCTTCGGTTTTATCCTCGACGGGCAGATGTCCCAACAGAATATCCGAATCACAGCATTTTTCTGTTAGTGAAGCAGATATTTTATGAAGCTCTGATTTTTCATAGGTATCATTTTTCAGAAGAACGACATCCGTTTCATTGATATTGTTAAGCCCCGCTTCAAGTGTATAAGTCTTTCCGTCTGAAAGAACAATAACCGGGGTAATACCGGTAATCTGCAGCAGCTCCAGACGGTTTTCGGAGTATGAAACAGGCTGTGCGGTTGCATAAAGGATGTCAAGACCGCCGACTGAGATATTCACAGGAATAAAGAATGAGCTGTCCTCGGGAATATCAAGGCTGAAGGACACTGTTGTCTCATTAAATTCAATATTAAAGCTGTGTGTGGGATGTGCAGGCATTTTATGAAGACGGATATGATTATTTATAAACAGAAAACCGCTTTGTCCGTCGCTTCTCAATGCACATCTCAATGTGTTTATATCATCCTTTGAGGAAGGTGCCGTATCGGGCATTATTGCAATCATCGGGGCAAGCAATTCTCCGAATGAATGTAAAAATCTGTGAATTAAGGATAAACGGAAATAGCTTTCCCGTATTTGTCCCATATCTCCTACGGGAGCCTGAAAATCGTATGAAATAACGGGGCAGTCATTAGGATATCCGCTTGCCTTACTCTCCTGCATGGTAGTAAGACCTATGGGATTCAATCCTCCGCAATACATATAATATCCTAAAAGATTCATACCGCTTCCGAGCTTACATATAACGAGAGCCTCAATATCACGGGAGCAGAATATCGGTCTTCGGTGATATGTGATCTGATTGCCGCCGCCCATTTCACAGGTCATAAAGGGTACATCGTCACGGCTGTCTGTCATATTTGTTGATGTTCCGAGAATGTCCGAGCCGATACAGCCGTCTTCACGGATAAGAGAAAAGAAATAGTTGGGATTCGGCTCAAGCTCTCTTGTATGATTTGTCCAGGGTGCCTCGGGATACGCACCGTACATGGGAAAAACCGTATCGGGCAGCTTTGCTCTTCCCCAGGCTGTTGCAGTATATAAGGGGGCGTGAAGTCCCGCTTCCGTGACAAGCTGACGAACAGTTTCAATATAATCGGGATCTCTTTGCAATTCGTTTTCAATCTGAATTGCAAAAAGAGGAAGTCCTTTCAGCTGACAGGCAATTTCATTTATATAGCGCTTTACATAAGATATATAAGGCTCCTTATTTGAGCGCAGAATATCGGAGCATTCATTCTGAAGCCAGTCGGGGAACCCGCCGTTTCTGCATTCACCGTGAGCCCATGGGCCTATACGAAGACAGAATTCGAGCCCTGTTTTATGACAAAGCTCAACAAAGCGTCTTATATCACGGCTGCCGCTGAAATCAAATTCTCCTTTTTTCTCCTCGTGATGTATCCAGAAAACATATGAGGCAACGACATCAATACCGCCATCCTTCATCTTCTGAAGGTTCTCTTCCCATCTTTCACATGGCACACGGCTGTAATGCATTTCTCCCATAACGGGAATCCACGCCCTGCCGTCTTTCATAAGCATCTGATTTGTAACCTTGATTCTGTTATCGCCTGCGTTTTCTAAAATTTGCACATTGTTTTGTATTTTCCGTGTCTGAAAATTCATAATTAATATACCTCGCTTATTACAGATCAGTACCCCTATCGTGAATTATATCGTACTCTACCTATATATCATTAAAAATACTGAAACAAAATATCCTGCGGTTACAGATTATGGAATAATTATACCATATATCAGGAGCATATTCCATAAATAAATTTCTTTGTTGCTTGAATTAATTTTCAGGCAAACAGACCTCACATTCACAAAAAACTCAAAAGCCTGCTTTTGGATATGTATCCAATCAAGCAGTAATCAAGTTGTAAACGAAATAAAGGAAGCAAGTCGAAAAATTGCTTTTTTCTTTTTGAGAAAATTACCATCCCCCCCCTTGCACTTTCTGTTATAGTGTTATATAATAACATTATATTAACAATTGACCGTTTCAGACAGAGGAAACGTCAAGCTGATTTTTAAGTTACTACTCAGAATTTACATCAATACGCCGGAAGGCTTGATGATTCCGTGCAGGTGCAGTTTTATTGTTATGTACCAATGTAAGAAAATCCTTGCATTGATTATACATAAAAATCTTATTTTTGAAAGGAAGAGTCCAAATGAAGAAAGCAGTATCCATTTTTCTCGCAATTCTGATGGTATTTTCCAGCATACCCTTGGCATCAGCATTCGTAGTATTTGAATGCGAGCATCCTTACGGCGCTTTGGATGGAATTTGCAAAGAATGCGGCGAAGAGGATCCCCTTGTGGAATTGGAGGTTGGGGTTGACTATCCGACAACCTGCTTGACACAAAATGAACTTGAATATGCAAAGTTTATTCCCGATGTAACAGCACTCTATGCTTTCAAGTCCTCCGACTATGACAACGGTTGGTACGGAGATGACGATGACATCATTATCGGCGATGGCGGAGGCGATGACTCGTTAGATTGGGGCGAATTTTCCCTTGTTGCAGGAGGCGAAACTGTCGAAAGTGACCCCTACATCTGTATTTATGATGCAGAAATGAATCTTATTGCAGAAAATGACAATGACGAAGAACCCAATGATGACGGTTGGTTTGGTGCCCTTAACAACCATTTCGACTGTAAAGTGGAATTGGAAGCAGGCAAAACCTATTACGTTGGTGTCGGCGATAAGAATCTCGACTTTGGCCAGTTCAACTATCGTATAGAAAAAGCACTTAAGATTGCCCATCAGCCCACAGCTGACGAGCCTTACGTAGCACTTGATTATGAAGATAATGCCACATATCAGTGGTACATTGTTACTGAAAACCGTGTTGAAATCACAGATGCAAATGCTTCACTTGTTGACGAAGCACAGACTCCTTACAATGCCGAAACAGGCTGGACTCCCGTTTTTGACGAATCAAACATCGCATCCTTCTTCAGAGTTAATCTTGAAGCCGGTGACGTGGTTGAAGTTCAGTTCAGCAAAAGAGCTGTAAAGGCATATCTCGATCCTAACGGAATAATCATTGGCGACGATGTTGGTGACGACAGCGTTGACTGGGGTGATATTGATGGTGAAGGCGATATAATCATCGGTGAAGGCGAAGGCGACGATGAAATAAGCTGGGATGAGATTGTAAACGGCCGCGGACAGACTGATTTCTCTCTGCCGGTTGCCAATACTTTCGAGTATGATCTGGTTGCTGAGGAAGTAGCTTCCACTGCCATAACAGCTAAAGCTTATCGTGTTTCCAAGGTATACACAGCAGTTGACGGCGAAACAGCCGCAGCTCTTGCAAATCCCGTTGCTGATAGTGAATACCTTTGTAAGGTAACTCTTTCAGACGGCAATGTTCTTACAAGTGACAGCTTTATAGCTGAAGAAAAAGAAGAAGAATTGACGATTGCCCATCAGCCTACAAACGACAAACCCCATGTAACACTTTCCGGTGAAGATGCCGGGGCCACATATCAGTGGTATACCACTGCAAAAAACCGTGTGGAAATCACCGATGCAGATGCCGAAAATGTTGACGTGTTTAATGGTGGCTACGATGCAGAAATCGGCTGGATTGGTGTGTATGACGATTGGTATTACTACCATTCTTACTTTATGCTCGACCTTAATGCAGGTGACAAAGTTGAAGTTGTATTCAGCGAAGGCGTTACAG
>JAZOOE010000065.1:0-4513 GCA_045654865.1 Acutalibacteraceae bacterium | reverse complement strand
CGCCGGGCTTTACACCTGCTAAACGACAGCACAATTGCGAGGACATATCCTGAACGTAAAACATACCTTTTCTGAAGGCTTCAAGTTTGGTGATGTCTCCTGATTTATCAATCTTCAGGCAACCTGAAATTTTTGTAGTTTCAACGATTACGCCCTCTTTTTCAAGCATAGCGGTCAACTCTGATTCAGAACATATCAATGTATTGCACCTGATGAAGACGGGACGTCTGCCAAAAAAAGAGATTAATATCCGCTCCGTCTCCTTTGAACCGTAATCAGAAATCAAAGATTTGACAATATCATTATTCACGGAATAACGAACACTAAGATAATTTTCCAAATCATCATTTGCAGGATATGATATGCCGTTAGATGCAATTTTACGCAAAACAGCATTAACAAGCCCTGAAGCATAATTTGCACCGATATTTTTTACAAGCCTTACGGTTTCATTAACAGCAGCCCTATCAGGTATCTTATCCATATACATTACCTGATAAGCCCCCATTCTCAGTAAAGCAAGAACATTGGGCTTGATCTTCTTTATTGACGACGATAAATACAGATTGATATTATAATCAATCGTAATTCTTCTCTCAAGCACGCCGTAAACCAATGAAACAACCAATGCTGTATTGCGGGAATCTGTAAATTCAACAGTTTTCAATGCTTCTGTCACAGAAAGAACCGAATACGAGCGTTCTTTTTCAATTTTCAATAAAATTTTGTAGGCTTCATATCTCGGATCAGACATATAACAAAAAACCTTTCAATAAATTAGTCGCGCCTTCTCGTGAAAATTAAGATGAAACGTAAAAGATTAGCAAGTGAGGATATCAAAGCAGCTACATAAGTCAAAGCAGCACAACGAAGAACTTTTTTTGCACCGTTGATCTCTGTTTCATCCCTGAGAAGACCGCTTTGTTCAATAACGTCAATAGCTCTTGCACTGGCATTAAATTCAACCGGAAGAGTAACAAGCTGAAATACAGTAATAAAGGAATAAAGCAGTAAGCCCGCAAAAATAAGTGGCTCAAAACTGAGAAGCATTCCGATAAAAGCTATGGGTATACCTGCATACGAACCGATTTTACAAACCGGTAAAAGTGAATTTCTTATTTTTATAGGCAAATAATTCGATGCGTGCTGAGCGGCATGACCTGCTTCGTGGCAAGCTATTCCGATAGCAGCAATTGACGTAGAAGAAAACACTCCCTCTGACAATCTAATTACCTTAGCGGCCGGATCATAGCAATCCGTCAGCGTACCTGAGCACTGTTCAATGCGAACGTCGTTAATACCGTAGTGTCGCAATACAGCATAGGCAGCCTGAGCCCCTGAATAACCTGATCTGCTGTAAACCTTAGACATACTGCGATAAGAACTTTTTACCATAGCCTGCGCAACCAAAGAAATAAGCAGAGCAGGAATTATCAAATAGAAATAGCTGAGATTATAACCCAATCCCGAATAAATATATGCTGAAATATTAGTAATTTCCATCTTAAACACCCTTTATAAAGTTGAAGCCTTCTTCAAATGAGTGGCCACGTAAAAATTCAGATGCACTCATTCTTCTGGCACCTTCAATCTGAAGCTCATTTATTCTGAGCAATTTGCCATCGGCGCAGGAAACGTAGATATATTCATTATCAACCTTAACGCAACCGACGGGAAGATCAGAGGATTTACCTGTCAAGGAGCTTGAATATATTTTCAGAAGCTTACCGTTCATTGAAGTCTTGGCAACGGGCCAAGGATTAAGCCCTCTTATTAAATTATGAATAACAACAGCATCGTTATTCCAATTAATTTCTGACATTTTCTTGTCAAGAACCGAGACGTAAGTTGCTTCGTCTTCATTTTGCTTGACAGAAACTATAGTACCGTCAACAAGTCCTTTAAGAGTTTTAAGTAACAACTCGGGACATAAGCCGGCAAGAGCGTCAAAGACCTCACCTGCCGTTTCATCAACATCTATATGCTTTACCTCTTTAAGAAGAATATCGCCCGTATCAAGTCCTTCATTCATGAGCATCGTGGTCACACCCGTAAATTCTTCACCGTTTATAACACTCCATTGTATAGGTGCCGCACCTCTGTATTTTGGTAATAAAGATCCATGAAGATTTACACATCCGTAAACAGGAATATCAAGAATCGCTTTAGGAAGAATGTTACCGTAAGCGGCAACAACAATAAAGTCGGGCTTATAGGAAGATATAACATTGAATGCTTCTTCATTTCTTAAGGATGTCGGCTGATAGAGCTCAATATTATACTGCAAAGCAATTTCCTTTACAGGAGAAGGGGTAAGAATCTGTTTTCTGCCCTGAGGTCTGTCAGGCTGTGAAACAACCAGCTTTACATCATAATCCGTAGATTCAATCAATGATTTGAGAGCGGGAACAGCAAAATCGGGAGTTCCCATATAAACAACAGTTTTCATCAGATCATTCCTTAATCATAATCATTCGTCAAATAAACTTTTTCACCGGGAGCAAGAGAATCAATATAAAGCTTGCCGTCAAGATGATCCAACTCATGACAGAAGCAACGAGCTTTAAGCTCGGTTCCCTTATAGATACACCAATTTCCGTTTCTGTTCTGAGCCCTTACGGTAACTGTCATTGGACGCAAGGTTTTGCCTGCTTTATGTGGTAATGATAAACAAGCTTCAGCTTCAATTTGTTCTCCGTCTTTTTCTATAATCTCAGGATTAATAAGCTCAATAATTCTGTCATCAAAGTTTACAAGAACAATTCGCTTCAAGATTCCTATCTGCACTGCGGCAAGTCCGATACCCTGCGATTTGATCAGAGTATCCTTCATATCATCTAATATTAAAAATAACTTTTCGTCAAAATTTTCTACTTTTTTACTGACCTTACGTAAAACAGGATCATCGTCAGTTCTGATATTTCTAATAGCCATTTTTCTCAATCACACCTATTTTAATTCAAATTTTCGGGATTAATATCCGCTGAAACGTATATATTTTTATATTCTGCAATCTGCTGAATTTCCTTCAACAACTGAGATATCATTTCTCTGAAGCCTGAGGAATTTTTACATTTCACAATAATTCGTTGTCTGTACTGATCGTTAGTTTTAGAAACCTTAGGAGCCATTGGTCCAAGAACAATAATTTTCTGATCAGCATAGTTTTCCTCATTGGACTTTACAAGCTTCGCGAAAAATTCTCCTGCACATCTGATAACAGTATTCTGAGAAGCCCCCACGAAAGAAATTTCGCAAATATCACAATACGGGGGATAAATCATTGCCTTTCGCACGTTAATTTCAGATGCAAAAAAAGCCTTATAATCCTGCGCTGAAGCAATAGAAATAATATTATTGTCAGGAACAAGAGTCTGAATCACAGCTCGTCCCTTTTTATTACCGCGTCCCGCGCGACCGACAACCTGAGTGATCAGATCAAATGATCGCTCAGAACACCTGAAATCATTATTGTAAAGCTCCTTATCGGCAGAAATAATACCTACAAGAGTCACATTAGGAAAATTCAAGCCTTTTGCTACCATCTGCGTGCCGATAAGAATATCATAATCCCCTGCCGCAAACGCACTTAGAGATTTTTCGTGTGAATTTTTTGTAACAGTCGTATCGGCATCCATTCTCAGAGTCCGAGCGCCGGGAAATCTTATATTGATTTCCTGCTCAATTCTCTGAGTGCCAAAGCCTGAATATCTGATATTTTCCGCTCCGCACGAAGGGCAAGTCTGGGCGAAATCCGTAGAATGACCGCAGTAATGACACATTAATCTGTTATTAGCTGAATGATACGTCATTGAAATATTGCATTTAGGACAAGATACCACTTTTTTGCAATCAGAACAAACAACAAAGGTATTATAACCACGTCTGTTTACAAGTAAAATGGTTTGCTCTTTATTATTAAGATTAGACCGGATCTCATCAGCCAACGGATCGCTAATGGCAAACATCGGAGATACTATAGATTTATCCGCCATATCAATAACTCTTACATCCGGCAAAACGGATTTGCCGAATCGAGCTGACAGCTCACACATCAGTATATTGCCTTGCCGAGCTCTTGCATAGGTTTCGACACTGGGAGTTGCAGAAGCAAAAAGTAAGAATGCTCCATTATACTTAGCCCTGAATTTTGCAACGTCCTTAGCATTATATCGGGGAGCCATTTCAGATTTATAAGTATGTTCCTGCTCCTCATCAATTATTATCAGACCGAGATTTTCCACAGGAGCAAAAATTGCACTCCGCGTACCTATAACAACCTTGGCTTTACCGCTGTTGATCCGCTTCCACTCATCATAGCGCTCTCCCATTGACAAGCCGCTATGTAATACAGCAACGTCTTTTCCGAATCGTGATGAAAACAATGAAAAGGTCTGTGGAGTCAAGGAAATTTCGGGAACGAGCACAATAACACTTTTGCCTGCCTTAACTACCCTATCAATTAGTTCAATATAAACACTTGTTTTTCCGCTTCCTGTTACTCCAAACAACA
>JAZOOE010000064.1:0-2652 GCA_045654865.1 Acutalibacteraceae bacterium | reverse complement strand
TCATAAGACCGCCTGCCTTAACGGTAGACTCAAACTTATCGTAAGAGGGAAGGTTCATTGCTACAAGAACGTCGGGATTTGAGATAATGGGAGGACCGATCTCCTCGTCAGAGATGATTACAGAGCAGTTTGCTGCACCGCGTCTCATTTGGGGTCCGTAGGAGGGAAGCCAGGAAACCTGCTTTGCTTCATACATTGCGCTCTTTGCCATTGCCTTACCGGAGAAGAGAATACCCTGACCGCCAAATCCTGCAAAAAGCATATTAACAGTAGCCATTATTCTGCCTCCTTTTCTGCTGTGATATCCTTATAAACACCAAGGGGATAATAAGGAATCATATTGTCCTGGAGCCATGTAAGAGCCTTCTCGGGAGACATACCCCAGTTTGTGGGACAAGTAGAAAGCACCTCGACAAGAGAGAATCCCTTTCCGTCTATCTGATTCTGGAAAGCCTGTTTAATAGCCTTCTTTGCATTTCTGATATTTTTAACGTTATTAACGGCAACTCTTTCAAGATAAGCGGCACCGTCAACGTTCTGAAGCATTTCGCAAACCTTTACGGGATAGCCTACCGTAGCCACGTCTCTTCCATAGGGTGGGGTCTGTGTTACCTGACCGGGAAGCGTTGTGGGAGCCATCTGACCGCCCGTCATACCGTAAATTGCATTATTTACGAAAATTACGGTGATATTCTCTCTTCTTGCAGCGGCGTGTACCGTTTCAGCTGTACCTATAGCGGCAAGGTCACCGTCTCCCTGATAGGTAAATACGATATTTTCGGGATCTGCACGCTTTACACCCGTTGCAACAGCGGGAGCTCTGCCGTGTGCGGCCTGAACAAAACCGCAGGTAAAATAAATATATGCCATAACGGAGCAGCCTACGGGGGCTACAGCGATGGTTTTGCCTTCGATACCAAGCTCATCCATAACCTCAGCAACAAGACGGTGAATAATACCGTGAGTACAGCCGGGACAATAATGAAGCACAGCATCTGTCAATGAATCGGGTTTCTTAAATACTGTAGCCATGCTCAAGCCTCCTTCTCGTTTACTTCAATAATTTTTGCAAGCACCTGCTCGGGGGACGGAATCATACCGCCTGTTCGGCAGCAAAGATGAACGGGCTTCTTACATTTGATTGCAAGTTCAACGTCCTCGATCATCTGTCCCATATTCATTTCAACCGAAATAAATGCCTTGCACTTATCGGCAGCCTTAAGAAGAGGAGCCTTGGGGAAGGGCCAGAGAGTGATGGGACGGATAAGACCAACCTTAACACCCTGACGTCTTGCCTCGTTGATAGCATTCTTGGCTACACGTGAGGTGATACCGAATGCAACAACACAAACCTCTGCATCGTCCATAAGATATTCCTCATACATAGCCTCATTAGCTTCAATAAAGCTGTATTTTTCAAATCTTTCAAAATTCTTCTTTTCAAGCTCCTCGGGCTGCAAGAAAAGTGAATTAACAATATTGTGCTTTCTTTCACCCTTTGTGCCTGTTACCGCCCAGGGCTTTTCAACCGTAAACGTGCTTTCAATATCAAGATTTACAGGCTCCATCATCTGTCCCATGGTTCCGTCGGCAAGAATCATTGATACCATTCTGTACTTATCTGCAAGCTCAAAGCCCTTTACTGTAAGGCTTGCCATTTCCTGAACCGATGCGGGAGCAAGAACTATGTTATGGAAGACGCCGTGGCTGCCGCCCTTGACTGCCTGCCAATAGTCGGACTGAGAGGGCTGAATACCGCCGAGGCCGGGGCCGCCTCTCTGAACGTTTACGATAAGAGCGGGAAGATCACAGCCCGCAAGATAGGATATACCCTCACTCTTAAGAGAAATTCCGGGAGAAGAGGAGGATGTCATAACTCTTTTACCGGTTGAGGCAACACCGATAACCATATTAATTGCAGCAACCTCGCTTTCAGCCTGAAGGAAAACACCGCCGATTTTGGGCATTCTCTTGGACATATATGCTGCAACCTCAGTCTGAGGAGTAATGGGATAACCGAAGTAGTGACGGCAGCCTGCTTTTATAGCGGCTTCCGCAATTGCTTCATTTCCCTTCATTAATACCATATCACTCATTTTTTTCACCTCTCAACAGTAATAACGCAGTCGGGACACATTGTTGCACAGAAAGCACATGCTATACAGGAATCCTGATCGGTTATCTCCGCAGGATGATGACCTTTAACGTTAAGACGGCTTTCCGACAATTTAATAATACCTTTAGGGCAGGCACCTACGCAAAGAGCACAGCCCTTGCACAGATCCTCCGCAAACGTAACTTTTGCCATTATTTTTCTCTCCAATCAAATAATTTTCTTTTGAAGCTCCAAGGGAAACAGATTTTCTGTTTTACCCGCAAGAGACTGATAAAGACTGTCCGAAACAGTCGTGAGCTTTACGGGCAAAGAAGACATCACAGATAGTTTACTACATTCTTCGACAGATGTCAAAACCATTTCTTCGTTTGTAAGCTCACCGACGTTTGAATTATTGATTATAGCTGTAAATTTCATATTGCAGGCAGCTTCAATCTCTCTCATCACCTCAAGAGCACTTCCTGCATCACGGGTAAGAGGTCGGAACATATTGAAAACAAAATAGAATTCGAAGCTGTCCTCCGCCTTTATTTTGT
>JAZOOE010000063.1:0-20409 GCA_045654865.1 Acutalibacteraceae bacterium | reverse complement strand
CAATTAGAAGAAGATTATACGCATGATCAGATAAGCATGAAAGAGTATATAGACCCGTTTATGGGTAACAAAAAATAAAGGGCAAAAAATAGACAGCCGCACGAGAGCGGCTGCCTGAGATAGTAATGCGGTGCTAAACTTTCAGAACATCTTCAGAGGTTAAGCCAGTAATAACCCCTTTTAGGGGTTGGTGCAAGCCACCGGTTTCACCGGTGGTTTTGACTTATGAAGTATTATTCCGAAAGGCTGTCGTTGTCTGATCGGGTGATGCTTTTTGTCCTGTGGAGCTGCGGGAATGTCACGGCGGAAGTCAGGGGTCTGTCTTTTATTCCGTCTTTGCTTCGACAGCGGCTTCGGAGGCTTCCTTTGCCGAAAGCTTCTTTTCTCTTGAGACAGTGAGATCTTTTATAAGTGCATAGCAGGTGGATGCAAGAGGGACACTTATGAGCATTCCCAGAGGTCCTGCCACACTGCCGCCGAGGGTTACAGCCGCCAATATCCATATTGCGGGAAGGCTGACACGGGTACCCATTACCTTGGGGTAAATGAGATTGCCCTCAAGCTGCTGGAGCACGGTAAGGAAGATTATAAATACAAGTGCCTTGACGGGGCTTTGTGTAAGAATCATTACGGCGCCGATGCCTGCGCCTATAAAGCCGCCGATTACGGGGATAAGAGCGGTAACACCCACAAGGGCGCCTACCATAGGGGCATAGGGAATTTGAAGAATCAGCATACCTATCATACAAAGACCGCCCAGAAGCATAGCTTCAAGCGTCTGTCCCGAAATGAAGTTGCGGAAGTTTTCTCCTGCAACAGAGGCTATGTGCATTATTGCGGAGCCTGCCTTTTTCGGGAGCCAGGCATTTATAAGCCGTTTTACCTGCGAGCCTAATTTATCCTTGCTCAGAAGTATATAAACTGCAAATACCGCTCCGATACCGAAGTTGACGACAGCTGTTACGACGGAGCCTATGGTGGTGAATGCCGTGTTTACAAGATTGCCGCCCTGATTTTTAAGCAGATTCTGCGCTGAGGTCAGAAGCTCCTTCCAATCCGTGTTAAGCAGATATTCTCCGAAGGGCAATTCAAGTATATCTGCCTCGCTCATAGCAAGCAGACGGTTTACAAAGTCCGTTACAATGCCTACGATAACCTTTATAGCCTCAACAAGCTCGGGGATAACAAGCATTATCACTCCGAAGAGTATGCCTATTATAATAAGGATGGATATTGTAAAGGAGAGGGGACGGCGAAGCTTTTTGAACAACGGCTTCTCGCTTTTTATAAAAAGATGGCTTTCAAAGAATCTTAAAGGCACGTCAAGCACAAGAGCCAGCGCACATCCGATTATGAGGGGCGAAAAGAGCTTTACGCACCATGCAACAGCTCCTGCCACGGTTTTTATGTTTTGTACGGCAAGGAAAATCAGGGAGCATATAGTGAATACTCCGATTATCCATAACGCCGTTTTCTTTTTCTTTTGTAATTCCATAATTCATCTCTCCGATGAGAAAATTCTGATATGTGTAAAATTTAGGGCTTGGTAAAAATGCCGCGGACGGCTAAACGATCGGTTGAACCGAAAAACACGGCTTATATGTTTATTGTGATACCCGGACAGAATTGTTCTATTAATTCCTTTGTTTTCGGATTTTTAAGAATATCTATTTCGGATATTACATCAGGCTCGGCAATTCCCAGATAATCGAAGAATGCCTTGTCGCATTTTATAAGCTTTGTCTTTTTCAGGCTGATTGAATCGGATTGCTTATCGGTAAAGCAGCAATCGGCTACCGTGAGATTCCGTATAGCTTTTCTTGACTGAAATTCAATTCTTCCGGATCCGATAATTTCCTCCGTTGAGCGGTGTGTAACGTAAAAAAGTCCGTTGTGCTTCTTTGCTTCCGTAACAATTTCAGAGGAGAAGTACTTATCCTCTGCCCGACTGTCTTTGTGATAGTTAGTGCCGTAAAGACTGTATTCCTTTGCCGCCTCATCATATCGGATTTCCATAATTGCAAGCGGACGCTCCTCATAGTTCATGAGAATCTGAAGCCATACACCGAGATAATCCGCATATTTTGATTTGCTGTCTCTGTCAACTATTGTAGCTCTTGCTGCTTCCGGCAGCAGCTTTTTTAATTCACGGAAGCCCTTCGGGGAATGCTCATACGGTGTTTTTCGCTGCGGTGCTACGTCAAAAGGAATTTTCTGACCTTCTTCTGCAATCAGCAGATATGGCAGCCCGGTCTGTATTCTGAGCCCGAACTCAAAATACACGTTAGGATTGCTGCCCGTGAGATTGAATATTACCAGCTCATCAGTATTCATATGATCGAATATTTCTTGGGTAATAACACCTGATTTATGGGTTTCTGTAGGAAAAATCAGCTCATATTCGTCTTCAAGGGCAGGCCGTATAACCTTATTTATAATCTCTTCGGTTTTTTTTCTTGTTTCGGTACCGGGCTCATCCATGGGAGAAGCGTAAAAACATTTCGGCTTCGCGACTGCGGAATTCATTTGCTTTTTTACCTCCTTTGTCCGTAAATCATACGGGCTTTATTAAGTATTCAAATTCAAAGTGCTTTTCCGTAAAGGCTCTTTCGGGTTCTCTGTCTGCAAGTCCCTGATTTTCAGCGTGGATCTTATAGTCTATATTCACTACGGTTTCTTTAAGGGGGATAAGCTCATCGTGATGAAGTGCGGAATTTATGATGTCATCGGTGAAGTGACAAGCCTTAAAGGAGAAGCCTCTGACAGAGGTGTCGAAGATTTCGATACCCTTGCCGTTGTCATCTGTAATTGCGGCATACTTCGTCTTATAGTGGGATGAGCATTCCATAGGTCTTATATAATTTTCGAAAAGCTCCGTGGCGGTTGAGGAGAACAAGCCGAGATGCTGTGACTTGTATCTGTCGGAATAGGTTTCCTCGGGGCCGTAGCCGAAGTAGGTAACGTTTTCAAAGCCCTCTCTGAGCATAAGGCGCAGACCGAAGCGGGGGAGGGGCTGTGCATTTGAGGTCACGTCACCGACAAAGGAAACAGTCACACTGCCGTCTGCCTTAAAGGTATAGCTGACTCTTGCTCTGAGGGCGGGAGGCATAGCGGCGGCGGCAAAGGATATATCCGTTGTGATCACGGGGTTGCCGTTGTCGAAGCTGAGAGCTGTGCTGTAGGTCTTCTGAACGGCACGGTTATATCTTGCTCTTTCCTGATCGGCGTTATGGTTGAATGTCTGTCTCCATAAGGTGAAGTCCACGGGTGCGGCAAGAAGCTCGGTGCCGTTTTTGATGGAGGTTATTCTGCCTGTGATCTTGCTGAAGGTATAAGTGCAGGTTTCGGTTGTGATAAAGTAATTGCACTTGTCCTCGGTTACCTCGGGAGCTGCTCCGTCATTTGCTTCAATGGGGAATACGCTGTCCTCAAGAATAAACTGAATACAGCCTGCTTCAAAGCCTTTTTCGGCATAGAAGGCATCCTCTCTGAGGACAAGCTTTGCCGTGAGGGTTACTGTGCCGCCGGTGGCATACTGATTAATTTCATAGGACTTTTCTTCTCTCGGAGCAATTCCCTCAAGAGAAATAACAAGGGTATTAAGAATCTTACCGTCCTTTGCAAGCTCAATAAGCATATCATATTCATCAAGGCTCACAAAATATCTCTTGTTGAATACTCTGAGAACACCGTTTTCGTAAGAAAGGCTTACGGGGATATAGGTGTTTTTCATATCGTAAAAGCCGGGACGGGGTGTTCTGTCGGGGTAAACGAGACCGTCAACGCAGTAATGCTTATCGTTGGGATAGTCGCCGAAGTCACCGCCGTAACGGTAACGGGGATTTTCCTTTGTGCCGACGTTTACTGCGTGGTCGCAGTATTCCCATACACAGCCGCCCGAATAATTATCGTAATGCTCAAAATCGTTCCAGTGAAGAGGAATGTCTCCCGTGGACTTGTCTGAAACGTATTCGCAGTAGAAGAAGGGCTTTGTCTGATTTTCGTCGTTGAGATATTCCTCGAGATAGTCAAGAGTGGCATACATACGGCTTTCAACGTCGGAAATATCCTTGAAGTCTCTGCCGCCCACTCTGTCCTCATATTCCAGTCTTGCGTTTTCATAGTGTATTATAGCCTTGCTGTCACGGCTTCTTATCCAGTTTGCCATTTTACGGTGGCTCTCACCGCAGCCCGACTCGTTACCGAGGCTCCACATAACGACACAACCGAAGTTCTTGTCTCTTTCAAAAAGACGCTCGGCTCTGTCAAGACAAGCCTTCTCCCATTCGGGGTTATCTGCAAGATGTGCCCAGTAATCCCAATACCAGTCACCGTAATTATAGCCCATTCCGTGGCTTTCGAAGTCTGCCTCGTCAACGAGCATAAAGCCCGTCTGCTCGCAGAGATCGACGAATCGGGGATCGTTGGGATAGTGAGAGGTTCTGATCATATTTACGTTTGCACCCTTTAAGATATGAAGATCCTTTATCATATCCTCCATGGTTACTGCGTATCCCGTTTCGGGATTGGAATCGTGGCGGGTTATGCCGCGGAATTTGATTTTCTTGCCGTTTACAAGGAAGCACTTATCCTTTATCTCAGCCCTTACGAGCGCCACGGGGAAATTGATCTTTTCCTCTCCCGAGATGATCTCAAGACGATAACGAAGGGGAAGCTCGCTGTTCCATAAAACGGGAGCGTCAATATTGACCTTGAAGTCGCCCTCTGCCTTACCCTCGGCATAAGCCCTGCCGTCGGGCGCAAAGAGAGTCCAGCAAAGTCCGGTCTTTCCGTAAAGGTCAACTCTGACGTCAAGCTCTGCCTTTGTCAGATCCTCGCTTATGTTTCTGAAAATATGGACGTCTTTAAGATAATTTTCGTCTCTTTCAAGGATATAAACGTCGCGGAAGATTCCCGAAAGACGGAAAAAGTCCTGATCCTCCATATAAGAGCCGTCTGTGTGCTTGATAACAAGTGCTTCAACGGTGTTTTCGCCTGAAACAAGCTTATCCGTGATATTGAATCTGCTTTCGGCGTGGCTGACCTGAGAGTAGCCTGTAAATTCTCCGTTTATCCACAGATAAAAGCCTGCCGAAACACCCTCAAAGGAGATAAAATATTTCTTGTCGGCTTTCTTCGTGAAATCAAGAGCTCTTCTGTAGAGAGCGCAAGGGATAACGTCGGGAAGATGAGGGGGATCTACGGGGTAGGGGTAGTCCTGATTGATATAGTTGGGCTCGTCATAGCCCTTATTAAGAGCTAACTGCCAGTTAAAGGGAACCTTCATTTTGTCGGGGCAGGCTTCGCTTGCGGGGAAGCCCTCTGCGGTAAAATCAAGCTCCCTTACGTTGGGATAGAATCTGAAATCCCACTCGCCGTTAAGAAGAGTAAAGCGTGAGGAGCTTTCTCTTTCTGCCGTGCAGTCTTCGTTGACTCCGAACGGAATAAAATAGGACGCAGGCTTTTCACAGCCTATATGTAAATATTCGGGGGAGAGATAATATTTTTCCATCATTGTTTATTTTCCTTTATGAGTTTTTTGAGGTTGAGTGCAAGCACGGCAATTGAGTAGATTCCCGTAAATGCATAAGCGGCGCCGATGGCAATGGTGTTGCCGTTACAATCGAATATTACGTTGTTTATTATGAGAATGAAGCCCTCGTATGCGGCGAACCATACCGCAGCCACTGCAAGGGCAGATAAGATTCTGTTTTTAACTCCGCGTCCGAGAAGCGCACCGCCTAAAGCAAAGAGAAGCACTATAAGCACCAGAGTGAGCACGTATTCGTCAACGTCCACCCATGCAATATATGCTCTTCTGTGCCAGCCGAAGATTTCAAAGAAAAGACCGACAAGCACCGTAAAGGGAATGAAGCCGTATCTTCTCGGCTTTTCTTTAAGGGCGAAAACAATGCAGACGATACAAAGCAGAACACATACGCCGTAGCATACAATTGAAGCGGGGAACAATATTTCGTTGCCCAAGCGCTTTGTTATGCCGTCAAGGAAGTTGAGTCCGTCGGGCCCCTTGGAGTCGCCCTCGGCTGTCTGTGTGATGCCGAATGCCTTGATGTCTGCGATGAGCTGAATTCCCTCTTCCTTGTCATAGTGGTTGTATGCCTTCCATATACGCCAGCAGATTTCGCTTCTTCTGATTCTTTCAAGCTGAACGTCGGAGGAGGCTTCATTTTTTGCGCTTTCCCAGAGGGCATCCGCCTTTGCGGTGTCATCATTGGTGAAGCCGAGAGTAGCGGTCATGGGAACGTATATCATAAGATGCTCATTTTCGGGAACGGGCTTTTCTATCGTCATATCAATGAACTGACGGATATATTTTCCGCTTTCGCCGTAGTAGGCATTTATAAACTCATCCATATAAGCGCTGTAGTCGATATAGGGATTCTGCATAAGCTTTGACAGAAGATATGCTCTGAGCTCACCGAACTCACCGTCGCAGGCAGCCATATAATAGTTGCCCTCCTCATAAACGCCCTTTACGTTGTTTTCGTAGAATATCTGAATATTCTTCTGTAAAACACCGAAGTCGGGGAAGATGCCGAGGGTGTTTGAATAGTTCGTTGCATAGTCCCAGACGTAGATGCGGTCGCATATCCTGCTCCATGCGGAAAGATCAGCCATAAGAGCGGTATTTTCGGTGCATTCGGGATCGTCAAGGGGATGTGCAAAGCAGCATTCAATGGTGCAAAGACGGACGATTACGTTTTTCTCGGGCACCACATTGGAGGGAGCCTGTCTTGTGTACTGATAAGCAAAGGTATCAATGGCAACGTTATCGTAGCCTGCTGCCTTTACGTCCCTTGCAATACGGTTGACAAAGCTTATCATTGTGCCTGAGTGGGAGCCGTTTTCGTTATCAATTTTTTTACAGTCGGAGCACTGACACATTTTCTGGTTGTCGTGCTGTGTAAGTGAGATTATCTGTAAGGATTCATCGGGATTGTGCTTTTCGCTGAGTAACGCCATAACCTCGTCGCGGACGATCTCATAAACCGTCTCGTTCGTAAGGCAGAGCTGATCGGGAACTCTTATTCCGCCGTGAAGTGCGAAATATTCGGGATGCTCACCGAAATAGGTGTCGGATTTGCAGAACTGTGTGGTGAGAGTGTGGCAGAAGTTTGAAATATAAGTAACCGTACCGCCAAGCTCCGAGGGAATGGTTCTGTAGGGACTGCCGTTAAGACCGTTTGCAAGTGAATATTCCACGTCGCGGGGGCTGAGCCAGTCCGTATCCGTATATTCAAAGTAAGGCGCGTATTCCGTCTTCTCGCCCGCGGGGATTGTAAGCTCCTCGTTTTTGGGGATACTGTAAAGGGTGGAGGTGAACCAGTCACAGCCGCAGTATTTTTCGAGGAAGGCATAAACGCCGTGGATTATACCTCTTGTGCCGCTGCCTGAAATGAGAACCTCGTTTTCTCCCGTTTCTATCACGTAGCCGTTATCGGGTATTTCCTCGTTATAGGAAAGGTCAAGTCTTATGCCCTCACCGCTTTCGGAGACGGGGAACTGCTTTCCCGTTATCTGATTCATATATTCTGAAAGAGTTTCTCCCGCCGCAATAAGACGGGCATTCTCTGAGTCGGAGAGGGTTATATAACCGCCGATTTCATCAGCTGAGGAAAAAACAGGTAAGCAACAGGTGAATAACAAAACAAGTGTAAGGATAAAACTTAATTTTTTCATATTGTTCTTCCGTCCTTTACAGTTTATTAAAATTCAGGGGAAAAGAATATTTTTCTTTTCCCCGATGCTTTTTGCTTATTTGTCAAGCTTTTCTTTTAACTTTTCATAAACCTCTGCAGGTATTTCGGGGTTGCCCTTGGAGTATGAGGGGATATACATATCGCCTGCCTTTTCCTTTACGGTGCAGGTGGTATCGTTTCTCCACTTGTCTCTTTCGCTCTTTTCTCTGAGGTTGGGAATATCAAAGCTCTGATTGTTGTTCATTGCGCTGAGATATCCGAAGTGACCGGGCAGGAACATATCCATAGCCTCGTAAACGTCAACGATCTCCGCATTGCGGTTACCCTTTATTGCCTGAATGAAGTGATACATTGTGTAGAAGTCTGAGCCGCCGTGGCCTGATTCCTCTGCAAGCTTTGAAAGAGAATCATCGGTTCTCATTTCCTTTGCTTCAAAGGTGTTGTCGCCCTCGTTCTCGTCGAGGTTGCCGTAAAGCTTGCCTACACCGCCGTTTTCGGCATCCTCTCTTGCGCTTTCAAGTCTTCCCTTGGAGCCGTATACAGAATACCATACTGAATTTCTTGCGGGGCCTACGCCGTGAACGCTCTTGAGCACTGCGCCGTTTTCAAGAGTTACCATTTCAACCGCCATAGCGCCGGCATAAGCGCCCATACGATACATTCTGTCGTTGAAGGGAATTTCAAAGCCCGAAACCTTTACGGGACGAAGACCTGTTATGTGAAGAAGCGGGCCGAGAGAATGTGTGCAGTAGTAGAATGCACTCATTGTGTTTCTCCAGTGGTTCGGATCACAGTTTGTGTAGCCGTGCCAGCCGGGCTCACAGTTGTGCACGTATTCGCCCTCGCCGTATTCGAACTTGCCGAGATTTCCCTCTTTGTACTGAATTCACATTTCGCGGGGAGCGGGCATATAACAGTAGTTTTCCGCATAGGCATAGATCTTGCCTGTTTCCTCTACCGCCTCAATAAGCTCCACAGCCTCTTTAAGGTGCTGACAGGGCAGAACCTCGCTGAGCACGTGCTTGCCTGCCTTCATTGCCTTGATGGCAAGGGGAGCGTGCTCGTTGGCGAAGTTTGCAAGAACAACGCCGTCCATATCGTGCTTGATAAATTCGTCAAAATTATCGTAGTAGGTGATGCCGTCCTCGCCGTACTTCTCCTTGGCCTTGGAAAGGAAATCGGGGGCGTTGTCGCAGATTGCAACGACCTCGGCATTGAAGCCCGTCTTGCAGTAGTTGAGCATCGTCTGACCTCTTCTTGAGCCGACGACACCGATCTTTACCTTCTTTGCAAGACCTTCTCTGTAGATAGTCTTATAGGGAGTCAGATCCTCATATACCATTTCAACGCTGTCTATTCCGTATTCCTCAAGCACCTTGCCCCAGCGCTCCTCCATACCCATTTCATACTGAACGGGGATGAAGCCTGAGGAAAGATAGCTCTTTACGGCGCCCTTTCTCCACTCGTCCGTTGTAAGGCGGATAAACTTAACGCCCTCCTCGGAAAGCTTGTGGATACAGCGGTTGTTGAGGTATTTTCCCAATCCCTTGCCTCTGAACTCAGTCTTCATACCGACCATATGCATATTGCCCATATTAAGGTCGGTGTGATTGATAGCTGTGATGGTGCCTATGTGCTCGCCGTTATAATCAAGGAAGAAAACGTCGTCATAGGGATCGCAGGCCTCAATGCTCAGAATGCTGTCGTCGAACTGAGCCTCGGTAGCCTCGTCGCTTACAAGACCGTTTCTGCAGCATTCAACCCAGGCAAGCTTATCAGCTTCGCAGGAATACTTGGAAAATGAATATCCCTCGGGCAGATCAAGAAGCTCTACCTTCTTGTCGTTTATCCAATACATTTTTAACTGTGCCATTTGAATCACTCCGTTTGTTTTTGCTTTTTTATATAATATACTACAGGAAAATATTGTTTGACAAGTATATTTTTATATGATAACTTAAAATAAACTGTTACGGGAAGAGGAAGCCTTTGAAAAATAAGGATATTATGCCCTTGTGTGACGGCTTCAAGGAATCGGCTGTTTTTTGAGGAGAGCTGCCCGATGTCGGCGCAAGGGAATTTTTAACGGAAAAAAAGGAAGCTGCGGTGCAAGCCGCAGGAAAAAAGCTTATGATTAAAAACTCGGATTCGTATAAGGGAATGCTTGGGATGATATTCTCCCTTGCGGGCCCCACAATTTTTGAGCAGCTTATGCAGACTGCCGTTCAATATATCGATACGGCAATGGTGGGCTCGCTCGGTACTGCGGCAACGGCGGCAGTAGGCTCTACCACAACGGTAAACTGGCTTATCGGAAGCACCGTTTCCGCAATCGGCGTAGGCTTTCTTGCCTTTATTGCCAAAAAGCACGGCTCCGGCGAATTACAGCTTGTCAGAAGAGCGGGTGCCCAGAGCGTCTTTGCCGTGCTTATATCAGGTATATTTTTCACTGTGCTGACGCTGGGACTCAGCCGTGCGGTGCCCGTGTGGATGCAGGTGGATGAGAGCATAAGAGAGCTGGCTTCAACCTACTTTTTTATTCTTTACACCCCCATGCTTGCCCGCGCGGCAACCATAATATTTTCAACCGTGCTCCGTGCGGTGGGGGATACGAAAACCCCTATGTATGCGGGCGTTGCCGTGAATATTGTCAACGTGGTGCTGAATTTTCTTCTTATCTATCCCACGAGAAGGATATGGGTGTTTACGGTTCCCGGCGCAGGACTCGGTGTCACGGGAGCGGCAATTGCAAGTGCCGTGGGCTTCCTTGTCGGCGGTGTTATAATTACCGCGGCTTTGTGGCGGCACCCTCTTTTGTCTCCTGCAAGGATGTCCGTGCTTCCCGATCCGGAGATTCTCCGCCCTTGTCTGAAGGTGGCGTTTCCCAATATGCTTCAGCGCTTTGGAACCTGTCTCGGCTACGTTGCGTTTGCATCAATGATCAATTCTCTCGGTGAAGCGGCAACCGCTGCTCACACCATTGCCAATACCGTTGAATCTGCATTTTATATCCCCGGCTACGGTATGCAGACGGCGGCGGCAACTCTTGCGGGAAATGCTCTCGGTGCAAGGGATAACAAAAAAATGAAAAGCTTTGCCCGTGTAACGGTGCTTTCCGAGGTCGTGCTTATGATAATTTCGGGAGGCCTGCTTTTTGCGGGGGCGCCTTATATGATGGATATTTTCTCCGATTCCCCCGAGGTAATAAAAATCGGAGCCACGGTGCTGAGAATGGTTGCCGTGTCAGAGCCCTTTTACGGTGTCTCTATTGTAATTGAGGGAATGATGCAGGGTGTCGGCAGAACCGTGAAGCCCTTTGTTTACAACATTATCGGTATGTGGGGCATACGTATCGTCGGCACGTTTATCTTCATAACCTTCTTCTCGGGCGGTCTCGTGCTTGCCTGGGGCTGTATGATAGCTCACAATATGTTTCTTTTTATTCTGTATTTTGCCCATTGGGTAAGCGGCAGATGGAATCCTCTCAATAAAAAAGAGAATACGGTCTGAATAACAGCGGTGCGTTTTTTGTTCCATAAGGAAGACGTGCCGCCGTTTTTTTTGTTTTTTGAGAAGACTGCGACGGCAGTCCACTGCCTCGAGATAGGTACACGGAGGGAATTGGATGACAAAAAAGTGTTATTTTCGGATAATAAAATGTGATATATTCGTAAGTTTTGTATAAAATGCACAAAAACAAAAGAGCAAATTTTTTTTGTAAAAAAATATTTTTATTGAATATAAAATGTCCGACTTATATAATGAAACTGTATAACCGCGAATAAATTAACATAACGGTATACGGTTTTTTGAATTGACTGTTGTGAATTCAATATGAAACGGAGGAAATTAAAATGGACAAAAAATTAAGAATCGGTATCATCGGCTGCGGCGGTATTGCAAACGGCAAGCATATGCCCAACCTCAAGAAGCTTGACGACAAGCTTGAAATGGTTGCTTTCTGTGACATCGTGCTTGAAAGAGCCGAGGCTGCTGCCAAGAAGTTCGGTACAGAGGATGCAAAGGTATATGAGGATTATAAGGAGCTGCTCAAGGACGAAACAATTGACGTCGTTCACGTTTGTACTCCCAACCGTTCACATTCCTTCATTACTATAGATGCTCTTGAAGCAGGCAAGCACGTAATGTGCGAGAAGCCCATGGCAAAGACCTATGCAGAGGGCAAGGCTATGCTTGAGGCTGCAAAGAGAACAGGAAAGAAGCTTACTATCGGTTATCAGAACCGTCAGTGCACAGAAAACCTTTACGTTAAGGATGCCTGCCGTGAAAACGAATTTGGTGAGATCTACTATGCTCAGGCACACGCTATCCGCCGCAGAGCAGTTCCCACATGGGGCGTTTTCCTTAACGAATACGAGCAGGGCGGAGGTCCCCTTATTGATATCGGTACTCACGCTCTCGACCTTACTCTTTATATGATGGATAACTACGAGCCCAAGATGGTTGTTGGTAATACCTTCAGAAAGCTTGCAGATCAGACAAATACGGCTAATGCATGGGGCGACTGGGATCCCGAAAAGTACACTGTTGAGGATTCTGCCTTCGGTCACATCGTTATGAAGAACGGTGCAGTTGTTATGCTTGAGGCATCCTGGGCACTTAATGTTGCTGATGCTAATGAGGCTTGCTACACACTCTGCGGTGTTGACGGCGGTGTTACAACAAAGGGCGATCTCCGTGTAAATAAGGTTAAGCACGGCAGACAGACGATTGAAACTCCCAACCTTGATGCAGGCGGCGTTGCTTTCTATGACGGCAAGAAGGGCGATCCCTCCGAGCTTGATATGTATCAGTGGATCAACGCTATCCTTACGGATACCGATCCCTGCGTTCTTCCCGAGCAGGCTCTTTGCGTAACAAAGATTCTTGAGGCTATCTATGAATCCGCAAAGACAGGCAAGGCTGTATATTTTGAAGACTGAGGAGAAATAAAAGGATGAAACTTGCAGTTCAGTTATATTCTCTTCGTCACCATATGGAAAACGGTGAGAATTTCATCGATATATTAAAAAAGGTCAAGGCTCTCGGCTTTGACGGTGTTGAGTTTGCAGGCTTCCACGGCTACACACCCGAGGAGCTTAAGGCCGCTCTTGATGAAATCGGTCTCGTAGCTGTAGGTGCACACATGGGGCTTCACGATTTCAAGGCAGAAAACCTCCCCGAGACTATCCGTGCAGGTAAGATCCTCGGTGCAAAGACTCTCGGCATCGGCGGTGCTGATACGGAAACCGAAACCGCTCTCAACGAGGTTATCGACATTATGGGTAATGCCGACAGAATTGCATCCGAGCAGGGAATCAACGTGTATTTCCACAATCATACTCAGGAATTCCTTGAACCCCTTTACAATACCGTTCCCGGAACGATCTTTGAAAGACTTGCCGCTGAGTGCCACATGCAGATAGATACTTACTGGTCATTCCACGCAGGAAAGGACAACTATGCACTTATCTCCGAATATAAGGACAGAATCGTACATCTTCACATAAAGGACGGCATCGACGGTCATCCTATGGCTCTCGGCGAGGGCAACAACGACCTTGCTACTGTTGTAAGAGCTGCCAAGGATAACGGTATTGAATGGCTTATCCTTGAAAATGACGATCCCGTGCCCGACGGACTTTCCGATATCACAAGAAGTATGGAGTGGCTTAAGGCCAATGTAAATTAACGGAACCCGTTAACTTACAAGTGATGCTCTTTGCTTTGCAAAGAGTGATATTGCCTTACGGCAGTGATATTCCGTGATTCTCACGGTGTGATATATTTGCCTCCGGCAAATGTTCAGGAAGCCTGACGGCTTTTCCGCTTACGCTCTAAGGGGGACGGATACCCGTCCCCTGAAAATATATACTTTGGAGGAAAACACAATGAAGCTTGGTGTTTTTACTACACTTTTAAGTAACCTCTCTCTTGAAGAGGCTCTGAAATATTTTACTTCCCTCGGCATCGAAATGGTTGAAATCGGTGTCGGCGGATATCCGGGAAATGCTCACGCTGATCCCGAGGTTCTTCTCAATGATGAAAAGGCATTTGAGGATTTCTGTGCACTCATTAAGAAGTATAACGTGCAGATCTCTGCTCTTTCCTGTCACGCTAATCCCGTGCATCCCAATAAGGCAGAGGCTGAGGCCTCCGATAAGGTTATCAGAAATGCTATTCTTCTTGCAGAAAAGCTCGGTCTTCATCAGATCAATACTTTCTCAGGCTGTCCCGGTGACTATGAGGGTGCAAAGTATCCCAACTGGGTAACCTGTCCCTGGCCCAACGATTTCCTTGATATACTTGAATATCAGTGGAATGACGTGCTTATTCCTTATTGGAAGAATCTTGTTCAGTTTGCAAAGGAACACGGTGTAAACAAGATCGCTCTTGAGATGCATCCCGGCTTCTGTGTTTATAACACGGATACTCTTCTCAGACTCCGTGAGGCTGTAGGTCCCGAGATCGGCGCAAACTTCGATCCCAGCCATCTTATCTGGCAGGGTATGGAGCCCGTTGCAGTTATCAGAGCTCTCGGCGATGCTATCTTCCACGTTCACGCAAAGGACACAAGAATTGATAAGTACAATACCGCAAGAACAGGTGTGCTTGATACTAAGCCCTACGGTGACGAGATCAACCGCTCATGGATATTCAGAAGCGTAGGCTACGGCAACGACGAGCTTTACTGGGAGGATATTATTTCAAATCTTCGTCTTGTGGGCTACGATTGGGCTCTCTCAATTGAGCATGAGGATTCTCTTATGAGTCAGAACGAGGGACTTTCAAAGGCTGTTGCCACACTTAAAAACTGCCTCATCACTGAGGATACCGGTGCTATGTGGTGGGTATGATCCCTGCGGACTTCAGACGCTTATCTGAAAACTGAATAACTTAAAGAGCTGTAAAAAACGAAGGTTTTTACGGCTCTTTCTTTTACGCGACAAAAAAAGAGGAACGGACAAGCAGAGAAAAATTAAGTCCCGGAAATTGGGTTTTGTTTGCTCGAAGCGTAATAGAGTGCGGCGGGAGGAGAGGAGGACTTCGATACATAAAGCATAAAACATAAAACGTTTAATAAATTTCCTCTGATTCGATTTCTTTTGTTGAAAATTCAGTTAAATTGTAATATAATTTACCAAAAAGGAAGAAGAGGTGTCTTTTTATGAAATGTTCAAGATGCGGAATGGATTGTTCCGCCACAAGTATAATGTGTTCCCGTTGTGGTGCCGCATTATCCGTAAGCACAGCTCCGACAGCGGCTACCGCACAGCCCGCAGTTCAGGCTCCCGTACAGCCCGCAGTTCAGGCTCCCGTGCAGCCCACGGTTCAGGCTCCCGTGCAGCCCGCAGCTCAGGCTCCCGTACAGCCCGCAGCTCAGGCTCCCGTACAGCCTACAGTTCAGGCTCCCGTACAGCCCACGGTTCAGGCTCCCGTTGAGGAGGCTGATGAGGATAAAAAGAAGAAAAAATCAGAAAAGAAGTCCGGCAAGAAAAAGCTCGGCATTATCATAGCCGCAGTTGTTGCCGTGCTTGTGATCGCAATCGGCATCGGTGTCGGCTCGGGTGAGCCTGCCGAGGAGCAGACCACTCTTTCTGCTGAGGAAGCAATGGAAGCAAATTACAATACCTTCCTCGGATATATTACCGCTAAGGATTTCAAAAATGCCGTTGCGGTTTATAACAGAACAGGTATCAAGGAATATAAGGATGCCGACGTCTACTTTGCTTATGCACAGGCTGAGGTTTATTATGCCGGCGGCGGAATTGGCGAGGCTTATGAGCTGGTTAAGGATCTGACTATCCCCGAGGCTCAGGAATTTAAGACAAAGCTTACAAACGAGCTTTCGGGGCTTCAGGGCTTGTATAAGGAAGACAACGGAGTCGGTGCATATCTCTGGATGAAGATAGAGGGCGGAATGGTTTATCAGGAGATCGTAGGCTACTATGATGAGGTTCAGACTCCCGACTTTTCAGATTCGTATCCGTCATATCTTGTGACTTCAAAGTATTCAACCGGTGTGGAATTCTATGGTATCGGCAGATATTCCTCAACAGGTGTCAAGATCAATTATGCTATAACCACCTACCCTGCATCCTCAGAGCTTCTTGTGCTCTGCTTTGAGGGCTATGATTATACTACCTTTAACGGTCTTTACGAGAAGCAGTATTAAAATTGTGATATAAATTACAGATGCACGGCAGAAAACGGTTGCCGTGCATTTTTTTTCTTTTGTATAAAGAATATATATTGCAATTTTCTGAAATTTTGGTATTCTTGAAATTAAGAGGTGATTTGCTTGTACGATATCGGCAATAAACAGCTTCGTTTCAATGAAAACGGAAAATTCAGAATTCTTATGATTTCGGATTTTCACGCAGGCTCGAGACGCAAGGGCTTTGAGGACGGAAATCCCTACAGTCCCAAGATCCGTGAGGCTGTAGAGGCGCTTGTGGCGGAGTGTAATCCCGACTTTGTTATGGTTGGCGGAGATCAGTGCATAGGACATTCCCCCGAATATCTTTACAATGCCTTTACGGATATTATGGCTCCCGTAATAGAAAGGGGAATCCCCTGGGCGCACGTTTACGGTAATCACGATCGCGAAATGGCTATGACCACGGCTCACCAGCAGACCGTTTATGAAAAAATACCTCATTGTTTTTCTGAAAGAGGTCCTGAGGATATTTTCGGTGTGTGCAATTATGTTGTTCCCGTATATTCGTCCGACGGGAAGCGTATTGCCTACAATATGTTCTGCCTTGATTCCAATCGTGAAATATCCGATTATATTCAGCAGTTCGGTATAGACAGTGAGGATAATAACATTCTTCTTCCCTTTGCCTTCGGCTCGAGAAGTGTTCAGGCTATGCCGTTTTTTCAGCAGGTAATGTGGTACTATAACACGTCACGGGATATGGAAAGGGAAAACAAGGGGAAGATTCCCGCCCTTATGTTTATGCATAACCCCTGCATTGAATTCAATCTCATTTTCCGTAACCCCGAGGAATGTGATATGTACGGAGAAAAAAGAGAGGCTGTATGCTGCTCGGAGCTGAACACGGGACTCTTTACCGCCTGCCTTGAGCGGGGAGACGTAAAGGGCATTTTCTGCGGACACGAGCACATGAATGCCTATCACGGCAAATACTGCGGTATAATTCTCGGCTATGATTCCTGTGTGGGCTATGATATGTCGGCACACGATGACGTAAGAGGCGGAAGAATTATTGATATTTCCGAGGACGGCGGTATTGAAACAAGGCATATCAAGCTTATGTCAATTATGGGAGACAGGGCACTGCGCCGTCCTGATTTCTTTGAGGGCGGACTCAACTATTTTATAAGAAATACACATCTTTGATAAGGAGAGAAGAAAATGAGCAGACTTACTTCATTATTTTCCGTGTTTATGTTTTTTATTTATTTTCTGATGAGCTTTTTACCCTGTAATATTGATACCGACTTTGAAATCGGTGTTGCAGACGGAGGTGTCGCTGTGAACGGTGAGACGGTTAATTTTGAAATATCGGCAGAGGGTGCTTCCGTGAAGTACGGCTTCTCTGAAGTGAAAGCGGACGTGTTTAACTATTTCGGAATCAGATATTCCTCTGATGCTTACGTTAAGGGCGTTATTTCGTATTCCGGCAAGGGCGGACAGCTTAGTGAGGAGTTTTTCCTTGAGCCCGGTGAAAATGCTGAATTTTACAGCTTTATTGACGGTTATCTTGAAAAAACCAAGATGAATAAGCTGTATTCTCTTGAATTTACCGCTCTTGACAAAAAAGAGGCATCCTTTGAGCTTCACGGCGTCGGGCTGTTCAACCGTGAAATTCTCGGAAAGGAAATATATATAGAAAGCGCCGAGCATAAGCTTGGAGTAAATCTTGACTGGGGCGGAGCTCTCAGCTATCTTGAGGACAAGAATTCCTCCGTTGAGGCGGTTATTGTTGACGGCGTGACTAAGGTTGATTCCGATGCATCCTCAAGATACGGCAGGATAGCTCTCAGCCGTCACGTGAATCTTATCAATGCCAATGATACGGGCAGACTCGTTCAGCAGTCCTATTACGGAACGGGGGATTGTGAGCAGTATCAGGGCGGATATTACGGTGAGACAAAGTGGAACTATAATCCCGTTCAGGGCGGCAATCAGTATAATGAATCCGCAAAGATCGTGGACGTCAGGATAAATGAAGACAGCATTTATATCAAGTGCCGTCCTCTTGACTGGGCAAAGTCCGCAGCTGATATGCCCGATTGCTATATGGAGGCGGAATATTCTCTTTCGAAGGGACTCGTAAACGTTTCCTGCCGTTTTGTGGATTTCTCGGGGTATCCCGACACGGTTACGACTCAGGAGTGCCCCGCATTTTACTGCATAGAGCCTCTTAACCGCTTTGTTTATTACGGCGGAGCTGCTCCCTGGACAAATGACGGCGAGCTTACCTATGAAAACGACCTTATTTTCTGGCCCGATGCCGGCTATCCGAATTTCAATTCAACGGAAAACTGGGCAGCGTTTACGGGTGAGTTTGCTGACAGCTTCTCAATAGGAGTTTACACAAAAACAAATCTGCCTTTCCTTGCAGGTGTTTTTGAAAGAGGCGGATGCAGCACGAAGGATCCCGCAACAGAGGGGCCCACGTCATACATTGCGGCTGTGGATACCTTTGAATTCAGAAGCTTTAATCCTACCGGCTATGAATTCTGGCTGTCAACGGGTACTATAGAGGAGATCAGAGCAAATTTCGGCACTGTTGCTGAATAAAATAAAAAGGGGAGCAGGTTAAATTCCTGCTTCCCTTTTTGTAATACGGTATGGCTTTTTTCTCATCTCCTTTTTTTTATGATTTTTATTGGATTTTTGTTTTTTGATTTTATTTTGATGCTCTGAATTTCCGTACCGCGCTTTCAAGGGTAGCTCTCAGAAAATCCAGCTCATAAGTCATTATTTTATCAATTGTGTCGGAAACATCCTCGGGAAGCTCGTCAATAAGCTCGGGCTTTACGTTTATCATCATAAGATAAAGAGGAAATACGTTCTTTAATTCTTCTTCGGACATATCCGATTTCTGAATGAGATAAGAAAAAAGATCGTCGCAGTAAAAATTCTCCGTATAGGTTGCCTCGAATTCATCCTTTGCCACGCCCCATATCTCACCGTCGCGGTTGCATACAAGATATCCGCCTGCCTCAATATTCATAATCGCTCCCCATGCGGCAATAAAGGAGATGCTTTCGGGAACGGAGAATGCCGCATGAGGCACTTTTTTCGGACGGTAACGATTGCCGCCGTCGGGAGATGGCTCGTATTTTTCTATGAATTTACGATCCTCGATGATATATCTTTCTCCGCCGACGCCGGTTACTATCCATCCGGGGTTGCCTGTTACGGGATCCTTTTTTACGGTGTTTACGGTTTCCTTCAGACCGTTTGAGAGAACCGTTACCACTTCCTCTCCGATTTCGCCGCGGAAAGCGGTGATCTCTGCGGTTTTGCAGTAAATTGCGGATTTTGTTTTTGAAGAAAGGCAAAGCTCCTTGATGTATTCCGGTAATTTGTTTATTTTTCTGAAGTTTTTGTTTTTCATAAGTAATTCTCCTTTGTTTGGTTTTTGTAGTTATTATATGCTGTTTTTTTACCGAAAGGGAAAGGGGGAGAAAATATTCGGATAAAATAAATCCGATACAATAAGGCTGTATCGGATTTATTTTATATGTTTATTTTTTCGGATTTTGTTATCCGATGAATTTTGCCTTTGCCTCGTCGATCATCTTCTTTACGTTTGCGCAAAGAGGACGGCTTTCCTCCTTAAGACCGATAAGGGGCTTTCTTGCATCGCCGATGTCAATGCCCTGAAGTCTGAGGATTTCCTTTGCGGCTGCATACATATTGCACTTGCAGTCACACATAGCATAGATAATTTCATTTATTGCATACTGAATTTCCATAGCCCTTGCCGTGTTACCCTCTTTTATGAGCTTGTCGCACTGAAGGAAGAGCTCGGGCATAACGCCGTAGGTGCCGCCGATGCCGCCGCCGGCTCCGATTGCTCTGCCTGCAACGAACTGCTCGTCGGGACCGTTGAAGATGATTACGTCATCTCCGCCCTCTGCCTTGAACATCTGAATGTCCTGAGTGGGCATAGAGGAATTCTTGACGCCGATAACTCTGGGGTTCTTGAGCATTGTGCGAAGAAGAGGCATTGTGAGTGCAACGCCTGCAAGCTGAGGAATGTTGTATATAACGAAATCAGTGTTGGGAGCAGCAGATGAGATGTCGTTCCAATACTGTGCGATAGCTTCATCGGGCAGACGGAAATAGATGGGGGGAATTGATGCTATTGCATCTACACCCAGTGACTCAGCGTGAGCGGCAAGCTCCATTGAATCTGCCGTGTTGTTGCAGGCAACGTGAGCAATTATTGTCATTTTTCCGCCAACTGCCTCCATAACGGCTTCAAGGATAAGCTTTCTTTCCTCCTTGCTCTGATAAATGCACTCTCCCGATGAACCGCAGACGTAAAGTCCCTTGACTCCCTTGTCGAGAAGATATTTTGCGAATGCCTTTGTTCTTGCGGGGGATACGCTGCCGTCGTCCTCATAGCAGGCGTAAAATGCGGGAATTATTCCCTGATATTTTGAAAGATCTCTCATTTTTATTCATATCCTTTCATAGCTT
>JAZOOE010000062.1:0-7921 GCA_045654865.1 Acutalibacteraceae bacterium | reverse complement strand
ATAAAAGATTGAAAGAAGAGAAGTATGAAGGAAAGAGAATATAAATATGAATTGCACTGTCACACAAGTGACGTGAGTCTATGTGCCTCATCCTCGGCAGAGGAGGCGGTGGAATTTTATAAAAGCAGGGGATATGACGGTATTGTCATAACGGATCACTATTCTCCTCAGACGTTTTTGCTGTATTCATTATTTCCTCATAAGCACACGGATTTATATCTCAGAGGCTATAAAAGAGCAAAAGCGGCGGCAGGAGAGAATTTTACCGTTTTACTCGGCTGTGAGGTTCGGTTTTTCTTTACAATAGATGATTTTCTGATATACGGAATAACTGAGGAGTTTCTCAGAAATAACGGAAATCTTATGTGGAAGTATCTCCGAAGGCTTTTCAGACTTTGCGATGATAATGAGCTGCTGTTGCTTGAGGCGCATCCTTTCAGGGAACTGCGCTTCAGACACAATCCCGCGTATCTTCACGGCTGTGAGGTGTTTAACGGCAAGGATAAGGGGAAGCCTGCAAACCGAAAGGCAAAAAAGTGGGCACAGAAAAATAACTTTTCCTTTGTGACCTCGGGCGGGGATTTTCACGACAAGAAGAATACAAACCCCGGAGGTATCATAACAAAGGAGCCGATAAAGACGAATGCAGATCTTCTGCGGATTCTCAGGGCAGGGGAATATACCCTGATTGAGGAATAGACCGTAATAAGCCGAAATGAATAAGAATTAATGCCGGATCCTCGCAAAAGGATACCGGCAGATTTTTTTATAATGTAACCGAAATGCACGGAGGGATTCAGATGCGTCTTTTTTTACGGCTCGTTATTTGTTGAGCTTGTCCTGAAGACGGTTCAGATCCGCCTGTGTAAAATTGATGGGATCAATACCGCATCTGCGGCAATGGCTGTTAAAGGTACTGCGGTCTATTTCGGTAAGTCCTGTTGACAGCAATGATGCCGCTACCTTTTCAATATGCTCGTCTCTTATCCCGTTGTAGCCTGCTTCATCGATCATTCCCAGCATCATAGGGGTAAACATACAATTCCTCTTTTCTTAATTATTCAGATTCCAATTTTTTATTCTCGGAATCAATTATTTTTCAGATTGTCAAACATAGCCTTGACGGTAGGGGCATTTTTTGTAAGCTTTTTTATGCTGAGCTCATCGGCTTTATTGTTTGCAAGGCGAAGATTGTTTTCCGAAGAGAGAAGTGCCGCCTTTGTTTTTTGCAGATGATCTATCGTCTTATCTATCTCATCGATAGCCGTAGCAAATTTTTCGCTGGCAAGACGGTAATTACGTGAAAAGCCCTCCTTAAATGCATTCATATTTTCTTCAAAATGAAGAATATCAATTTGCTGATTACGCACGGCCTGAAGCTCCTGACGGTATTGCAGTGAATTTCTTGCCGCATTTCTGAGCAGGGTTATCATAGGAATGAAAAACTGAGGACGAATAACGTACATCTTCGGATATTTATAAGAAACGTCTACAATGCCGTTATTATAAAGCTCATTATCTATCTCAAGCAAGGATACCAATATTGCATACTCGCAGCCTTTTTCATTTCTGTCCTTGTCAAGCTCCTTGAAAAAGTCCTCGTTTTTGTGCTTTGTTGCAGTCTGATCTGCTTCATTTTTCATTTCAAACATTATTGAAATAAATTCAGTGCCGTCCTCGGAGGTTTCTCTGTATATGAAATCACCCTTGCTTCCGCTTCTTGCATCATTATCCTTTTCAAAATAAGCATTGGGGAAGGCGGTCATTCTGAGCGAATTGAACTGTGTGAGGCAGTGCTGCTCGAGGCTTTCTCCAATCATTTTGGTGGATTGCCGAGCCTTGAAATCCTTATAATATTCTATTTGCTCATCCTTGAGCCTCAGTTTTTCTTCATATTGCTCTTTTATTGATTTTTCATTCAGCTGATTTTGTGCTTCACGATTTTTAAGCTCGCCTCTGAGCTCGGTAATTTCGGTTGCTTTTTGAGACAGCTCCTCATTTTTCTTTTCAACGGCTTCTGCAACGGCAAGCCTTAAGGCTGTTTCGCCCGAATCAAGCCTTGCCTGAAGCTCTGACACCTTTTTGTCAAGTGCGGCAATCTGCGAATCCTTGCGTATAAGATTTTCGGAATGCTCCTTTGCTTCCCTTGTGAGCTCCATATTTTTCTTCTCTACGGCTTCGGAAACGGCAAGGTTTTTTGCAGCCTCTCCGGCATTCAGCTTTGCTTGCAGATCAGCTATTACCTTGTCTTTTTCTGAAAGCTCGGCGTCCTTTTTGCTTATATCCTCAGAATAAGCCTTTTCCTCCTGAAGACGTATAAGCTCTATGTCACGTGCTTTTTTTTCCTCAAGCTCGTGCTCGCGTCGTTCTATTTCCTGTCTGAATTCGTTATCGCGGATCTGACGGGCGATTCTGTCATAGTCACTTTCGTCAATCTGAAAAAGCTCACCGCAATTGGGACATTTTATCTCCTGCATTGTAAACACTCCTGAATAGTTATTTGTATGAAAATTAAGTTTATTTAATAAGGCTTTGAAAATTATGAAAAGCAGGCCTTGAGAAATTCATCTAAGGTGCCGTTAAAAACTGCCTCGCAGGTACAGCCTCCCCATGTTACTCCCTGATTTCCGCTGGCATAAACAATATACGTCTTGCTCTCAAATTCACATAGATCGACGTCGCTGTTGTTTGTATTCAGATGTCTGAATTGTTCTTCTGCTTCCTCCGGAGCAAGAATTACTCCGTGCTTCGGATACAGATCCTCGGTGCTTGCTGTGAAAAGGGGATTGTAAAAGCCTATTTCCCATGTAACAAAATCTGTAGTTCGATAAATATAGGGAGCGAAGCGATAGCAGGGGAGCTCCTCGAGACATATCATATAGTAATGCCCGTCTGTATATTTAAGGGCAGGGCAGGCATTGTATCTTTCTTTTGTATATCCCGTCTCAAAGGGCAGAAGCTCCCATGTGACAAGATCGTAGGATTTTGCAAAAAACTCCGTGAAGCATTTACCGATGTGCGGATTTACCTCAGCGTTTTCACTGCTTGTCCCATCAGCCTCAATTGCCATCATATAGCAATCCTCCCCTTTGCAAACTGCGGTGTTGAAGAGAATAAAGCTTTCGGGAAATTCAGCGGCAACGGAACGTTTCCAGTTTATAAGATCATCTGAGGTGTAACAAAAAATTTTGTTGTCTTTTGTTGCATAAGCATATACACGGTCGTTTTCGCAATAGCAGGAATAAAATCTTGCACCGTCAGAGCCGAAGGGCGCATAATGCTCATCGGAGAAATATTCAAAGATGACTGCACAAGGACCGGGATAGCCCTCAAAGCCCTCCCAGTAATTTTCAAGACGCATTAATCTGCCGTTGCGGACAAAAATTGAATTTTCTCCTCCGCATACGGAAATAATACCGGATTTTTGAATTTTCGGTGCGCCCTTGATTCTTTCAACGCTCGGAAAACGTATCTCTGTCATAAGCTGTCTCTCCCTTTATTTGTGGGTATCTTATTGCCCCCTCGGAGCTGCATTTGTTTATTATTGCATATCTGCAGTATAGCACATATGAAGAAATAAATAAAGCCTCAGTTGAAAATATAAAAAGCAACAGAAGAAAAATCTGTCAATGCCGATTATTGTCAAAGCATACGATAACGGTATTTTCTTGTTTACCGAAAAAGTGTACCGCTATATTTTTCTGAAAAATAAATTGCCCGCCTCTCTTGCTGTCGGAGTGGTCGGACAATTATAAGCGCTGATAGACATCGGTTGCAGTAGTGCTTTTAAGTTTTATGGATTTGAGTCTATCAGAATCAGTATCAATCAGGAATGACGGTGTCACACAGAGTATAGCGCTCCTCGCCTATCAGAGTGACAGGAATATCCGAGAGTCTGAGCTGCTCCATAAATGCATCTGCATAAGCACTGCCGCGACCGCTTTGCATAAGATTTATAGTGAAATCCTCACCCACAGTCATAACCTCCATCAGGAGCATATTTTTCGTATGCTTTTCACCGATATAGGCGTGAATATCCTTTACGTACCTGTCAAGTCCGCACCAATCCATTTTTCCGACGTAGCTTATTCCGAATGTCTTGCCTTTAATACTTTTGTTTACATACTGACGCATAGACGCCTTTTTCTCTGCAAGTGGAGCGTCTGTGTTTTTCGGCATTGCATTAAGTATTCGGTTAACGGCTTTCAGATCCTCTGAATGATCACTGCCGAGGATGATTTGTCCGCGTAAAATAGTGTTCAGCTGTTCCGTCTGAAGTTTTTTAGCACGTAAAGGCAGAGAAACGGGAATATAGCTGACCAAGCTATGACGGTTGTAAGGAGTTCTCAGTGCCTGTCTGTACTGATGCTGGACGTGGGCTACTACGGGGAGCTCAAAATCAGCATCAAGAGAGCAAATGGCACGATACATCATAACCGAAAGGAAAGAAACGGGACTTCCGTCCAAAGGGCTAGCCATTGACATCATATTGCGCTGAGGAATGTGCAGATGGTAGGCGTAAAGACCGTTCTTATCGAACGCATCGGGATCTGCGCCATACACTTTGTCAGGGATTTTTACTGACAGTCCGGCATTGTCTGCTTCAAATGGCTCGGCAGGGAAGGGATAAGAGTATTCTTGCTCTGATATCGGCTCATGCGGCATATTTATCCGCTCGGTTTGCAGTCCCTCTGTGCCGTAAAGTTCTGCAACGTAAAGATACAGAACCGTCTTTAATAGGGGATCGATTCCCATTCCGTCTGCAATATAATGGCTGGCATTTAAAAAGATTCGATTTTCCTCACATCCGAAGAATAACAGATGTCCGTTGCAGGCATCACTGCCCAATACCGCACAGCGTCCGTCGGCAAACACGGGTACAGGGCGCGGGTTAAATGCCAAAATAATGTCATTTTCGTCCTTTTCAGGGGATACACTAAAATAAGGATATCGAGTCATAGCTACCGCAACTGCACGGGAAAGAGCGCCGTGATCGACAGGAGCATTCATGGTTATAGCCAGCTTAAAGCTGCTGTAAAAATTTTCGTTTGCGCCGTACAACAGCGGATTAGGTCTAAATATCATAAGTTATCTCCGTATGGGTATTTTAATGGGTGTGTTGTCAGAATTGCATTGCAAATTACCTGAAGGGTAAGCTTGTCTTCTGGAATGCCAGCTACTTTTTCAGCAATCTTTTTCTTATAATCTGCGAGATATGCTTCACGCTTAATCTCCTGTTTCTGTCCCCAATAACCAAGCCACCCCATTACTCCGTCTACAAGCAATCCAAGATTCTCACCAATACTCTTTGATGTGGGACGAGCAATATCCTCGGCAACATTTTTACCAACATCTATTATGGCTTCTGTCACTTTTTCCTCTACCATTTCGCTTCTCCTTTCTATGTTTTGAAAAAGCTATTTCTATTATTTCAACCTTTCACACAGCGGCAGGATTTCTTCCAGTTTGGCGACGATGTAACTTTATTTTACATAAGTTTGAGTATACGAGCAATGCTACTTTTAAAACTAATTGCCCTCATTATGTTGCATTGAAAATTTGATGGCAGGTTGTTCTCCCATTTTATGGAGATATTTATCAATTTGCGTATTTAGTATGTCATCGGTATCTGCTAATTTTATTCGAGTATCGCTGGTTCTGCTCATAATATATGACAGAAAGATAGGTAAGGTATCATCCTCACAAGGTAAAGTTATGAATCCTTGATATGTATTATTGGTTGTTACATAAAACTTTTCAGATTTATAAACAATGCGAAAAATAATTGTTTTCTTTTTTAGAAGAACAATCATGTCAGGCATTAACGATGGGTTTAATGGTTTTATTTCGTGGAAATATTTCAAGACTGTTTCTGGTTCAACACTATCGTATGCAAAAACAACACCAAAAGGCTTCGTAAATCCACTTTGTTTCCACGTAACTATATCGATCTCTAACGAAAGATTGGGGAGAATTTGACAACCATCGGGGGTATCTTTTGTAAGCGACTTAAAAGAAGCAATATTATCGATGCTTTCAAAAAAAGCTTCCTTGTTCAGCATAGACTTGACTTCTATTTCTCCGTAAGCTGATTCAAATGGCATCATGAAATAATCACCCATTGGAACAGCGTAAGAAAACAAGTCATCGTACACAATGATGTCCAGCTGTTTACTTACGGTTCCTTGTGAATCAAAACATTCCCCGTTACATAATCCATATCTTCTTGGAAGAAATGGTCTGATAATATCATTGAGCAAGAATTCTCTCAATGCGCCCTTACTGGCAGAATGATTAACTATTTTGCTCATGTTATATTCTGCTTCCAACTTAGGTGCAGAACTTTTTATTACTTCGTACAAGGTCATAGTAGTTACCTCATTTCAACCTTTCACACAGCGGCAGGATTTCTTTCAGCTTGGCAACAATGCGCTTCTGCTCGGCAAGGGGTGGAAGAGGAAACAACATCGGATATATTTTCTTTCCAGACACAACAGGCTGCGCTGTCGCGTTATTATTCTGCCCCAAATCCATGTGTCGCAACATATATACAAGAAATGCTCTATCAATACAGTTTTGTGGATATGTTGTAATGAAAGCATTATCTGTTACCCAACACTCTTTTTCTGTAACATGTACACTTCCGCAATAAAATCCGACACGTCCTATAACCACAGTTTCTTCATGTAACAAACTTTCATCATGATAACCTGTAATACCATTACCACCATAGACAGGTATATTACCCTTCCTCATTTGCGCTGCTGTTAATCCTTTTCCTGATTCGATGTGAATTAACTGGCCTAAACGAACCCAATCCCAACTTTCCGGAATATCAAACGGAATCTCGTCCTCTGCGATTTCGGGCAGGGGCTTTTCTTTTTTGATAACGCCAGCCTTTATGACTCTCTGCTTTTCTGCCTGAATCTGCTGAAACAGTTCTTCACCAGTACCTTCTTCGGGGAGTTGAGGAACCAATTTACCCTGAATGGCCATCTGGAGGATGGATTTCTGCATGTCCACAGGGAAACGCTTGTTGAACGCCTCCAAAGCACTCCACGCCTGCTCGTAGCGGTCAATCAGGGGCAATAATTCCTCAATCTTCGCCACAATGCGCTTCTGCTCGGCAAGGGGCGGGAGTGGAATCAGAAACATTCGCAAATCATCCAAATTGATTTTAAATGTGTGTGTACCACCACCGACTTTAACCCGTTGAATCCAAGCATATCCATAACCGGAATTAATAACGGTTTCAATATATTTTGCCAGTTCTTTATGAATAGGCTTAATTAGTCCCAAGCTTACAAAGATACTGAATTCCAAATCAATATCTATCGAAAGCGCTTTTCCCAATGTTCCAATTCTGCAAATCAGTACATCACCCATTTCGGGTTTGCATCGCTGTGTGAGTTGAGAGTGTTCGCTCGCAGAAATGAATTTTGTGTTCGATAAATCAAAGTATCCGTCTGAAATATCTTTGACCGACAAAAAACGAATGCCGCTCGTGGTATATGAGGGAGTTTTATGCGTTCCATCCGTAATTAACGAACAAAGCGACTCTAATCTCGCCCAGCGCCACCCCTCTGGAAGATCAAACGGAATTTCGTCCTCTGTAATTTCAGGCAAAGGCTTTTCTTTCTTTAGAGTTCCTGCCTTAATTAGCCGCTGTTTTTTCGCTCTAATCTCCTGATAGAGTTCTTCGCCTGTACCTTCTTCAGGGCGCTGTTCTACCAATTTTCCTTGAACCGCCAGTTGTAAGATGCTGTTTTTTAATTTCTGCGGTGTCATTCCTGACCACCTCCAAGAATAGCTGTGATATCAGCCAATACGCGATCGATTTCTGCATTAAGAGATGCACGTTCACCCTGATAACGCTGAATCAAATCCATAGGATCAAGAATTTCTTCTTCTATGTGAGGAT
>JAZOOE010000061.1:0-23908 GCA_045654865.1 Acutalibacteraceae bacterium | reverse complement strand
TCGGGAAAGAAGAATGTCCGCTATCCTTGTCATGGTTTCAACGTATTCCGCCTCACCCGTAAAGGTGCCGTCACCGAAAATGTCGCAGATGTCCCAAAGACCGCAGTTAAAGTGAACTATGCGGCTGCCCTCCATACCGCCCGCCCAGTCAAAAAGACCTCTCAGGGTATATTTTGCAAAACGGCAGTTATCCTCGGGCTGAAAGACCTCAAAGCCCTCGCCTAAAAGCTCCTCAGTTCTTTTGCCGTAGCCTATAAGTCTTATGGAATCTCCCAATAACGTTATCTTCATACACTTTTCACCCCTGTCAGTTCCTCTGCCGTGGGCATTGAAAACTGAGCGCCCACACGGCTGACGGCAATACTGCCTGCACGGTTACCCATATCGCAGGCTCTCTTTATATCCCCGCTTTTTACGTACTCCAAAGCCAGCGCGGCTGTAAAGGAATCTCCCGCCGCGGTAGTGTCGAGCACCCTTGCGGGATATGGAGCAAACAGCTCAAGCTCCTTGCCGTCAAAGAGGGCACAGCCTCTTGAGCCAAGCTTCAGAACGACGTATTTTGCACGGCTTCTCTCAAAAAGCACACGGGATGCGCGAAGAATGGTGTCCTCATCAGAGGGGAAAATACCCGTAAGCGCCTGAGTCTCGTTTTCGTTAGGGGTGATTATAGTAGCTCCCTGCATACGCTCAAGACAGAAATTCTTAGCAGGACCGCAATCCACCACCGTTACCGCATTTTTTTCGATTGCCGCATTGACACAAGCAACCACGGCATCCTCATTGGTTTCAAACTGCACTAAAAGCACGTCAAGCTCTTCGTCTATATGAGAACCCGCCTCCGAGGGGTTGATCTCCGAATTTGCGCTTTCATATACTATGATTCTGTTTCTTCCCTCACCGTCAATCAAAATTGCCGCAAGCCCCGTGGAGGAGCCCTCCGTGGAAATTCCCGAGGTATCAACACCGCAGCTGTCAAGATTCTCAATAAGACGGCTGCCGTTATCGTCTGAGCCTACCTTACCTATCATCCTTACCCTTGCGCCAAGCCTTGAAAGCCCGATTGCCTGATTGGCACCCTTTCCGCCGAAGGCATAGGAATAGCTGCTTCCCTGCACGTTCTCTCCCACCTCGGGAAGCCTCTCGGCACAAAGGATAATATCCATATTGATACTGCCCATAACGGCAGCTTTTATATTTTTATACATATTTTTCACCTCAGAAAAGCTCTCTCAGCGATTGTGCCGCATCCTTCATATCCCGATCCTTCAAGAACAATGCGCTTGTTCCCAGCACGAATATATCCGCGCCCTGACGGGACAGCTTCATCCCGTTTTCGGGGCTTATATTGCCGTCAACCTCAATAAGGATATCCTTAAAGCCCAGCGTGTCCAGCATTTCACGGGTATCTCTTACCTTTCTCTCGGCAAAGGGAACGATTTTTTGTCCCGCAAAGCCGGGGTTTACGGTCATAACAAGAGCCATATCAATAAGCTGGGCGGTATATCTGAATGCCTCGACGGGGGTTGCGGGATTGATTGCAAGACCTGCCTTTATTCCCTTTTTCTTTATGCTCTCAAGCGTGCGTGCTATATGAAGCTCAGATTCATAGTGAACGCATACAATATCGTTTTCGCCCAGTCTCATCAGATCAATAAGCTTTGAGGGCTCGTTCACCATCATATGCACGTCAAGAGGTATATCGGTAATCTTTTTCAGAGCATTGATAAGATCGAAGCCGAGTGTTATGTTGGGGACGAATGCACCGTCCATAATATCCACGTGAAGATAGTCTATCCCCGCTTCTTCAAGCTCACGGACAGAGCGCTCCATATTAAGAAGATCCGCACACATAATTGAAGCAGATAAATATTTTTTCATAGTATCAGTCCTTTATATCATTGATGAAATTTTCAAGCGCCGACCAGCTCTTTATCCTCATAAATTCCCCACAGCCGTTATCCTCGAATATAAGAGGTGTCGGAGCCGTGGTATCAATCAGCACGGGAAGCATTCCCGCAGAGGATGAGCCCTCCACGTCGGCTTCGAAGCTGTCACCGCAATAAAAGCACTCCTCGGGGGAAACTCCCGCAAAGGCAGCCGCCGTAAGGAATATTGACTTAAAGGGCTTTGCAAGCATTATATCGGCAGAGGTGAGACAGAATTCAAAATCCGAAAGGGGAAGCCATTTCTTTATTGCAAGAGCGAGAGCCTCTCCGCTCATGGCGTTGTTGCTGATGACCGCCGTTCTTATTCCCCTTGATTTCAGAGTGTCGAGAAGACTCTCAATGCCGGTGGCGATCTGTCTTGAGGAATTGAAGCGGTCAAAAATCTCCTCAAGCTGAAATATATCCTCCTTGAAGCGAAGCCCCGTGTTCATTATCACGTATTTCAGCGCCGAGGAAAGGGAAAAATCAAGGTGCGCTCCGCTTCGGGAATAATGCTCACTTCCCACCTCGCGGGAATATTCATCCCACAGACGGCAAAGAGTATCCTCATCCGTCACTTCGGGGTTCAAGGAGACGCCTCTCAGCGCGGAAAGTCCGTCACGGAAAATGCATTTCCCGTCAATAAAAAGCGTTCCGCCCACGTCGAAAAGGATCATTCGGGGAAGCTTGTAAAATTTTTCCTTTGCCATAATCATTTGTCCTTACCGAAGAATTTTTTATAATACCCTGCCGTCTGTCCCTTTAAGAGAGAAAGCATTTTTACCGCATTCTCATCACCGAGATATGCTTCTTTAAGGTAATGCCCCTCTGTAAAGCACAGCTCATCGTGATAGGGGAAATAATTTTCCAGAAGAAACAGTGTAAATTTCGTAAGTCTATAGGTGCCGATTACGTGCTCGGGGGCATTTTCATAGCATTCCACCGCCGCCGTGAAGCCTGAACGGAAAGCCTCCCTCAGTCCCGAAAGAGAGCTGTCCTTTACAAAGGCTACGGTATAAACCTTATTGAAGCTGCACTCATAGTCCCAGCTATAATATCTTCTGTGGGCATCGTCCACTCCGAGCGGAGCAATTTCAATCCCCTGAGCTCTTAAATCATTCCAGAACGCCGACTGCATATTGGCATCCTGACAGCCGTCCTCCTGTCCGTGAAGGATCTCGGCGGCATCATAGATCTTTTCCCTTGCAAAATAACAAAAAACGTCGTCTCTGGTGTTATGTGCCTCCCATTCCCAGAAGGGATGAGCAAGCACGGCAATACCGCCCCTTGAATGAACCATATCGGCGATCCATTTTCTGTAGGCAAAATCCATTGGAAGAACACCCTCGGGAAGAGTGCCCTCGGCTTCACGGGCAATAGCCCTTATCTCCCTTTCGCACTCCTCGCGGTGCTCGTGATAATATTTGTCAAGACCGCCGCCGTCAAACAAGGCGCCGATGCTCACCGCGTGTATGTATGCATCGGGCACGTGTACCTCCTCGCCGATAAAAAGACACAAATCGGAGGGCAGCCTTTCATTTTCTCCGATAGCAATAACAGAGCCGTCCGTCAGATGATGGTCGGTTATTGCAAGATAGTCAAAGCCTGCCTTTCTGTAAACCGATGCGGCTATAAAGGGATCCTCGTGTCCGTCAACGGAGGTGCAGACGTGACAATGGGTATTGCCCCTTACGGGAATACGCTCATATAAATCCGCCGCGGCACCAAAGACTCGGAAATTATAAAGGATCTTCCATTCTCCGTTCTCTTCCCTTTGGGCAAGGCGAAACGTATATATCTGCTCCCTGCCGAGAGTGAAGCGCACTCTCAGAGTGCCGTCGGAATCCGCCGCCTTTGTCACACCCTCATATTCCGTCCACGTGCTGTAGGTCAGAAGCCTTGACGAGTTGTTTTCCTCCTGAGGAATAACCCTTACGGTATATTCTCTTCCCGAAGTAAGTCTGTTATCAATTCCAAGGCCTCTTATCTCAAATTCACATTCGGTATTTATAAGGGCAACCTTGGGAAACAGCGAATAGAAAAAATCGCTTTTATAAATATTTGGTATTTTCATATCTCATCCGTCTTTATATCAATCTTATTTTTTTTGCCGCTACCTTGCCGTCAACAATTATACGGCACGTCATACTGCCGTCGTAGACCGCCTCTATCCTATGTCCGCCCACCACGGCTGTGAGGGTGTGCTCTGATTCCGTCAATACCTCATACTCGGCATACACGTTACCGTTTACAATAAGCTCGTTGAATCTTCTGGCTCTTCTGTAGACTATCTCAAGCCCCCTGACCTCGGCTCTGACAAAAACCTTGCCCGAAGAGTCGCTGTCAGCGGCTCTGAGCACGGGAGAATCCCCCGCGGCGGGCTGTGCGTCAGAATGCTCCGCAGAGAGTATCTCGGAGAATGTATCGGGTGCTTCGGCTGTCTCGGAGGGTGCTTCGGCGGATACCTCGGAAAGCTCTGAGACTCTGAGTCCTGCTTTTTTGAAAGCGGGGACTCCTCTTGTCTTCAGCTTCTGACAGGCAAAAACGCCCTGCCACAAGGACACAAGAAGCCAGATATGAATAACCGTATCCGTAAGCATCATAAGTGACAAGCCTGATACCGTCAGCATCACGATGGTATCAAGGGCAAAAAAGCCGAAGCCCGTTACAAGCCAGACAGCCCTTCCTCTTTTTGCAAAAATCCAGCACAGAAAATAAAAAAGTATGCACGCCGCCGCTCCGAGAGCTAAAGCGGCAAAGGCACCATTGCCGAAAAAGCTTACGTCCCCGGCATCGGCATAATACTCAGGAGGATATTTTCCCGAATAGTACATACCGTAATCCCCTAAAAGATAGGGTATGCAAGCAGAAAACAGAAAATATTTTTCCGTTCCCGTTAAAAGCAGAATCAGATTCAACAGACTAAAAAGCGTTATAACAAGAAAGCCCGTCGGGCTATTTTTATATCTTCTTTCAAGCCTTTCCTCGGCTGTGAGCATGGGACTGTTTCCCATATCAGCAAATTTATCCATACAAGGCACCGTCCCTTCATACCCTCAGGGTGACGGTAATAATCCGAGCCGTGTTTTTGTCGGATGTTTTCCGCCACTTCTTTGTTAATATCCTCGCAAATGACGTCATTCAAAGCCGAACCGCAGAAAAGCACCGAAGAGGCTTGATTTCGGACAGGTTCGTTTTTTATTAAATTATAAAGCTATTTTTCTCCGCTGTCAACAAATGTCAGCCCTCCGCTCTCTCCCACTCTGAGATAATCTCAATATATTCGGCAAAACGCTTCGGCCTTACGGGACGCACGAAGGGATAGGTACTGAAATACAACAGCAGACACTCACCTATATCACGGTAATCACTTACAAGCTCATACCCCGTAAGCTCCCCGTTTCTGATGCGCTTTTTTATGGTGTTATGATAAGAATACAAGAAACCGACACCTCCCGAGGGAAGTATCGGTTAGTCACGTCAAGTTATTCAGTTATCGTTAAACCAATCTTTAGCATCATCAAGCCCCACCGAAGCTCTGAGAATGGCTCTGGCATCGGATGAAGTTACGTCTCCCGCTGAACGGTCCACAACATCGGATGCAGCCATCTGCCAATCGGCAAAATTTTCAAGCCCTACCGATTTTCTGAGCGCGAGTCTTGCATCGGAAGATGAAATTACACCGTCGCCATCATTATCGCCTAAAGCAATAACGGTTCTGATATCGGCAACCGTGCCGCTCTGATATTTAAGTATTATTCTGATTCCGCTTTTCATCTGAGAATCAGGACTTACGGCATTACCGTCTTTATCCTCAATAACGACCGCCGCACCAAGGTTAGCAGTAAGCTCGGAAAGAGCGGTTCCGGGGAGAGTCATTATAAAATCATCACCCCATATTCTGATGCTGTCCGTCTCTTTGACTCTGATTACGGGGGCTACTCCAATAGATACAAAGGGAAGCTCATATTTCTCGGCATATTCCCTTGCAGTAGAATTGCTGTAGCCGTGAATCCGGACTTCTGCGCTGAAATCTCTCCCAATGTACTCAAGCTCAAGATTCGGATTCATAAAAACAATTTTTCTGAGATTTCTGCAACCGCTGACAACGTTGGTTCCCATCATCTTTACGGACAAGGGGAAAACAATTTCCGTAAGGGATGTGCACATATAGAATGCTCCGCCTCCGATATATTCTACGGTATCGGGAATAGTAATATTTTTAATTGAAGAGGCACCGTCAAAAGCCGAGCTTTCAATTCTTTTAAGTCCCTGCGGAAGAGTAACGCTTTCAAGATTCTGACAAACAGAAAATGCGTCAGTACCAATAACCTTTACCGTGGAAGGAACCTTATAAGAGGTTGCTTTGTTTTTATTGGGAAACTCAATAAGCTCGGTTTTATTCTTATCAAACAAGGCTCCCGTGCTGTCCGACGAATAGTATTTATTGGCAGGGTCAACCTCATAATGAGATATGTTCGAGAAACTGAAGGCTTTGAAGCCTATTTTTTCCACTGATGCGGGAATTGAAATATAAACAGTGGTAATCCTGCCCGAAAAAGCTCTTTCACCGATATATTTAACGGATGAGGGAAGATTAATCGTTCTGTAAACGTAGTCACAGTCACTTACGGCGCCGTCTGCGATAAGCACGGTGCCTTCCTTTATTCCCGTGCCGTCAAAGCGGTAGGGATACTCTATAAGCGCGGTGCCGATATACAGACCGCCGTTCCCCCAGTTCAGGGTATTCTCATAATAGCCGGTTCCGTAAAAAGCATCTTCTCCGATACTCGTAACGGAAACAGGGAGAGAAATACTGTTTAGCTTTTTACAGCCGTAATAAGCCGCCTTGCCGATTGCGGTGACATTCGGACCGATTGGAAGCTTAGTCAGCGATTCACATGTCTGGAAAGCACATTTTTCTATCACCTTAACTGAATCGGGTATGGTTATATCAACAAGATTTCTACAGCCGTCAAACATCTTTTCACTTATTTTTTCAAGGGAAGCAGAAAGCCTGACAGATTCAAGATATGAACAGCTTTGAAAGCACATAACACCGATTGTTTTCACGGAATCGGGAATCGAAAAGCTCTTGAAATTGCACCCCGCAAATGCGCTGTCACCTATACTCGTCACTGTTGCGGGTAAATCAAAGCCTTTTATTTTCCTACAGCCGTTGAAGGTATTATTTCCGATGTACTGAAGCCTCGGGGGAATGTTTATTTCCTCAAGCGCGGAGCAGTAATGAAATACATTATCTCCTAAACGGGTAAGCCCCGAGGGCAACACTACTTTTTTTATCATCCCACAATGCTCAAACGCATTGTTTCCTATATGTGTAACCGTCTCGGGCATAATAATTTCTCTGACATTCCTGCACATAAAAAATGCTTTTTCCCCGATTTCTTTCAGCTTTGCGGGAAGAACTATTGATTTCATATCATAGCAATCAGTAAAAGCACTCTCACCTATATACAAAACCGTATCGGGTAAAATGAAATCCGTAATCTTCTGTGTTCGGGCAAACGCCTCTTTTCCGATACGGGTTACGGGCACACCCTCAACCTCCGAGGGTATTCTTATGACTGTCTCAAGAATTGACGGCTTCATTCCCGTAATTTCCGCTTCGCCGTCTGTAATAACATATTCAAAGTCCGTAGGATTAACTCTTGCGGCAAAAGCTTCCGTAACGGGAAAAATACCGCTGTTTAAGATAAATCCGATAAAAAGCAGTAATACCGTAAAGGTAAATTTACTTTTGTTTCTTTTTTTGTTCATAATACACCCTCCTTTTATTTATATATATTTTACACTATCTGTAGATAAATTGCAACCGACGGAACTGCGACAGAGAAATCACGGAATACAAAATAATATTTTCACAAAAAAGCTGAACCGATACCCCCAAGGGAAGTATCGGTTTGCACTGAGTGGGTTATTCATTTTACGATAAAACGTCAATAAAGTCGGTAAGCAGCATAAAAACGGCAAGAATCAGAGGTAAAACGACTGCCGACACGGCGACGCATTTATTCTGATTTTCTTCCTTTACCTTTCTTCGCGTCCAAATCGCAAGACCTACGGACACAACCCATAAAAGGGGAACTATCCATATTCCGAAAAGCATCAGAGCTTCCGCAATACGGCATATAAAATCCCCGAAGGGCAAAAAGGAAATCAGCTTGAAAAGAGGTATTTCAAAAAGGGCAGTAATATATACTGCCGCCATAACGGCAGACCAGCCGAGCGTTACGTACGTAAAAATATTTTTAAGCCTTACACTAAAATCTTTTTTCACGGCTCTTCACTCCTTTTTTTGTTTTTCCGCTTTTATTTTACGGTTTTTCTATATATTTCCGTTTCCCCGTCAATATACTCATCGGAATAAAGCGTTCCGCTTGAAAGCACACCGTCTGTAAAGGTAAGCTCAATCCTTCGGCTGTCGTTTCTCTCATAGTCGGGAGCATCAGGATTTTCAAGCCCGTAGAAATATACTCTGTAGTACGTCTTTATATTACCGTTCTCAAGGTACTTTCTCTTTGCATATACCTGACCGAATTCAGAGCCGAATTTCGCCGTCATAAGCTCCTCTTCGCTGTCACCGATATTAAGCGTGCCGAAATAGGCTTCAAGCTCGTCAATTCTGTCCCAAGCCTTCCAGTTTCTTGTGTCATAAAAGCCGAAGGTGTCATTTTTTTCGTCGTACATATATTTTCCCACGTTTCCTATGGCAACACCCGTGACAATTCCGTTTTCCTCTTTTATCCCCACAAAGCCGTCACCCTTTATATATTTCTCGGGATGGAAATATATCGTGTAACCGTCAACAAACGTAATTGCCCCTACATCGGCATCAAACTGCTTTTTTCTCAACCTGTCAAGGTGGCTTCGGTACTCTTCTAAAGTTGTGAACCCCTCTGAGGTTAATATGCTTCGGGCAGCTTCTATACTGTCGCCTATATTAATTCTGTTGTAAATATCCTCCGTCTCTTCCGAAATGAAAAGATTATAGGGATTGAACCACACGGGATAATCATCGCAATAGCGCTGTCCCACAGGTTGTAAAATGCAGGTGATAAGACAAACTCCAACCGATACCGCTCCCGTCACAATACATTTTATCCGTGAATTTTTAACACTCCCGATTTTTCCCTTTTTCAGAAGAATTGAAGCTGTTATGGCATAGAGTGTAAATATCAAAGGAATGCCAAACCAGCAAAATATTGGAAACACCCCGTCCGCCACCGTAATGCCCAGAAGCAAGGGAGTAAATCTGTCAACAAGATAAATTATGTTATAAGCCATAGAGTATGATGCCATCTGAGGATAGAAGCACCACAAGAGTATTCCCACGACCGCAAGATTCGCAATACCGATGCATAAAAGCATTTTTCTGTATTTTTTTATACGTGCAAAGATAATAAGCCCCATTACTGCGAAAATCATACAGAAGCTTACAAAGGCTCCCGCAGGGTCGGGGTCACGGTTATAGTCTGCAGAGGCTACCCATATATCAAGCGGGAAGCACAACCAGTTCATAACCAATATAAACAGCCCTGCAAGTATACCCCACACGGTTCTTTCCTGATAAAGCTCCTCGAATTCGCCTCGGATATAATTTTTCATATCATCATCGGTGCCGAATTCTTCAATTGCCTTGTCCATACTGACGCTCATTTCATATCCTATTTCCATATAGTGATCCGCCTTGTCAAGAAGATGACAGACAAGCTCCTCCTTTAATACTGCAGCCTTTTTCTTCGGGATGTTTTTCGGAATAAACCCTTCAACAAACGTATTTATTCTGTTCATAACCGCACCCCCTTATCAGGCATTTGACAATATGGGCTTTACGTCGATCACCTTTTTAACGGCGGCGGTATATGCATTCCATTCCTCCTTTGCATCCCTCAGAGCTTTGAGACCTTTTTCTGTTATCTTATAATATTTTCTTGTTCTTCCCTCAGTTTGCACCGAATAGGATTTCACATAGCCGCAGGCTTCAAAATTATGAAGAATGGGATAAAGCGTGCCCTCCTTGAAGTTAAAGGTGTTGTCGCTTCTTTCGGATATGCGCTTTATTATCATATATCCGTAAAGCTCCTCATTTTCAAGCACGGACAGCACAAGCATAGCACTGCTGCCCTTAGTCAGCTCTTTTCTTATATCCATCGTTTTTCTCTCCTTTATACATAGAGCTTCGATACATAGAGTATCTATGTATAAAATATCACCTTTTATTATGCTTGTCAAGAATTTTTTTCTTGTGTTTCAGCTGTATATTTGATAATATTGAAATGAAAAATATATGTAAGGAGATAATCTATAATGACACAGATAACGGCATTTTTCACAGCGCTTTTTTTGTGGCTGAGTATCTTCATCTGCCCCGGAGAGGCATTGACTCCCGTTTTCGGTGAGACGGAAGAAGCAACCAAGACGGAATTCAACGAAGGAGAATTCATTATGGGCGAAAATGACCTTATTGTTTCCCCCGACGGCAACGACAGCAACGAGGGTACTCTCAGCGCTCCCCTTAAAACACTTGAGGGCGCAAAGCAGAGACTCAGGGGAAGCACCTCGGATGAAGCCGTGACCGTATGGTTCAGAGAGGGCACGTACGTTATTTCTCAGGAGATAATCTTCGATTCCTCCGACAAAAAGAACGTTACCTACCGCTCCTACCCCAACGAAAAGGTTGAGTTTACGGGCTCAAGGGAAATTTCAGGCTTTACCGAAACCGAAATCAACGGCGTAAGAGCATTTGTTACCGACGTGGAAATAAACGGTGAGGAGGATTATTTCCGCTCGCTTTTCAAGGGTGACAAGAGACTTTCCCGTTCAATTTATCCCAAGGAAGGTATGCTTGGTATTGCAGATCCCGCTGACAATGAATCAGTTCCTGCATCATACTCACCTGACTTTTTCAGACATGCCGCCGCGTTCTACGTAAACAAAAAGGATATTATAGATTTTGCAAATCCCACAGACGTTGAAGTAAAAATCATGCACTATTGGTGTGATGAACATCTTCCCATACATTCAATTGACACGGGCACGGGCAGAATTGAGGTTTCATCCCCCACTGCAATGAGAATAAGAGTTGACGATTACTTTGTTTACGAAAACGTAAAGGAAGCCCTTTCTCTTCCCGGTGAATGGTATCTTGACCGCAGTGAGGAAAAGCTTTACTACATCCCCGAAGAGGGTGACACCCCCGAAAGTACCGTGCTTTACGCAGGTGTGAATGAAAAGTTTTTCAGCATTACAGGTGCAGAAAATATAAGCTTTCAGGGTATAGATTTCATCAACTCCGACTGGGACTATGTAAACGGTCAGTTTACCGGAAACCCCTATGATGCGGCACATCACCTTTACGGAAATATAAAATACGGTGCAGTGCATCCTCAGGCAGCATTTGAGGTTCCTGCCGCAGTTTATGTTGCTTCTTCCTCAGAAATCAATTTTACCGACTGCCTTTTCAAAAACATATCCTACACCGCAATCAAGTTCGACAAGGCTTCCGTTGACTGTAACGTAACATCCTGTAAGTTTGACGGAATCGGCGCCAATGCTGTTTTCATCCACGGTGATTTTACAGTGCCTGCCACAACTCAGAGAATCAACGTACGTGACTGTCACATCGGCTACTACGGCAGAATCTTCAACAATGCAATCGGTATTCTTCTTACCCACGCTTACGACTGTGAGCTTATGAACAACGAAATTCACGACGGCTGGTACACGGGCGTTTCTGTCGGCTGGAACTGGGGCTACTCAGACAACTCCACAAACAAGATAAAGGTTCAGAATAACCTTATTTACAACATCGGCAACGGCTGGCTTTCCGATATGGGCGGTATTTATACCCTCGGTATTCAGCCCGACACTGTGCTTTCAGGCAACGTGATATATAACGTAGGCTGTGATGAGGGCGCTTACGGCTACGGCGGCTGGGGTATTTACCTTGACGAGGGCTCAAGCAATATGCTCGTGGAAAACAACCTTGTTTACGATTGCTCCTCACAGACCTTCCATCAGCACTACGGCAAGGATAACGTTATAAGAAACAATATTTTTGCCTTCGGCGGTGAGGGCGCATTCAGAATCACAAGAAACGAGGAGCACAACTCCCTTACCCTTCAGAATAATATCCTTGTGACCGACAACGCCACAATGTACGCTCTGACAACCGAAAAGGACTGGTTTATTGACGACAGCAACCTTTACTGGGACTACAGCAACGGTGCTAACGTTTTCTCGGGGGACGGCATGGGCTTATTTGAGAGAAAAAATCTCGTTATTATGAAAACCCGCGGCTATTACAACAACGCACTCTTTGAGGATCCCCTCTTCAGAGATGCAAAGAACCGTGACTTCACCCTTGCTCAGAACAGCCCCGCGATTGCAAACGGCTTCGTGCCCTTCAGCTATGATGCAGGCACGATCACAAAATTCTGCTGAAGAATCATAAAAGAATCAGCCGCTCCCGAAAGAGAACGGCTGATTTTTTAATATACGCAGAACCGTCTGCACCGACGAAAAAAGCTTCAACCCCTTGCCTCCGAAGCGGCGGCAGGGGGTTGTCAGATTATAAGCCTTTTGTCGTAGACGATAGTGATCCGCACCGTGTTTTTTGTCGGATGTTTTCCGTCACTGCTTTTTGTTAAAAGCCTCGCGAATCGTAAGCATCAAAGCTTTGAATAGCCGTGGCTGTTTACAAGACCGTCGATCTTATCTCCGCGCTTGCAGAAGGGACACTCGTGGGGACGCCATACGTTGTAGCCCTCAAGGTCATTGGGATCGAAAACGGAATGAACGGGATAGCCGATACATTCCTTTTCCGTTGAGAAGATCGAGGAAATTCCCGTAACCTTACCGCCGTAGTATCTTATAGCGTCGATGGCGGCAAGAACAGTCTTACCCGAGGACACGGAAACGGAAAGGATCATAACGTTCTTGTCCTTTATCATAGGCACGATGTTGTCACGGAAGAGAATCTGATTGCTGTTGGTGTATTCGGGAGACACAACGTAAATGGACTTGTGTCTGTTCATATTAACGATATTATCCGACTTTGTAAGGAAGTTTGCAAGGCAGGCGCCGATGACCTCTGTTCCGTCAAGGCAAAGAATGGTATCAACCTTGGTATCTGCATAATAGTAGGTTGCAAGCTCCTCTGCAACAGCCTTAGCCTCGGAAAGACGGGATTTCTGAGAAACAACGTCGATATAGTAGTTGGTGTGACGGTTGCTTGTTGCAAAGTGACCGACAGCAACTCTGAGGAAAAGGTTTTTACGCTTTGTTTCAAATTTAAGAGTCTGTAATTCTGACATAAAATCACTCCTTAACTGTGTATGTAAAAATTATACACGAAAAAAATCCCATATTCAAGAGGATTTATCGATTATCGCGGCTCTCCTCGGCGATCACACACTTTTTTCCGCACTTGGGACAATATTTTTCATCGGCAATCATAGAAAAGCTTGACCATGAAAAGCCGCAGCTGCAGGAATGGACTCGCTTTACGGGTGCGGGCCCGTAGATACAGGGAGTTGCAATCATATTGTCAAAGGGATTATATTCCTTTTCCGAGAAAATGCATCCGCAGATTCTGCAGTAAACGTCATCCTTCTCGGTTTTTTTGTTATTGCAGTTTGCGCAGACTATCACGCTGCTTCTGTTAAATAATCTCATTTTATGATCTTCCCTTCGGATATTAATTTTTTCAGACAAAGTTTCGGCATATTGTTGTCATAGTCCCAGGTATGTGCCGAATCCCCGAGACAAAAGCATCTGTCGTCGCATCGGCGGCAGTCCTCGCAGTCCTCCGAGCGGTCACGGCGGAACTGAGAAAAGCCGTTTTCCCACACCGATACAAAGGAATCCGTGAAAACGCTTCCCTGAACAAGCTCCCGTCGGCGCTCAATATCAAGGCAGGAATAAATGTCACCGTTACAGAGAACGCTTGCCACGCAAAGCCCCGACAAGCAGAGAAAATAGTGATCTCTTATTTCGTTTTCATATTCTATACCGGCATAGTGAGCACAGCCGTAGGAAACGTGCAGAGCATCTGCGCCCTCAAAGCGCTTTTTTCTTATAAAGTCAAGAAGCTCTGCCGCTTCACCAGAGTCAATAAGCAGCTCATCATGCTCGGCGGCTCTTCCTATGGGATCCGTATTGGTAAGCCGCCAGGAATCGACTCCCAGAGAGCAGATCAGACGGTAAAGGCTGTCAAGCTCACCCATATTTTTTTTGTGCACCACGGTTGTGATCTGCACGGAAAAGCTGTCGTCTATCACAGCGGCAAGATTTTTTATTCCCGCAACGGCTCTCTCATAGGCACCCTCGCAATTCCGGAACCAATCGTGAGTTTTATGAAGCCCATCAAGGCTTACCGACACCGAGCAAATACCGCTGTCCTTGATTTTTTTTGCCGCACGGGAATCAACAAGGGTTGCATTGGATGTGATTCCGCAGCGAAAGCCGAGCTCTGCGGCTCTTCGGGCAATTTTATAAAAGTCGGGATGCAGCATAGGCTCACCTCCCGTAAGACATATCATAATCGTGGAGGGATCATAAGCTGATGCCACCTCCGTCATAACCTTATCAACGGCATTATATTCAAGATAGCGCTTGTTTTCGGGGGAAGCACAGCTTCCGCAATGAAGACACGCCATATTGCAGGCATCCGTCAGCTCAAAAAACAGATAGACAAGTCTCGGACGGCGCACCAGCTCCCTTCGGTATTCATAAAGCGCCGTCATATTCTTTTTCTTTATGGCATCCTTTGTAAAGGCTCGGCCGCAATCATCCCTCATCAAATCCGAGCTCCTTATAATCGTGAATATAAATATCAACAAGCTCTTTCAGCTGACGGGCATCGGGCTCGCTTTTATCATATATACCCACCACGTTATAGCCGTTTGCCTTTGCGGTTTTTGCGGCATACAAGGCATCCTCAAACACCCACGTGGTCGACTTATCCGTGCCGAGGCTTTCAAGCACCGTGTCATAGACCTTGGGCTCGGTTTTTGCCGCACCCACGGTATAAGTGGAGCATATCTCGCTGAAAAAATGCAGCATACCGAATTTTTCAAGAGCGGCTCTGACAGCGGGCTCACCCGTCGCCGTGGCAATGCCCATTTTCACACCGCGGGCATTAAGCTCTCTGAGAAAATCCGCTATATCGTTTTTAGGGGCGGTATCGGCAAGATACAGCTCCTTTATATAATCAAAAAATGAATTGAAAAGCTCCTCATAGGACTGCGTTACAAGTCCCTTTTCCTTTGCAAGCAGCAGGGATTCTCTGAGATAAAGTCCTTTGAAGCACTCCACGTCCTCAGGGGAAAGGCGAAGCCCTATTCTGTCAAAAAATTTATCTCTGATTCCCACCCACACGTGCATTGAATCGAAAAGCGTTCCGTCAAAATCAAAAATCGCACCTGTAATTTTCATTTTCTCTCCGTCCGAAAAAACCTTCGGAAAATATTTATTTCTTTTTGTTAATGCCGTATACCGAAGTAAACCGCCGCCTTATTCCGTCCTTCATACGGACAAGGAATAAAAACACACCTGCAGCCGCAATAAGCAAAAGTCCGATGGCGATATCCGTCTCATAGCTTTCATCTACGGGCAGATAATATTTTTCAGGATTATCGGGATCATAGAAAATCGGAATAAAAGAGCCCTCCTCGGGAAGCTTTCCGTGCGTCAGCTCTGCGGTGGCAGTATATTTTTCGCCGTTTACCACGTATTCGTATTGAAGCTGATAATATATAGTGGCTCCTCTTCGCCCTGCACTGCCAAGCTCTGAATCAAAGGAAACATAGTAAGCCTCGCCGACCTTAAAATTTGCCTCGGCGTAGCTCTTGTTTACATACTGAACCGTGCCCTTGAGCACTATCCCTGCGGCAATGATCACAAAAAGCAGAAGCGATATATAGCGACGAGAATACATTACCATAATTTATTCCTCCCATAAGCTACGTATTATATCAGAATGCTTGCGCGGTACTGACAAAGAGCCTCGTGCTCAGAATGAATAATCGGGACTCACGGGCTTACCCGTTTTTGCGGATTCCACAATTGCAAGGCAAACCTCAACGGTTTTTGCGCCCTCTCTGGCATCCGTGGGAACAGCCTTGTCATTGAGAATGGCATCGGCAAACACGCTGAATTCCTTTGCGGCGTTGTGATTATTGACCTCCACCTCTATGATCTCGGGCTTTTCGTTTACAACGCCCTCGCTGTCAGTGGTATAAAGAGTCATGGTGGGAGACGTGTTGTCACATATAAGAGTGCCCTTTGTGCCGTAAATGCATGTTCTCATAGTATAGTCTCTTTTACAGCCCGTGGAAACAAAAACCTTACCCGCCACGTTCTCGCCGAATTTCATAACGGCAATAGTCGCATCGTCATAGGACACCTGAGGCAGGAGCTTATGCATACCGTAAGCAAAGACCTCTACGGGATCTCCCGCGATCCAGCGGATAAGATCAACGGCGTGACAGCCACCGCCAACAACACCGTGGCGCAGAGGATCGGCGCGCCAGTCGTCGCAAAGCTTCATATAGTCGTGAGCATACTCGGATTCTATAAAATAAAGCTCACCGATAAGTCCCGAATCCACAATTTCCTTTGCCTTTATAAAGGAGGGAGTAAAGCGGCATATCTGACCTACCATAAACTTACGGCCCGACTCGTCGGCGGCGCTTATTATTTCTCTTAAATCCTCTCTCGTAAGAGCAAGAGGCTTTTCACAAAGCACGTGCTTGCCTGCACGAAGCAGTCGGCAGGACAGCTCCTTGTGAAGCTGATCGGGAACCGCCACCGTTGCAACGTCAATATCCTTATTATTTAAAATATCTTCATAATCCGTAAAGCGCTTTTCCTCGGGAACGGAATATCTCTCTCCCGCAAAGCGCAGATTTTCTTCATTGCTGTCACATATTGCCGCAATCTCGGCTCCACAGCTCATAGCACCCTCAACGTGGCTCATTCCGAACTTCATTCCGATGTTGGCAACTCTTAATTGATTTTTCATAATACACCTCTTAAAAATGAAAGCATCAGGGCCGCTTTATCGTAACGTTAAGCCCCATTGCGGCTGCAGCCAATACCGCAAGCATAATAAAGGAAGCGGTGAAGCTGCCCGTATTTATCATAAGAGTATTGCTGAAGCCTGCAATAAACGAAGCAAATATAAGATTGAAATTCATAAGACTGTAGTTTACGGAAAAATGCTTCTGTCCGTAAAAAGCAGACGTAAATGCTGAGGTCACGGTAGGACAGGCACCGTATGAAATGCCCGTAAGGCATAAGCCGACGATGCAAAGGGGAAGTGAGCCGAGACTGACGGACACTAAGGTCACAGCGGCGGCAACAATGGTGACCACGTTGGCGCAGAGCATTGTAAATCTTCTGCCCGATCTGTCAAACAAAATTCCCGTAAGGATTCTGCCGAAGCCGTTGCAGACGGCAAGCACACCTACCATCGTGGTTGCAATATCTGCCGAGGCATCTACAGACAGCACAAGATCTCTTGCAAAGCTTATTGCAGAGTTTCCCACAGCCGTCAGAAGAGTCATACACACAAAGGCTCTCCAGAATGTGAAATTACCAAGCATCTGTCGGGTGGTGAAGTCACGCTTTTCAAAGCTCTCCTGCTTTACCGACCTCTTTATCCGAGCTTCAGGAAGCCGCGTCATCGCATCGGGCTTTTTTATGACAAAAGCGGCAAAAAGCAAAACTGCAAATAAAACCGCACCGAGAATAAAGAATGCCCGTCTCCAACCGAATGCCTCGCTTGCATACATTCTGTCGATAACGTTTCCGAGAATCAGGGTGCTGAGTCCGAAGCCAAGCATCAGACAGCCTGAGCTGAAGCCCTTTTTATCGGGGAACCAGGAGGTGACGGCGGATACTACCACGTTATATGAAATTCCGATTCCCGTGCCCGCAAGGACAGCGTAAGCCACGATAAGAAGAGCCTTTAAGTCGGCAGTCAGAAAGCCCGTGCCGATAAAGCCCGCCCCCGCAAGGACAGCGGAAATGAGAAGAGTATATTTTACTCCGATTTTTTTATTAAGAAGACTGCCGAAAAATGCACCGAGACAAAAAAAGCACATTGTCATCGTAAAATTAAAGGCAAGAAAGCCTCCGTCCCATAAAAACTCCTCGGCAAAGGGAATTTTAAGGATCGACCAGGCATAAAGCACACCCGAAAAGAGCATTACCGAGGTGCCCGCTATAAGATAAAGTCTGCGGCGGGAAAGCACCGAGGAGGTATTGCCGCCGTCTATTCCGATTTCTGATTTTTTTTCTGTATTATTAACCATTATACTTCTCCGTTTTGCCGTTTGTTTGCCCGGTGTCACGCAAGATAAACAGACACGGTGCCGCCTTTGATTAATTATTATAGCTTATCCTACTGATTTTTTCAATTGTCTGTGCAAAAAAATGAGGGTACTTCTCACATATATAAATTGACACCCGTGCGCAACAGGGTTATTATGGAAATATAAAGCATAAGGAGCTGATAAAATGAAAAGGGCATTAAAGATCTCTCTTAAAGCAATCGGCATCGTTCTCGGCTCGGTTCTCTCTTTTCTCGTATTATGCTGTGCCGCCACTCTTATATGGGGAACGGTTCAGATGGCAAGAGGAAGCGTTACGGATACCTTACCCGAGACTCCCGACGATTTCATTCCCGCAATCAGACTCATCGTTTTCACGGATACACACAACGAAAATGAAAACGTGGCGGCCGCCATCGACACGGCTTACGCTTTATTCGACAATGACGAGGTATATCGGGGCGTGGATGGGTTCTTCGGTCTCGGCGACTTCACAAGCATCGGCACTGAGCCCGATTATGCGGCGTATGCCGACGTGCTGAACGAGCACGTCCGTGAGGACACCGTTCTGATCAACGTTCTGGGCAACCACGAAATGAAGGCTGACAATTACGAGCAGCTGTTCACACAATATTTTTCTCACGAAACCAACACCGTAACGGAAATAAACGGCTTTATCTGCATCGGCTTTTCGGGAGAGCGCTCACTTACGGAATGGACCTTTACCCCCTCAAGCCTCAAGTGGCTCAGCGATGAGATACACAAGGCAGAGTCTCTTTCGGAGAATAAGCCCGTTTTCGTTTTCCAGCATCCGCATCCCTTCGGCACGGTATACGGAAGCTCCGTCTGGTGCACTCCTCAGCTGAATCCCGTATTTGCGGGGCACAGCAGAGTAATAAGCTTTTCGGGACACTCTCACTTCCCCATGAACGATCCGAGAAGCATAAATCAGTCCACGTACACCGCAGTAGGCGTGGGAGCCATGGCAAGATTTGAGCTTGACGAAAACTATATAATCGGTCAGCATCCCGAGAGATATGAGGATGCCGCACAGTTTGCGGTTGTTGAAGCAGATTTAAACGGCAGAGTAAGAATCAGAGGCTACGATCTTTTGTCGGGCACGTTCTTCTGTGATTATTTTATTGAAAACGTTAACGACAAGGACACCTTTGCTTATACTTATAAAAATATGAAGGCTCACGACAAGGCTCCCGTATTCCCCGACAATACAAAAGCACAAGCAGCTCTTACGGAAAACGGAGATTTCAGAATCACGTTTACCGAGCCTGAGACTTCCGAGGGCTTTATTGTTCACGAATATAAGGTCGTTATAAAGGACGGCGACGGCAAAGAAATTTTCAAGGATAACTTTATCGCAGACTATTATATTGCAGACGAAGAAAATTCTCAGGGCTTCACCGTATCAAAGGATATTCTGCAGAAGGGCGGGACCTACACCCTCGAAATAACCGCAGAAAGTGCATACCACCTCTATTCCGAGCCCGTAAAACTTACCTTCAGTACTCCCGTTTAAAGGGGATGGAACATAAAATCCTTTTAGGGGATGTAAAAAAAGCGAAGACCGTATAAACCAATATATATCAAGGGGTTCTGTGCAACAATTAAGTGCAAGAACCCCTTTAAGCATATGATTGGCGAGGATTTTAACAAAGAAGTGGCGGAAATCATCCGATAAAAAACACGGTTCGGATTTCTACCGTCACCCTATAGTTTTATTCTCTTACAAATACATAGTAATTGGTATCGTAGCCGCCGTAGCGCCAATCCCCGCTCTTCCATTCAATAATCAGATAATCCTTACCGTCGACGGTTCTTATCTCATATTCGCAGGCAGACCAATTCCATTTTCTCAAAAGATAGTTTTTTGTCCAAACTACGGTATCATCGCCTTCAAAAACTGCATCCTCGTAAACACAGCGACAGCTACCTTCGGGGAAAAATTCAACTTCCTTGAAATATAAGTCTTCAATAGGTTCGGGTTCGGTGCTGAAGTCATTTTTGTGCCACAGATATCCTAAAAACGAATGGGCGATCCATTTTCCCAACACCCTTTCATCGTTAAAAAAGGGTCTGTCGATATTATCCTTTCTTGCTATCCCCTCTGCTGTATACTTTTCGCTGTCAAGCTTTTTTAATACAAGACAAGAGGGCTTTCCTCCCCTTGTGTATTCATATTCCTTAAGACTTACGAACATAAATAAATCATCACCGATTTCTTCGGTTTCATATTCATTGTTTACGGGTGAATTAAGATAACCCTTTGTCCAGCTGAATGCCCAGTATCTCTCACCGTACGGAAGAAAATACAGATATTTCTGCTCACCGCCGTAGAAATTTTTTACAGGGAAAAGATTGTCATAAAAATCTTCCCTTACGGCATAGATTCCGATAATTTCCCATTTGCCGATAACCTTTTCATCATTTACAAAGGGTAAGACCTCTTCGGGTGCCGTGGTTTCGTCACCCAACTTCAGCACCTCACAGCTTATTGTATCTTTTTCTCTTATGTACTGCGAAACACGCTGATAATCCTCAGCTTTCAGCTGTGCTTCTGCAAGAGAGCAGATTTCCATGGTATCGGTTTCGGGGGAAACCTTAATAACTGCTTTCCCTTTTTCAAAGATTATATTCAGTTTTGTCATCATAAGCCTTGCCTCCTTCAGATTATTAAGAGCATCAAGAAAAAACTTCTCTTTCTTTTCGAAAATACGTGCAATCTCTTTGCCCGATTTTTCAGAAGAGATAATTTCTCTTATTTCCTGCAAGGAGAAACCTGCATTTTTAAGTGACGTGATACGGTGAAAGGTAAGAATCTGCTCGGGGGAATAATATCTGTAGCCCGAAAAGGCATCTGTTTTTTCGGAAACAAGAAGCTTTTCCTTATCATAATGCCTGAGCACCGTAATCTTAGTTCCGCAAATCTTTGCAAATTCACCTATTTTCATACTGATCTCTCCTTGAAAAAAACTGTTAAGGTACCTTACGGGTATAGTATAAACCTGAAGTTAGGGTGAGAGTCAAGCACCTGATTTATTTTTTTTCAGATCGTCCGTGGCGGGATTGTCGATAAGCTCTCCGCTGTCTGAAAATCTTGAGCCGTGGCAGGGGCAGTCCCAGGAATGCTCATCGCTGTTATATTTAAGAGCACAGCCGAGATGCGGACATCGTGGCACCGTTGGGGTAAGTATTCCTGCGACGGAATGAAAAATATTTGAAAAAAGCTTGGGATGAAGCACGGAGCGGTCGGGGGCAAATACCTCTGCACAGTGATTTTTCACTCCCGTCACCATATCTGCAAGAATATCCGCGGCTACGGCAGACGATGTCATTCCCCATTTGTTAAAGCCCGTTGCCACGTAAATATCCTCTGCATCATCGGCATAGCTTCCGATATAGGGAATACCGTCAAGGCTTATGCAGTCCTGCGTTGCAAAGCGGTAGCGAACGGGAGAGTCGGGGAAGCTTGTGCCACAGAAATCCTCAAGCACCCTGAAGGCTCCGCCCTTTTTGCCCGTTCTGTGATCACCGCCGCCCACAAGAAGGTAGTTTTCATAATTTCTGAAGGAGAGTCCGTCTTCCTTATCCTCAAGATACATTCCGTTTACCTCGGGGCCGTTTTCCAGAGCTAAAACGTAAGAGCGGTGCTGATATAATTTAAGTGAATATCCACCGTGCTTGTTAAGAACGGGAAAATGAGTGGCAATAATAATTTTTTCGGCACTCACACTGCCGCCCTCACAGCGCACCTTTCCGGGAAGAAGCTCCAGAGCCTTCGTGTTTTCGAAAATGCGAAGCCCCTTTGCAAGAGCAAACATAAATTCAAGAGGGTGAAACTGTCCCTGAGCACTCACCTTTACAGCCGCCGCACACTCCACGGGAAGGGGTATACGGGAGACAAATTCTGCAGATGCTCCCAATTTATCATAGGCGTTTATTTCCGCCTCTATCTTTCTCACGTTATCCTCGGTATATATAAAGGCATCCTTTTCCTCAAAATGACAGGGAAACTCCCCTGCTAATTTCCGTATCTTTTCAAGTCCCCTTCTGTTTGCCGAGAGATACTGATATGCCCTTTCAAGCCCGTAGGTTCTGAGCATTTTATTGTAAATAAGACCGTGCTGAATCGTTATTTTCGCGGTGGTGTTCTTTGTAATCCCCGAGCCGATGCTTTTTGCTTCAAGCAGAACACAATCCACACCGCGGTCTGTCAGCTCTTTGATACACATAAGTCCTGCCATACCGCCGCCTACGATTACGACATCCGTCTTTATATCACCGCGAAGTGTCGGAAAACCCTCATTCCTTGCAGTGGCACTCCATATTGAATTCAAAAAAATCACCTCTTTTTTATTATGCACAAAAAATTTACAAAAATAATCAAAAGGCAAAGAATAAGCATCCGCACACAGGGAAATGCACAGATGCTCAATAATTTATTTTATATCAAATTTACCGCAATAGCCGACAACAATATTTTTGAAATGTTCATACTTAAAATTGTTTTTTACGTCACTTATATCAACATACATTCCCGATATCAGACTGCTGATTACAGCCTCCGCTAAAAAAGCCTCAAAAGTATAATCATCCGAAAATGCGGCTTCTATATCAGTATTCATTCCCGTATTTATGCCGTTTATTGCACTTCGGTATATTATATTCTCTTTTCCTAAATATTCACCGCTGTTTTTAAGACACAAAAGTCCTTTTTTTATATCGGAAACGAGAATTTTTCCTTTATACTCAACTTGCTTTTCGCCGCCGAGCAAAATGTTATCAATACTTGTTTCAAGAACATTGGCAAGCTTGGGCAGAAGCGCCGTGTCGGGCAGCGTTTCGCCTCTCTCCCATTTGCTTACCGCCTGAAATGAAACTCCCACTCTGTCACCAAGCTCACTCTGAGTAAGTCCCTTATTTTTTCTCAGAGCCCCGATCTGGCGGGCAACTGCATTTATATCCATATAAAAATTCTCCTTTCCTTTATCCGTCGTAATCATTATAGCAAATAAGAGGAAAGGAGAAAATAACCTGTTAATTGAATATACGGAATTAAAATTCTACTCTCTTAATCGGCTTCACCTAAAAGCTCAAAGCCCTCGGTTGAATGCACGGGGACGTTTAAGATTAACGTATGCGTTTCGATAATTTCTCCGTTTTCTCCGAAAAGAGGTCTCAGCTTAAATTTACGCGGAAGCGTAATTCTCTTTTCTCCGTCGGAAGAGGTATGGATTCCCAAGATACCGTTTGAGCAGTATATGACACAGCCGTCGTGATTATAGCAGTGAACCCCGGAAAAAACGAGAAGGGTTTTCAGCTCCTCGGTATTATATGAGTGCTTGATTTCATCGGCGGCAATATAAGGGATATCAAGCTTACTGCAAAGAGCGAGAGCCCTTTTGCCGGCGTCTGAGGGCACGGGAGAAGTGAATATTGCGGCTTTATAGCGTCCGAGCACCTCGGGGGCATCCTCCACCATATAAGTATCAAAGGGAATACCCGTGTTACCCATGGCAACTCTTATTTCGTTTACGCTGTGACGAAGATGTGAGCCTGCGGGGGTATTCCTGTATGCGTTTTCGTCTATAAAAAGCACGGTCTCGG
>JAZOOE010000060.1:0-3302 GCA_045654865.1 Acutalibacteraceae bacterium | reverse complement strand
GCTTACAACGGACCTTCAATCATCATCGCTTACGCTCCTTGCGAAATGCACTCCATCAAGGGCGGTATGGTTAACTGCCAGAACGAAATGAAGAAGGCTGTTGATTGCGGTTACTGGAATATGTTCCGTTACAATCCCGCTCTCAAGGAGCAGGGCGAGAATCCCTTCACAATCGATTCCAAGCCCGGAAACAGCGAAGAGTTCAAGTCCTTCCTTCTCAACGAAGCTCGTTACTCTTCACTTACCCGCTCCTTCCCCGACAGAGCAGAGGCTCTCTTTGCTGATGCAGAGAAGAAGTCTGTAGAAAGATACAACCACCTTCTCAGACTTAAGGCTCTCTATGCTCCCGATGCTGAATAAGCATTAAAGTCATAACGGGTATATAAAATTAAGGTGTCAATCCTTCGGGATTGGCACCGTTTTTTTTGTCGGAAATTCATTTCTTCGGGAATTGACAGTCCCTAATAAGAAGTTGTCGGATCATAGAAATTTTTACTTTTTATATTTACATTTCATTTTTTTATTGTTATACTGATTTTGTCGATAATGCATTTCAGAAACAATATTTTAACGAAAAGAGAGCTTGATTATGAATTGTCCGAATTGTCAACATATCAATGAAGATAACGCTTCTTTCTGCTCCGTCTGCGGAAGCAGTCTTACAGCACAGCCTCAGTTTACTAAACCTCAATTTACACAGCCTCAGTTTACTAAACCTCAGTTCACACAGCCTCAGTTCACACAGCCTCAGTACGGACAGCCTCAGTACGGTTATCCCGGAATGGTAAACCCCGAAATTGAAGAATTTGCAAAAAAGGCAAAAACAATAAAGATACTCGGAATTCTGGCAGCAGTTCTTATGTTCGGAATAGGAATTATCTTCTCCATAGTTATTTGGATAACAAAAGCTCCCGTTCCCTTCGCTTCTCCCGGTAATCCCGTCGAAGCACAGCTTATTCAACAAGCAATAAAGGACCGAGAGCTTGGCAAAAAGCTCGCAGGATTACCTCTTATCGGTCTTGCAATTGCCTTTGCGGTAGGCTTTGTAGGCTTTGTAGGCGGTGTAGTTGCTTATATCTGATGTGTTGAAGGCGTTTTTATAAAAAGGAAATTTCTATAAAGCAAGAAAACGGTCGTCCAAGCCTTGGGCGACCGTTTTCGGATAGTTCATCTAAGAGGAAAGCCCCGAGCTGCTTTTTTGCAAATCGGGGCTGTCTTTATTTAATTATTATCCGAATATTTCTTTGTGAGAAGTCTGAAAAGCAGATCGTAACCTACGAAATATTCTCTTATAAAGCGCTTATATGCTTCACCCGGTGTGGCACAGCTGACAATGCCCACCTTTTTTATACCGCAGGCCTTTGCTATAACGGATGAACGGTGAACGTGATAGGTAGATGACAGGAATGCGATTTTTACGTCATCAATATTCTTCTTTGAATGCTTTTTTATAATTTCAACGGCAAAAAGAAAGTTTTCAAAGGTGGTGGTTGATTTGTCCTCAAGAATAATTCTGCCGCTGTCTATTCCCTGCTCTATGAGATAATCGGCAATGATCTGAGCCTCTGATTTTTTCTGTCCCGTTCTGAAGCAGCCGCCGCAGGGCACTATCACACAGGAGGTATTTTCATTAAGATAAATTGCCGCTTCTCTCATTCTTTCAAAAAGCTGAGGACTGGGCGTGTCTGCACCGATTATATCTCCGCCGAGAATCATAAGATATTCGCAGTCATCTCGGTATTTCTTTTTTGACTTACTTATAACAAAGGGCATATATATACCTGCCGTAAGTCCGAAATATAAAGCCGCAGCTCCGACAGCCGTTGCGGCGCACCTGATAAAGGTATTCATACTGTTCTCCCGATGGCTTGTGCTTCAGACACCCGCCTTTTCCTTTCTCGTTCTTACAAGATAAACTGCAATTGAAATAAGCGCAAAGGTCTCGTTAAGCGTTCCCGCAACAGAGCCGTTGGCGATATTATAAACGAACCAGCATACACACACGGGAATTGACAGATATTTAAGAAGCCGCGTATTTTTCTGCCAGTTGGCAATTGTCGCAAAGATAGATGCAATAAACGGCAATATACTCCATGCACTGTCCCACGTAACAATTACGCTTCCTGCACAAAGCACAATAAACACTGCAGGGATTATATTATTCTGAGCCGACCTTTTTTCCCTGAAGCTGTAGACGATACCTCTTATCACGTTAATAAGATTCATAGCCACGGGAGTAAAAAGTCCGAGACAGGCAAAATGCAGACACCAAACAAAGGAGCAAAGAGTCATCAATATCAGTATGGTGCGGTGCTTCTTAAACTGATACATTGCAATCGCAATCCCCATAGCTATAAAGCCGAAACCCTGAGCAATTAAATTCTGATACTCATAAAAAAAATCAACCATCCGTAAATCTCCGTAATATCTGACTCATTCAGATATGGTTCGTTCTAAGATCAAAGCAATAAAGCCATTAGCTTTTGCATTTTCGGAAATTATTTTATAACAACGAAGCGTAAAAGTCAATCCGTCTGTCCTGAGGACAATCAAGACAAAGTCCTGCTTCATTTTTTATGCACCGCAGGTGCACTTCATAAAAAAAGCACTTCTTTCAAAGAGCTTTTTCTGATACAAATGACAAGAACGGATTAATTTCACTTATTAACTCTTACCTGTTACTTTCAAAAAATACTGACTGTAGGGTGACGGTAGTAATCCGAACCATGCCTGAAATCAAGCCCTTTCAGCGCTTTTCGGCATTTCGGCTTTGAAAGGCGTCAGCCTTTCGGCACCCTCAACAACCAAAAATCATCTGAAAAATCTTTGATTTCAGGTCGAAGATTTTTTCTCGGGAAGATTTTTGGCAATTCAAGGCAAAACCGGAGTCAATCCTTTCGGATTGACAAGGATTTTAACGAAGAAGTGGCGGAAATCAGCCGAGAAAAAACACGGTTCGGATTATTGCCGTCACCCTAAATTTTAGCAAAGAGTGAAAAGGTAAAAAGAAAAAATCCTGAACGTTTTCACATTCAGGATTTTTTGGTATGAATTGTTATAACGGATAAGGGAAGAAAGTTCAATGAAATCGTTCGCTTTGCTCACGATGAAATCTGAAACAAGTTTCAGATGAAATCTTCAGCCTACGGCTTCAGATGAAATCAAATCCGTCAAGCTTCCGACGAAGTCGGGTTTCATCACGAAGTGATTTCATCCACGCAAGTGGATTTATTCCGTCATAGGCACCTGCCTTCATTGCCTCGGAAAGTCCCATATCGGTTCTGAACATCATAGAAAGAAGC
>JAZOOE010000059.1:0-2120 GCA_045654865.1 Acutalibacteraceae bacterium | reverse complement strand
CGATATCGGTGTGCTCCTTGAAATACTGCGCCATTTAGGCGCTCAATACACCTTTGAGGACGGCGTTCTTCTGTTGGATACCACGGCTGTTCAGGCGCTTGACGTGCCCTATGAGCTTTCAAGCAAGCTCCGCGCATCCTATTATTTCCTCGGTGCGCTTCTGGGTAGATTCAAGGAAGCAAGAGTTGCTATGCCCGGAGGCTGCAGCTTCGGAGGAGTGCGCCCCATAGATCTTCATCTTATGAGCTTTGAAGCCCTCGGTGCGGTAACCTCAACTCTCGGAAACATTGAAATAACCCTCGATCAGCCCTCAGTAGGCGTGACAATAAATGCAATTCTCACGGCTGTGCGCTCAAACGGCACCACAATCATCAGAAATGCATCCACAGAGGATTACGTCAAGGATCTTATTGCCTTCCTCGTAAGCAAGGATGCAAATATTGAGGGAGCAGGTACGTCTACGATCAAAATTGCAGGCTGTAAGCTTGATTCCGAGCTTCTTTCTGCAAATACGGAGATAAAATTTGACAAATATTCGGAAAACGCTACGGCGAATTTCCTTTTGAGCGCCGTAAATTCAAGCTCCACAACGGTTCTTGAGCACGCTCTCGTTGACGAAAGCATCGTCTCTCTTGCTGATTATCTCAACAAAAACGGTGCAGACATCAAGGGTGCGGGAACCGATACCATTACTGTCGGCCCCGCAAAGGCAGACAAGAATACCTACGGTATCGTTGAAGCAAAGGCTGGGAGGCTTACGGGCGGCACCATCCGCTTCCAGAAGGTCTCCGTCGGCGCAACCATCAACGCTATGCTTGCCGCTGTTCTTGCAGAGGGTACCACGATTATCAAAAATGCCGCCAAGGAGCCCCACATCGTTGACGTTGCCAACTTCCTTAACAGTATGGGTGCAGACATCAAGGGCGCAGGCTTCCCCGACGGTACGATAAAGATTACGGGTGTCAGCGAGCTTCGTCCCTGCGACTATTCCATCATTCCCGATCAGATAGAGGCAGGCACGTATATGATCCCCGCCGCCGCAACGGGCAGCACACTGAGAATCACCCGCGTTATCCCTCAGCACCTCAAGAGCATCACTCAGAAGCTCATTGACTGCGGCTGCTTCATCAATGAAAACGATGACTCCATCGACATTATGCCCGGTGAAAAGATCATCGCAACCAATATCACAACCAGCCCACATCCCGGCTTCCCCACGGATATGCAGCCTCAGTTCACCACACTTCTGGCTCTCGCCGACGGTATGTGCATCGTTACGGATTCCGTCTGGGACGGCAGATTCCGCTACGTAAAGCAGCTTAAAAAGATGGGTGCTAACATCAACGTGAACCCCGATGCAAAGGGCGCAATCGTTACGGGCGTGCCCTCCCTTACGGGTGCCGAGGTTAAGGCTGACGATCTGAGAGCCGGTGCGGCTATGGTCATCGCAGGCCTCTGCGCAGAGGGCGAAACAGTGATTGAGAACGTACACCTCATCGACCGCGGCTACGAAAAGATGGTAGAAAAGCTTACCTCAGTCGGCGCCAGGATCGAGCGGAAAAATGCATAAAGCAGCCTATTTAACGCGAAGTAATATTTAAGGATAAGTGCCACCACGCACTTATCCTTATTTTTTTACGTTTAAGCCTCGCCTGGACTATGCAACGCTTGATTTTCGCCACCCTCGCAGTACCCTCGTACGGCTGTCGGGTGCCGAAAATCATAAATAGACCACTTTCTGCACTTTTCCGTAATACTGTCAATAGTCTGTTAGTCAGCTTGTGCTATGACCGATAAGGTTTACACTCTTATATTTCCGATAAAAGTCCATATTTCACGCATCTGAAACATTTTCTCTCTGAGAAAATGCACATCTGCATAAAATATGAACTCTTCTCGTCAAACGGGGAGTCTTATCTTTTATCTTATAAAGGTCGGTGCTCCGTAAGATAAATAATACAAAGTCTCTCGTACCGCAGTGAACAAGTCCGTTAAAAACGGACAATAGAAAAAAGCCACCCCTTTATGGTAGAATGAAATAAACTACCATAAAGGGGATTTTTGTATGCCAAAAGGATATAGACATATAAAACAATATGAAAGAGAGATAATAGAATTAA
>JAZOOE010000058.1:0-8287 GCA_045654865.1 Acutalibacteraceae bacterium | reverse complement strand
ATATTGCGGATTGTACGCTGAGAATTTGTTTCTTTGTAAAAAATTTCTGCAGCTTCTTTGGAAAGCGATTTTGAAAACTGCGAAAACGCTTCAGAAATATAACATGCTCTCGGCACCGAAATTGAAAACTTCTGTTTCTTTGCCGAACCTTTTTTATAAAAGTTTTCAACCTCATCAATCTGGTTAAGAATTCCCTTTGCATAATTTATGAATTCTTCACCTTCGGGAGTGAGCTCCATACCTTTTGTTGTACGCTCAAAGATTGATATTCCTATATCTGCTTCAAGTTCTTTTATTGAACGGCTGACATTGGGTGCCGCTATCAATAAAGTTTCCGCTGCTTTATTCAGAGAACCGGCTTTAGCAACCTCCACTGCATATTTCATATGTAATAGATTCACAGATACTTCACCTCATTTCAAAAGTATCGTAATTCGATTATACACTATTTTTTTACTTTGTTCAACAAATTTTAAAAATTAGTTTGCTATTATACAATGTTTTTAATAATTAAACCATACACTTAACAGAGAAACTTACATATCAATCTTGGTGTTTATGATACACACCAAATAAACACCAAAGTGGCAAAATGGGTAAAATAGAAAAGACTCTGAACGGGGAGAATAGGCTTGTTCAGAGTCTGATTTTTTGATATTAAAAAAGTGTAAAACGTTGATATATAAGGGATTTGGGGGTTAGTGAAAAGTGAATAGTGAAGAGGTAAAAAGTAAAAAAGCATCGACAAAGTCGATGCTTTTTTTTGGTCCGAGTGGCGAGAGACTTGAAGACGATTCGGACAGTTTTTGCACCCTTGAAAATCCGCACCAGAAACACCCACGAAGCCTTGATACATAAGGGATTCCGACACCTTCCGACATCAACTCCACTCTTCGCCTTTTTGCCGTTTCTGGTGTTTATTTTACAAAAAAACACCAGATAAACACCAGTATTTTTACTGAAACAATCCATTTTTACAAAGACATAAATCAAAAGCTCGTGCTCAATTGATTATTTTCTTTTATGCGGTCTGCCTTTTTACATCCTCTATGATTTTATTTTACAGGCTGAATACGGAATGTGTATGTATAAACCTTGCCGGGCTTCAGCTTATATTTTTCACGCACCTGAGCATCACCCGGCATATCACCGCCGACACCGATACTGTTAAGGTCAATATTGACTGTTGTAATATCCTTGTGTGTCAGCTGATGTATATGCTTTGCCTTATGAAGCTCTTCCTGAGTGTAATGCCAGGAGCTGAAGCATATCGGTGTTTCTCCCATAGCCTCAAAGCGAAGTCCCTTCCCCGCTTTATTTCTGAATTCAACAAAGCGTACATCGGTACGGTTTGCATTCTCCTGAGGTCTCATATAATGGTGCTCAAGGTCTGCAACTGATTTTTCATGCAGGGTGATTTTTCCGCCTGTTTTGCGGTCAAAATATGTTTCGTGAGGTCCTCTGCCGTACCACCTGACCATATCAAACTCGCGAAGAATACCCATCTTTGTACCGAAGCGAAGAAGCTTGAACATCTGCGGTGTGCCTGTATGTGTAAGCTCTATGCTTCCGTCAGGGTTAACAATAAATACGGAGGTAACGCCCTTAAACAGTTTAACGCTCCAATTAACGTTTATTACAAGCTGACCTTTTTCATTTTTATTAACAGACTTTACGCTGCCCTTTGCCGTATTTGTTGCCCAACGCCAATTGAAATAGGGATTTATGGGAATAAGGAACGGCACAAAATTAAAATTAGAAATATCGTTATCGGTAAGTGCACGGAAATAGTTGGGAGCAATGGGCTCCTTAAGATATTCCTTGCCGTCATATCTGAGTGAAGTGATTTTACCTTTAACAATCTGTAAATCAAAGCCTTCACCCTTAACGCAGACTGTTTCACCGTTTTTATTAAAGGATATTTCACCTTGAACCTCAGCTTTTTTAGAGGCTGCTTCTTTAACTATAAACTGGTCAAAGCTCTGCTCATAGCCTGCCTCGCACCAGGGATGGCTATATTTATTAATAAACGAAACTATGAGCACACATTCTTTTTCCGGCAAGGCTGTAAGGTCATAAGGAATATTAAAATCAACCTGTGAAAGCGGCTCACAGTTCACGTCAACTGTGCCGCCCTGAATTTCAACACCCTCTGCCTGCAAGCTCCATTTAAAGTCGAAATCAGAAAGGTCTGTAAAAAGCTTTTTATTTATTAAGGTATAAAGACCTGCATTGATATCTTTTTCTTTGACCTTAATTTCACAGTAAACCTTTTTTACCTCATAATATGAGGGGTGAGGCTTACGGTCGGCTGCAACAATTCCGTTTGCGTTAAAATATGTATTAGAGCCCGTCATTGCAGTTGTGTTTGGCAAATGTGTGTATCTGCCCGGCTCGCAGGGCTCAAAATCCGTACCATAGAGCCATTGGTCGCCCTCGGGTGTTTTTTTGCGGATTGCCTGGTCAACAAAATCCCAGATATACCCGCCGTGCATATGGTCATACGCCTCAAAATCATCCATATATTCCTGGAAGTTACCGAGACTGTTTTCCATAGAATGTGCATACTCACAAAGTAAAACAGGTCTGCAATAATCCTCTTTATTTACGGGCTTTGAGTCTGCCGCAAGAGCATTTGCAATATTATCAAAAAGGGTAATTTCAATAGGCTCCTTATTGCAAAGCTTTTTCATTGCAGCTTCAACGGGATACATTCTTGAAATAACATCACTTTTTGTGAAGTTAAAGTCTCCCTCATAGTGGAACTGACGTGTGTTATCGAGCTTAAGAGCAGCCTTCTTCATTTCGGCAAAGTTACTGCCGTCACCTGCCTCATTACCCAAAGACCACATAAACACACAAGCGTGATTTCTGTCACGGAGCACCATTCTCTCCATACGGTCAACAACCGCATCCGTCCAGACGGGGTTATCACCGGGAACACCCTTACGGCGTACACCGTGGGTTTCAAGGTCACATTCATCCATAACATAAAAGCCGTATTCATCACAGAGATCATAGAAATACGGATCATCGGGGTAATGTGACGTACGTATGGAGTTGATGTTTGCATTTTTCATAAGATTAAGGTCCTGATGGTACCTTTCCTCAGGAACTGCCCAACCGTAATCAGGATCAAAATCGTGACGATTAACACCGCGCAGCATCATCTGCTTACCGTTAAACAACAGCTTTTCACCGATAATTTCAACCTTCTTAAAACCGAAGCGAATTGATTTATAGGTAGTTTTGCCGTCGGCAGTTATTGTAAGAAGCAATTTGTAAAGATAAGGACTTTCGGCAGACCATTTCTTCGGGTTTTCAATAAGCTTTGTAAAAACAATCTTTGATGAGCCGTCTGTTTCACCTTCGCCCATAAGAATTCTGTTATCCCCGTCAATAATTTCAGCTTTTACTGCGGCACTGCCTGCCCCATCATAATTATTGACCTGAATTTCAAGTGTAGTGTTACTGTTTATATACTCAGCATCCAGATCGGTTGTAATATAAAAATCTCGCAGGCATTTTTTGGGCTCGGCATAGATATATACCTCACGATAAAGACCGCAAAGAAGCCACATATCCTGGTTTTCGAGATATGCACCGTCAGAAAAACGATAGCATTTTACTGCAACCTTGTTAGTACCCCTATGCACAAATTTCGTAACATCAAATTCATGAGGAGTCATAGAGCCCTGTGAATAGCCGACATACTCACCGTTAACATAAACCTCGATTGCGGATTTTGCGGCACCGAAGTGCATAAAAATCTGTTGACCGTCAAAGCACTCAGGCATATCAAAATCTCGGATATACAATCCGATTTCCTGCATCTTGTGATCAATTGACGGAATTTTATTCTTTTTACGGCTTAAGGCACGGCAATATGTACTTGCATAATAATAGGGGTAACTGCCTGTTTCCTGCCCCATCTGCCAGACTGAAGGAACCTTTATTTCATCCCAGCGGGAAGCGTCAAAATCCTCGGACATAAAGTCCTCAGGGCAATTATCAAGACCTCTTTGCCAGTGGAATTTCCACATACCGTTAAGAGTCATTTTAGACTCAGGCACTTTTCTTCCGAGCGCATCTGCCTCGTTATTATAAGAAAAGGCTATTGTATGTCCATCCTCTTTATTCCTTTTAATTACAGCGGGATTTTCCCAATCAAATTTATACCTTTCCATTTCTTACCCCTCTTTGCTTTTTATTATAAGAGCTCACCATAAAATTATTATAACTAAAAACAAAAGCTTACACAACAGATAATTTTTTCATAAAAGCAAATTGTGCAGCATTCGACGTCTGTCATACCGCGCTCAACAATAAGGTCAAAAAGCTTATACATTGTCTTCATATACTCCTGCAAGGTATTCTCGCTCTGCCACACATAAAGCCATCATTTCCGCATTGGTGGTGCCTACAATGGCATCACCCTGCATTTTTGTTATGTCTTGTCTTATTATCTGCAGCGGCATATAAATCTTCTCACTATTATCTTAACGCTTCATTTTCACTGCAATAAACATTCGAAGCCTTGTCACCTGAGTACCGTCCTTCATTACATAATCGCAAGGAGTGCCTTTAAGAGTTCGTCTTTTATTATCTCATGTCCTGCGGCGGTGGGATGGATGCCGTCGGCAGTCCAGAGCTCCGTATTGCCGTCCGACACGAGGCTGTCGAATTTATCCTGAAGCGGAACGAAGGTGAAATTATAATGCTTCGCAACCTGCTTCGCAATCTCTGCAAGCCTTCTTACATCCGCATCAAAGGCAGCCCATAATTCTTCCGTACACCTGCCCTTTAAGATAAACGGCTCAAGAATTATAATTTTAATATCGGGTAAGCATTCTTTTATTTCATCAATAAGCATACCGTAAATTTTTCTGAACTTTTCGGGGCCCACTCCGCAATTCATAGTAAGCTCATGGGAAACATCGTTCACGCCTATGAGAATTGACATGAAATCCGGCTTCAGATTAATAATATCCTCCTTGATTCGGGCATAAACATCGGTTATTCTGTCACCGCTTTTTCCGCGGTTGAGAAAGCAGATTTCACCCTTGTGCTCCCCTTCAAATTCAGTCGCCATCATAAATGCATAGCCGTGTCCAAGGCCGCCGTTAATCAGATTTTCATCATCTCTGTTTGCATCTGTTATTGAGTCACCCTGAAATAAAAATGTCTTCATATAAGCATCAGCTCCCGATACGGATTTCTAAAATTTTGGTAAAATAATTATATCACTCTCAGAAACCAAAAAGCAATAAATTAATGAACGCCACCGGAATTCCCGATGGCGCTTGTGATTATTTCTTACAATAGATTTTAATAGCTTCGGAAACGAATTCCGCTGTACCGTCACCATTTTTATCAATGTTATTCCTGAATCGCTCGTCGCATACGTACATCTGACCGAGTCCTGCAAGGATATCATCGGTACAGTGATAAAAGTTTGCTGTGATGTAGTCCTGCAGCTTCTTTACGAGCCGCTGTGCCGTGTCGCTGTCGGTTCTTTCACCGCAGTTCTTGCACTCGGCAAACTCAGCGAAGACACTGTTCATTCCGCCAAGAACGTCATTCCATTTATCTTTGGAGTAGCCGCTTGTCTTTGCTTGGCTCTCTTTGTATGCGTCGGTGGCGCCCCACCGCTGTTTTGCTTCGTCCTCGTACTGCTGACGGGTGGTTTCGTATTCACTATTGTCAAATGCGCTCATTGTGATCTCTCCTTTTTCTGCTTGCTCCAGAGCTGCAATCAACCGTGTGAGGCGTTCCCTCTTCAACGTCAGTAACTGCTTCTGCTTCGCAAGCGCTTTTTGTTTATTGTAGTTCGGCGAGGCGAGGAGCTCCGCAATGCTTTTCAGCGAAAAATCCAACTCACGGTAAAACAAGATCTCCTGCATCCGTTCCAAAGATGCTTCATCATAAAACCGATATCCGTTTTGCTCATCAACAAAGCTCGGCTTCAGCAAGCCGATCTCGTCGTAGTAATGCAGTGTGCGCACACTAACACCTGTCAGCCCGGCAAATTCTTTGATTTGTAGCTTCATAACTTCACCTCGGCTATGAATATACACTATAACGCTACGTCAGAGTCAATACTATTTTACACTATTTTTCACAAAAGTAAAGGGCACAGCATCGGGGCCAAGTCCCGAAACAGATCCGCTGCGGTCTGAAATAAATACTAATTTCGTGATGCTGTTCATTTTTTCTTTCATTACAATTTCTTCTAAAAATTAATGCGGTTGAAGGTCTGTGTGAACCCTGCAACCGCACTATAACAATTTATTTACTTGAAATGGTCGCCTGACAGGAGACCTTTTGCTTATTATTCAAAACGACTGAACACAGTAAGCAGTATGATTAATTGCCGGCTTTTCAAAGCAGAACCAATCCACCGAAATTTCTTGTCCGTTCATCAAAAGCCATACAGCCTTTGTGCCGGATACGGCTTGTGTCAGCATTCCCGAAAATTCCGTAAATTCATCTGCACTTATATCAATGGTTCCGGCTATACCGTAATCCTCTGCCATTACGGAAATTCTGCCCTGTCCTTTGGCGCTGATTCTCCACGAGAATACACCGTCACCGAAATTGATATATCTGTATTCTGCCCAATCCTCAATCCAGTTTCCGCCACCGCCGTTAAGAAGAACTTCATTTTCTTCAGATTTTTCGTCGGGAGCGACGTACACATTGCCTTTCACACGGCAAGCAAGTGAAGCATCAATCCTCTGTACTGCAGAAATAGCGTCTGATGCCCCCTGAGACGTCATAATAACCTCTTGTATGGAGCCGTCCTCATTAAAATATATAGGCTCGGCACAAACACGTCTGCTTGTCCTTGAATTCTGCGAGGAGCGATGATAAAACACATACCATTGTCCGTGAAAACATTCTATTGAGCCGTGATTGTTCCAGGTCTGCGGATCACAACAGATATTATCAATAATCGTACCGCCTTTTTTGTAGGGACCGAGGGGAAAATCAGACGTTGCATATGAAAGGCAGGTTGCACTTCCCCGTGAAATATCAGTATATACCATATAATATTTCCCGTTATGCTTACGGATTGATGCACCCTCGTGAAAGCCGTGTTCAAATTCGGTAAGAACCTCTTTGTTTAAGCAGTCCATATCTAAGGTTTCCATATCGGCATTGAGCTTAGCACCCTTAAGCCTGAACTGTCCCCAGAAATAATATACCTGACCGTCATCATCAACAAATATGGCAGGATCAATACTGTCACCGCTTGCTCCGATAATCTTTTTTGCATTGACAAAGGGACCTGACGGTGAGTCCGATTCTAATATAGCTTCAAAATTATCCGCTCCGCAGGCACAAAGATAATATTTACCGTTACAGTAAATTCCGTCAGGAGCATACAAGGTAGTATCCGCACTGAACGCAATCCCGGGATTATCCTTTCTGTTGCTTAATGAAATACCGTGATCTGTCCATTTTTCAAGTGCCGGATCATCCGTTGAAAAAACGTGATATTCCTTGGAGCAATAATCCTTTGAGCCTGAAATATCCTGAGAGCCGTACAGATACAGACGGCCGTCCGGCATAACACGTGCCTCTGCATCAGCCATAAAAAAATATCTTGGTAATAACGGATTCATTTGTATTTCTCCTTTCGAGATGGATTAAAGAATAGCACAGCCGTCTGAATATTATTGGTTTTATTTATTCATCATATCAAAGCAAAGAGTAATACTCCAGCCGTAATCTCTGATTGACTGATATTTCACTCTGAAATCGTATGGCTCAAACACCTTGCCTTTTCTGTTGAAGTTGGAAGCCAGTATGCGGTTTTCACTGTCATAGTATTCATAAACAGTACTGTGTTTTTCTCTGCAATAAGAAAAGAATATTTAATTGTCATTCTACCACCTGAAATAGAGAAACATATAAATGCAACATATGAGGATGAAAACGGCAACAGCTTTGTATAACTTTCATATAATTCATATAAATATTCAACAGTACATTCAATAAATTCTTTTCTATCTTTTCTGGTTATTTCAACGAGTCTTCTAATTAATTCATTTTTCCGAATATACATATGTGCAACCTCCAGATTAATCAGAATGCTAATAACTTTTGTAATTACATTTTACATTAGACATTATATACGGTCAACCACAAAATAGTAATTCTCATACATGCAAAAAAAGCCATAACTGGTGTAACGCCCTTTTTTGTATTGCACAAATAACTATATGTTCTTATAGGTAAATAAAATGGTGTTCAAAAAAAGCACAAATCCCCACTCAATATG
>JAZOOE010000057.1:0-2536 GCA_045654865.1 Acutalibacteraceae bacterium | reverse complement strand
TTCTTTTTCACAAAATCAATCACCTTAGTCATTTCATATCTCCATACAAAAAAACTCGATACGATTACCGCACCGAGATATAAGTATAATCCTTCACTTGTTAATTGTCAACATAAATTATTGTCAGAATATGTAATTTTGCACAATATAAATTTACTTTCTTTAACAGTTACCGTTTCAGCTGCAAAATGATTTGGTTTGCATATCACATTCTCATTGTATCATCTGAAAATATACTGCCAACATAGCTGAAATGCCGATTAATGCAACCATTGACAGTACAATAAGTAATATTTTATATATATGAAGCTTTTTCGTGCGTCTATCTTTTGGGAGTCCGAATTCGAAGCAGATCAAAGCCGCTATATGTGTCATTGCCGGTAAAGTTAGCAACAGCAATATTACGCCTACTACCAGTATCAGGTTAAGCTTATCAAGCTCTGTAAAAATGGCTAAAGGACTGGAACCCCCGGCTTCTTGCCATATTATATAAAATGAACCCCAGAAAGCTCCGAATTCTCCGGCAACTACTCTTAAGATTACAAGAATATCTGAACATTTCCTGTATTTATCTATGTGCTTCTCTTGCACACAAGGTCCTGCAAAACACAGCAAAGCAAAAAGTATAGCTAAAACTATTACAGGCTGTGAGCCTTCGGTTACTTTTTCATTTGTAACAGGATTCGGATTCATAAGTCCTCTGATTAAAATGAAAACATACGGGCAGTTTAATATTGCAATCAATAAAAGTCCGATTTTTGAAAGCTTTTTATTCATAATATTTCCCTCTATTGCCGATTCAGTACACTTATATTATATCTGCTGATAATTTAAATAACAATACAGGGGCAATAATCTTAATCAAACATTAAAAATCAGCAAAAAAAATAAACGGAGCACCTTTCGGTGCTCCGCCTTATTTATGCTTTTCTTTTGGTATCAAACTCAGATGAGCTCGATGATGCACATCTCAGCAGCGTCGCCACGACGGGGACCTGTCTTGATGATGCGGCAGTAACCACCCTTTACGTCTGCATACTTAGGTGCAACTTCGTCGAAGAGCTTCTTAACAACGTCTTCCTTTGTGATGTAAGCCATTGCCTGTCTTTTATTATGAAGGGAGTTTACCTTAGCGAGAGTAATCATCTTCTCGGTAATAGCACGAACTTCCTTAGCTCTTGTTACTGTGGTTTCAATTTTGCCATTTTCCAAAAGGTAAGTTACCATAGCTCTTAACATAGCTCTACGGTGATCAGTAGTTCTACCAAGCTTTCTGGTTCCGGGCATTTAAATCACTCCTTAATACCTTATAGGTCAAGATTATGAAAGGATTATTCATCCTCCTGGCGAAGAGATAAGCCGAACTGTGCGAGTTTAGCAATAACCTCATCGAGTGACTTCTTACCGAGGTTTCTGACTTTCATCATATCCTCTTCAGTCTTTTCGATCAAATCGCCGATCTTATGAATATTCGCTCTCTTGAGACAATTGAATGAGCGAACGGAAAGGTCAAGCTCCTCAACGGTCATCTCTAATGTCTGCTTATTAGAATCGGTATCCTTAACGACCATAACCTCAACATTGCTTGCTTCTTCAGAAAGGTCAACAAAGAGATTGAGATGTTCGTTGAGAATCTTGGCAGCAAACGAAACTGCATCCTTTGCGGTAAGTGTTCCGTCTGTCCAAACTTCAAGTGTTAACTTGTCATAGTCAGTTTTGTCATCAACACGAGTGTTATCAACTGTGTAGTTAACCTTGATTACGGGTGTATAGATTGAATCGATGGGAATAACACCGATAGCGGGGTTACCGAGAAGCTTCTTGTTTTCATCAGCTGAAACGTATCCTCTGCCGATATCAGCAGTAAGCTCCATTCTCACGTGAGCGTCGGGGCTTATTGTAGCGATATGCCAGTCAGGATTGAGAATTTCAACTTCAGAATCACACTGAATATCACCTGCAGTGATTTCAGTAGCGTTGCTTACATCAATCAATAAATCTTTAGCACTGTCACCGTAAATCTTAAGAAGAACGCCCTTAAGATTAAGAACGATTTCTGTTACGTCTTCCTTAACACCGGGAATGGTTGAGAACTCATGAAGCACATTGTTGATCTTAACAGATGTGAGAGCATAACCTGTAAGTGATGATAAGAGAACACGACGTAAGCTGTTACCGATGGTAGTGGCATAACCTCTCTCAAGGGGTGCGAATTCAAACTTAGCGTATGATCCGTTTTCACTTAAATCATAAGTTGTAATGCTGGGCTTTTCCATGCCTATCATTCAAAAACCCTCCTTGTAATTACAGAATAGCTGTTATTCTGTGCTGAAAAAATATATAAATCGTACACAAAAAAGAACAATTATTTTGAATAGAATTCAACGATTAAGTGTTCTTCAACAGGAACAAAAATCTGATCTCTTTCGGGAAGAGCAACGATCTTTGCTGTGTGTGTTTCAGCAGCAGCTTCAAGCCACTGAGGAACAGGTCTTGATGCATTAGCTTCGAGAACAGCCTTGAACTTTTCGCTGTC
>JAZOOE010000056.1:0-8663 GCA_045654865.1 Acutalibacteraceae bacterium | reverse complement strand
TTGTGTAATCACAAGCTGAACAGTATTCATAAGCCTCGTAACCGATCTCGGTACAGGTGGGAGCCTTAGCATCAACCTTAACGAGAGCGGCGTGGTTATTGGAATTCTTTTCAATTACAAGACTTGTTACAACGTTCTTGTTTGAATCAAACAATACATCACAGTTTGCACAAGTGTAATGTGCAATTGTACCGGTTGCATTACATTTTGCAGGAATCTCTGCAATAAGGCTGCTGTATTCGTGTCCCTTTGCATCGATTTCCTCTGTATATGTATGACTTGCGTCATTCTTACAGGTGTAGGTCATTACACCCTTTTCGGTGCAGGTGGGAGCCTTTGTCTCAACACCTACGTAATCGTGACCGAATGCTTTTACGGTAATCTTTTCGCTTGAAAGCTTAGCACCGCAGGATGAACAGTAAATTACACTGTCGTAAGATCCGTCTGTCTCGCAGGTTGCCTTCACTTCGTTTTCCTTAACCGGTTCTGCCTTGCTGTGAGGAACAGCAGAAATTGCTTCTGTCTTCGTTGCCGAACAATCAGAACAAGTATAGGTCTTTACACCGTTTGCGGTACAGCTGGGAGGTGTTGTCTCGACACCGCCGTCAAAACGGTGAGCAAGCTCTGCTACGTATCCGCAAGAGCACTTTGCCGTATGCTTAGCCTCATCCTTATTTGTATAGGTGAAGCTGTGAGCAACTGAATTAAATGTTGCTATATATACGACCTTTGAGGTTACAGTTGAACCCTCGGGAGTCCATTCCTTAAAGGTGTAGTGATATGTGCTGTCTGCATTCTTTGTGGGGGCAGCACCGGTGTATGTATGTGCATCATCGGCAGTAAGATTCTGTTCAAGAAGAACAGTACCGTCAAAGTTCTTCCATATTACATTTACCTTGTTGGTCCATCTTGAATAAACGTAAGTTATGGGTGCATTAAGCTGAGACGTATTCTCAATTTTAACACCGGCTTTTGTATACCAACCGTCAAATACATAACCATTCTTAGGTTCAGGTATAGCAAGAGATTTGTTTTCGCCGGGATAGAACGTTGTTCGGGATGTTGACGTTTCGTAAACACCGATATCCGAGAATGTAACTGTATTGCCTGCATCGTTAGCATCAAAACGAAGCTCGATATATGCAGCTTCTTCATCCACGGTAAACTCTAAATATCTGGTCTCGCCGGGAGTAAGGTCCCCGATTACACCGGGAATTGCCTTGTATACAAGTCCGTTCTTGTCATACTGGAATACAAAAATGTCACCGTTAGACGTTGAAGAAGCAAGGCTTGTTGCTTCAACTATATACGTTCTGCCACCTATAACGGGAATAGCGTAATTTCCGGGATCACGGGCTGTTACACGATCCTGTCCGTCATAGTGTGCTCTTGTATATATTTCAGACGTATGCTGATTTACAATTGTGATAGTACCTGCAACAGCATTTGATGAAATTGTACCGTTGAAAACGTTGTTGCTCGCCGAATTAATCCATTCCTCAGTAGAGAAAAGATTTTCATATCTTACTTCAAGAGGCTTGTTCTCGATTCTTACGTGACAGACAGAGCATTCTCTGTACTGAATACCGTTTGAACCGGTAACAACGTCACCGAAGGTATGAGCAACAATGTCCGTACCTGTCTGCTCAGTATAAACCTCACCGCAGTATTCACAATAGCTGCCTTCTGTAAGTCCGGGATATGCACAGGTTGCATCTCTTCCGGGGATGGTAACTATCTTATGAGCTTTGATGTTAGCCTTAGCAGTATTATATTCGCTGATAAGCTTATTCATATCAGCTAAGCACTGCTGAATGGCAGCATCTGTTCCGCCTGCATAGTTATAGCTGTTGGGATTGAAGGCTGCGATTGTTTCAACAATTGCCTTATAGTTTGCTATGGTCGCAGGGCAATATGTCGTATTGTTTACGATAGAATTATACTCAGCAGCAATCTCATCCTTTACGGCAACAATCGGCTTAAGATTTACAACGTAAGTGTAAAATCCGGATTTTAAGTCAACTGCTATGTTTGTTATCTGCTCATCACCGGAGGAGTCATCATCCGAACGTGCAGCGGTTATATGCCAATTAATATTATACTTCAGATATCCGTCTGAATTAAAAGTAACATTCTGAGTATTAAGCTGCATTACGTTAGAGAAATAGTATACATCTCTTTTATCTTGCTGATTGCCGTCATAGTCCAGATCATACGAACCTGTAGTTGACGAACTGTATCCGAGAGAAGCTCCGTCAGGGTTTTGTACTGTTTCATGATATTTTGACGAAGCAGTCCATCCTGCCCATGAACCGGTAAGTGAAAATTCGGAATTGGTCGGATATGCACCATACAATCTTGCCCAGTTAAGACCGTTATTATTTACACGACCTGCATAATAAACCGGTATTTTCGGCGTTGTTTTTCCGTCAACAAAAACAACCGTATTGTTGGCATAATAAATACCGTAATAAACATCCGCCTGATCACCAGCAACCGCCGCACCATTTCCCGTAGAGGGATTAGCATCCTTTGATGCACCTGAGGGCATACCGGTAACCTGAGGAGAATACAGAATATTGCTGAAATATGTTCCTGCAAGTCCTGCCATCTGAGAGGTAGTTGAATCTGTCCATGAGGGGATTGCAGAATCGAATGATGAACCGTCAACAGGTACGTGTGTGAGTCCTGCAGCAATATCCTGCTCATTCTGAATTGTCTTTACATCATAATATGACATAGAGCAATCATAGATACAAAAATCAGAAATCGTACCTGTGAATAAGGGGTCTGACCACTCTGATTTACCGATGCGCATTACAGAGTTACCGATCTGCTTATACCAGTTATTGTCAAGGAAATTATCGCCGTAGCCCGTCTGATTTCCGTTTGCATCAACTGTTATAGCATTCATATTGAAACGGTCACGCTTCATAGCAAGCTCGCCGTCAATATACATAATCATATTACCGTCGGCAAAGCTGATGATATAATCGTGTGACTGTCCGTCATTATAGTTCTTACCCTGTGAAGCCCAAGTCCAGCTACTTGTTGTAACGGGTCCGTTAAACAAGCCTACGTAAAGACCATTATTATCTGCAACAGGTGACATATGCAGATATACCTCATTGGGATCCGTTCTCTGAGACCAGTTGTTTGAAATATCAAAGAATCTTGCATTAGCACCTAAAGATGTAGGAGCTGTTGCAGTAAACGTAATGGTAAAGCCATCCTTGATATTAAGATCACCTGAAATCAAATTTGCAAGATTGATCTCAGCACCGCCGTTTGTGAAATTGGCAGCATATTCACCGCTTGAAAGCTCAGTCATAGTAATAGTGCCGTCAGTTACGCTAAGATCCTTATTACCTGTAGCGGCATTATATGTTACATCGTTGGTTGTAAAGTATCTGCCCACAAGGTGATCCGAGAGCTCCTCGGAAGCGGAGAAGGAGGATGAGGTAATACCGTATGCATTGTTGACAAGACGGTTATATTCTTCGTCGGTAATTTTGACAACACTACCGTGTCTGGGTGAAAGGGAGTTAATGTTATAACTGCTTTCATCCAATTTTGTATAGTTTACAAAGTCAGACGTTGAGCTTACGTGGAAATGAGCCTCCTTCTGACCTGCAGCATTAGTGTAGTCATATTCGTCAACGTAAGTGATAAGATTACCGTAATCATCAAAGAATGAGTTACAGCCTTCAAGATTCTTACCTACACTGCTGAAAAGCTGAGGACCTCTGCCGTCGTTTGCATTGTTAGGTGCATAATAAGGTCCTGTGGGGCCGTTATCGGAAATCATATAGTATATAGACTGAATACCGCCGGAAGCAGCCTCATCCTTATAGAACATATAATACTGCTCTGTTCCGGGCTTCTTGATAATATCAGCATCGATTACGTGTCGCTCAGGATCATGAATAGTACCGAACTCATAATACGCATCCTGATCAAGAAGATCTGTTGTTCTGAAGTAAACAATCTGAATATTATTCCAACCCCAAGGAGTCTTTGTTGCTTCACACTGAAGTGAAAAATAAACAACGTAAGACTGACCGTCCCAGAGCACCTGAGGAGCCCAGACAGCCTGCATATTATTTGTATCACCGATAAGATGTGACATAGCCTTGACGTCAATCATTGTTTCATCATACCAATGAACAAGGTCCTTTGAACGCCAAATTATGAAGCTTTCACTGTTATCGGAATAGTCACTACCGGTATCAGTAAAGTCAAGGTCGGTTGCGAGTATATAATAGTAATTATCCTGCTCGTTATACCATATATAAGGATCTCGAACACAGCCTGTACCCTTTGAGGGAACAATTACAGGCTCGTTATTTCGAAGAGCGGTATAGTTAAGGCCGTCCTTTGAAACAGCAAGATGAATCGTCTGTCCCGCTATACTTGTCCCCGTAAAATACGCAAACAGATAGTTTGAATCACCTGTAAGCGTTGCTGCGTCTGCATGAGTATGCTCTTCGGGAGCCACCCATACCCAGCATGAAAGCACCATAAGCACGGAAAGGAAAACTGATAATGCTTTTTTAAGTCGAATTTTAGTCATTAAAAAATTCATCTCCTTTAAGACTTATTGTGCGGCATTACTGCTGCACAAAACGGGAATAACCCGTGTGTTTTATAGCTTTCGCTATTATTCTTGATTTTTGCTTTTAATTATGCAATACCCCGCATCCGTACAAGCTGACCTCCCTCGACAGATACAGTTACACATAGTCTATTTTACTATATCATCTATACAAAATCTTTGCAATACGTCTTTGTTTTTTACCGCCAAAATCTTTTATTAAAGTTTTTAATATAATCATTAAACTTTTTGATTATTGACCGTTTTCAACAAAAAAACAGCGGCTTCGGGAGGTTATAGCCTTCCTTCAGCCGCTTTTATGCATTGTTAAGTAACTTTCAGAGTTTTATTAGCTTTTTTCTTTTTCTCAGCTCCTTTTCATATCAGATCATATCAGCTCAGCCCATGGGCGTAAAGCTCATAAGCTTAAAGCCGTAGAACTCATCCGAATCATCAGGTGACATGGATTCCTCCACCGTATAACAAAGCTCCAAGACAGCATCAAAGTCCCCTGTAATACGCTTTACTCCGAAAATCCTTGTAAAGTCATCGAGAATATCACCTGTCAGATATATTTTGATGTATTTCGTATCCGAGGAATCCTCAAACATTACACGGGTTCTGATATATGCGCTGTCTCCGGGAATAAAGCCGTGAGCGTCTGCCTCGCTCACTCCCAGACGGTAAACGGAATTATCGTCACAGCTCAGCTTCAGTATCAGCTGCTCGCCCTTATGTCGTGCCGGTGCAATATAAATTCTGTAAAAATCATTGTGCTTCATAAAGTCGCTCCTTAAATTTTTATTTTATCACAAGAGACTGATGTCTCTGCTTTATACAAAAGAGGTCGGGCGGCAAAGGACAACAACAAAAACTTTACCGCCCTGAGGGAGGGGGGAAATCTTTATAACAAATTCTTTTTGCGCCTACGTTTCGGGGGAGCGTCCTGACAGCAATGGAGTAACAAGTCAACAACACAAAAATTAAAGGAGGTATTGGGACACTCCCCGAAAAGTAAGCGAATACTAAAGAAAGAAGAAGCTTTTTAGCGGGCGGTAAACAAGGAGGTGGATTTACCGCCCCAAGGAGGAAAAAATTTCAAGTAAGTCTCGGTGCCTACGTTTCGGGGGAGTGTCCTGACAACAAAGGAAAAACACATCAACAACACAAAAATTAAAGGAGGTATTGGGACACTCCCCGAAAAGTAAGCGAATACTTAAAGAAAGGAGAAGCTTTTTAACGGGCGGCAGGTTAGGAGGCAACCCTGCCGCCCCAAGGAGGAAAGTTCTATATAATAATTTCTCCGTAGAATACTGATCTTACAGCCCTTGCATCGGAAGGAAGGAGTTTTAATGAACCCTCCGATGCAACGGTGTAAGTTAGAAAGGAGAATAAGGTGAAATCTTTTTAGTGTAAGCAGGGGGCTCGGCTTTGTGTAGTCTGAAGAGCGGCAAGCCCCTTGCTGTTTATTTATATTTTCATTCTCTTAATCTTCACCGTGTGCCTTACTCTCGCGGCATCGGAGGGAAAAGTGGTGAAACCTCCGATGCTTTGAGCGTAAGAAAAAGGTAGAAAAATGAAGAATGACAATCTTATTTATCAGCCGAAAGCTCGGCGTCAGCGTTTGTCTTATCGTCTGAACCAACCTGAGCTCTTTGCTGTTGTGATTACATTATAGCACCTTTTTTTTTACCTACAAAAGGGGGTGACAAATTTATAATTCTTTTTTGGAATTAAATTTCAAATCTAAAAAAGAGCAGTCCATACAGAACTGCCCGTTGCTTTATCCTGACTGTCACACTATCAAGTTTTTCCTCAATATTGAGTTTTGTTTTCGACCGCGGAAAGTCTTATATTATGAATTATCCTTTACTATAAGATAAGTCTTTCTGAAATCATCCTTATTCCAGCCGTTTTCCACACCCTTTTTAAGTGCCTCTCTTGCGGCTGTCATTCCGGGCATATAAAAGCCCTCCTGCTGAGCTAAGGTATTGCATATAGAAATATCCTTAAACATATTCTCCATTGAAAATGCCGTTGTCCAGTCCTCAGCCTTCAGCTTATCCTTCTGAACCGCCATATATGCATTCTGCGCACCGCCTGCAGCAACTGCACGAGCAAAATTATCAACGGAAATTCCGAATTTTCCTGCAAGAATCAGAGTTTCGTTAACACCGTTCTGAATCTCGGCAACCAAAGTATTATGACAGATCTTTGCATACAAGCCCTTGCCGTTTTCGCCCATATATATGACCTCACAGCCCATATAGTAAAGCACGGGCTCAATAACGGGGAAAAGCTCACTGTCACAGCCTGCAAGAACTCCGAGGGTACCCTTGATAGCATCAGCCTTTGAGCGTACCACGGGACAGTCGGCGAACTGTGCACCCGTCTTTTTTACCTCATTTGCAACCTCCACCGATACCCAGGGCTCAATAGTGGACATATCAATGCAGATCTTTCCCTCACCCAACGCCGGGAGCATTTCCTTATATGCGGCTCTTACGTGCTCTCCCGTGGGAATCATAGTTATAATAATATCCGCCTTCTCGGCTATTTCAAGATTTGAATTACAGCCGACACAGCCGAAGCCCTCTAATTTTTTTATCTGACTCTCCTTGTGATCGTTACAGTATACGGTATCATTGTGCTTTTTTACTATGTTCTCGCACATACTCTCGCCCATTATACCAAGACCTATAAAACCGACTTTCATTTCGTCTCCCCTGCTTCCTCTCTTTTTTTATCAAGCCCTCTGTTTCTTACGTACATAATAAGGTCAAGTCCGACCATCGTTATGTTAAGGAAATAGAAGAACAGCACGTACCATTTCTCGGAAAATGCAGCCATATATGCCTCATTCATAAACTTTGAAGCAATACCGGCAATATAGCCGAAAAATATCAACAGAAGAAAGGGCAGACTTTTTCCCTTTGTCGTTCCCGCCTTATAAGATTTGATTACGTTCAAAGGCCACGATGCACCGAAGGAAACGATCATAACTATCTCAAGAAATTCAGCCATAAATATACCTCACTAAATCAATTTTTTACCTTTCACAATTAAAGCTCTGATGAACAAGCTCACGAAATTCAGCCAAAGACGAAGCGTTTGAAAACACTCTGAAGGGCAGAAGGACAGCCCCGTCCACTCTGAAATAGAAATAAAACATACTTTCCGTTTCATAACATACGCTTATATTCTGAAAGGGAATCTTAAATTCCGAAATTTCACCGATATCGGTTATCGTTCGGTTTTCAAAATCAAAAATCAATTGTCCGCTTCTGCTGAAAATACTCTCATCAGGCTTCCTTTTCTTCTTTGCAGTACGCTTTGCCATAAACAACAAATAAGGAATTGTAATAAACCACGCAATCAATACCAACACAGCCAACCCTGCCAGCTGAACGAGCCTAACCGATATGTGTGTGTCCATAATAAACACAAGGGGTAACAAAGCAGCCACGGCAACCACAAACATCACCCGCAGTCTGAGAACAATCTTTTTCCCTGTAGGAGTGCACCTGAGGTGATGCTCATTAAAATCAACAAACTCCTGCTCGGCAATCGTATAGGGAATGGTCCATTTTTTCATAGCTACTCCTCCTGCAAAAATTCTGACAAATAAATCATATCACACCAACTTCAAAATATCAACAGATAACTCCATTGATAAATTTCCAAGCTTATCTTCATTCATAATACCACAAATTTATTAAGTCAATCCGTTTTCCCGTAGGGCAACTTCGTTCGTTTATGTCCGCTTTTCGGACAATGAAGTTGACAGCAAACTGTCAAATGAAGTACTCGCTTCGCTCGTAACGAAGTTATGTCCTTGCGGACATAAATGAAAAAACGACTTGTCGAAACAAGTCGGTTTTTCTGTGTTTACAGCCTAAAATGGCAACAACTTAAAAATACTTTTACAATCGGGTGCGGGTGTCCCGCCCAACATTGTTCATTATTAATTATTCATCAGCGAAGCGGCTTCATTATTCATTTAAAAATCCGTTCTACTGAAATGAATAATGAATATTGAATATTGAATAATGAATAATACAGACGAAAA